>CAZYVD010000052.1:0-20860 GCA_964651045.1 uncultured bacterium
TCCACTTAGGAAGATTGTCTTTCCCTTCTCTCCGGTCAAAAGCACAGAGGTTCCATATGAGGAGCGTATCATCACGGGTCTGCCAGGATCAGAATATCGATCCTCATAGGATCGGTCAAACAGAAGTCGTGGTTTTGAGCTTCTGTGATCAGGCTCGATTATCCAGGTACGAGTCCTGCGGGTTCGCCACCATGATTCAGAAACTAGTGCAACCCTGCCGTTTCCCCAGTTGATTCCAGAGTAACGATATTTCAGAGATATTATCGGTATGCTCTCTCCTTTAAAAGGGGCCGGAAGCATATAGACTCTATCTCTAATATCGGTCTTTCTTTTTGGATCACCACCGTCCTGTGCCTCAACCCACACGAGTGTTGAGGGAGCATCTGAGCGCCAGTGGAAAGAACGCGGACCTGTGGGTACTGCACCGAATCCGATTGGAACATTTTCTGCAAGTGGAAGATCGGCCACAGTTTTCACAAGATTACCTTCAATGTCCCATATCTCAACACTGTATGGGAACCGATATGCAGGAACAAGATATGAGAATGGACGGTGCAGTTTTTCAACAAGAAGATACTTTCCATTCGGAGATGGATCAACATTGCTGAATAGAAAAGATTTGCTCAGTGTTTTAGATTTTCCATCTAAGGTTATTTTTATTATCTGGGAGGATGCATAGTATTCAAAGAGATTCTCATCGTAGGGGCTCTTTAATAGATCCTGATATGTTCTTGCAGGGGCTTTCCTGCCGGTGGTTTCCTGAATGATTGGCCCAATCGGGATTTCAGGGGCCTCGGGAGGTTTTCCGCGGTTCGGGTCCACTATTCTGCAAATCAATGTTTTGCAGTTCGATACCCATTCGTATGGTGAGCCGTAGATTCCATTGAGTCTTGCGGAAGATAATTTTTTTGCCGATTTTGTCTTTAAATCTACAAGCCATAACCTGAGTCCATCGCTCTCAAGATTTGTAAACGATATGAATTTTCCGTTTGGTGACCACTGAACATGCCGGATGTTCGGATTCTCTGGTAGATTTTTGATTGCGAATTCTTCACCTGTTCTGATGTTCTTTAATTTCAAGTTTATATAATATAATGATCTGGTTGCTGTATTTGTGTTTGGGTTGAATCTGATTCCTGCAAGACGGAGTTCGGGTTGTGCAAGATCTCTTATAGATGGAAGCCCTGAAAGCTCCATGATCAGCATCCATTTGTTTAGAGGTCCAATCATTACTGATGGAGTTGGTGGAGCATCTATCAAATCGGCAATGACCTTTGGCGGCATCTTATAAGTATTGACAATCTGAGGCTGAGCCAGAGTCGACATTAAAAGCAAAATGGAGACGATCAATACAGGATGTTTGAATGGCTTAAAGTTTTTATGTGACATTTTTATTCCTCCTTTGATTTTTTGAATCTATTTTATTACTTATATTTTTTCCTTGATTTAAACTCTGGAGACTCCTTTACGGCTGTAAATAAAATTTTGAATGCTTTTGCAATTAACTTCCAACTGCTCCTTGTGAGCTTGGCAGGAGTCTTACCAACATCTTTCCATCCATCGCTGTTTAAATCATCGGGTGGTATGCTGACCTCATCCCAGTTTTGAAAAAGTCTTCCCCAGTCGCTCCGCAAAATTTTTATTACCCTGATCTGATGAGCAGGATACCAGAAGAAGTCGTGATAGACAACGCTTGCAATGTAAGACCAGGGTGCAAGGATAGTCTTTAAACTCCATTCAAGAACTTTTTTGAGTTTGCCCCAGTAGATTCTATGCTGCATTCGACTTGCAAATGTCATCTTAACAAAGGGTCCGACAAAATTCCAGTTCTCCTTGACAAGTTCCCTGTCACCAACTATCTCTATTTCTTTTAAGTCTCCACAGCCCAGTCCTCTCTGGTGTGCGAGACGAATATATTTGAGATCGTTCATTGGGTCGAATCCCATTAGTTTTGCAGAAACCGCATCGATTGCTACCTGATCTGCCGATGCAAGTATAACATTTTTAATATGAGGAATCATACATCGAGGTCCTGGCCCATCACCTGCAAATGTTCCATCCATTACTGCAAAGATGCCTGTGTGGATTTTTTGCTGGATCATCAAAAGATCGACAAGGGTTTCATGAATCACGGGATGCGTCCAGTGACGCCTTTCGTTCAGCAGTCCGCCGAATGCATTCTTCATGGCTCCTGTTGTTGTTGTAAATATATGTGTTTTAACAGTTGGAAGATGAAGTATATTTTCACCAATGAAGCGTTTTGGAATGAAAAAACCTTTAGGATATACCTTGTTTAGGACGAGGAATCTATCTGCAAGATCACCAACTGCATCACGTATATGAATCCACTCTTCATTTTCATAGAGATGAATGTTTCTCAGTCCGTGAGATGTGATCACGTTGATTTGTTTATTCTCCCTTTCTCCTAAGTGAGCATCTATGACAACGGTCTTGTTGTGACATGCGTGAATGAGGTTCGGATCAAAGCCATCTTTTTTCATTGCTCTGATTACACCATCCAGCTGCCAGGGCGTGGTAGAGCTTCCAGGATAAAAGAAATGCCAGCTTATGTTGATCTTAAGGGCGGTGTCTCTGTCCTTTTTAAGATATTTTTGATATTCTGCCAGATTCATCAATCTGTGGTAATCTTTTAAAATGGTGGATGGTGAAGTTCTTAGAATGGCAACCTTTGACTTTTTCATTTAAACTTCCCTTTTTAATAATTTAAAATACTTTCTCCCTTTCAATTTTTTAAGATCGCTCTTGAGCTTTCTAACATCGTTCTTTACACTTTCCATGATTTCGCGGGATTTGTGAAAATCGAGTATCTGGATGTTTATAAGATCTGGTTTTATATAAACTTCCGGCTTTACAATCTCTAACTGATTTTTAACAAATACTGTCTCCATTATCTGGTAGGACATCATTATAGAATCGAATATGGAAGGCATCTGATCTTTTCTGGAGGGGACATTCTTGCCAGATACATCTATTGCTATGAGAATATCGCAGCTGTTTCGTATTATATTCATTGGAAGAGGATTGACTGTGCCCCCATCAACCATGATGATTCCATCAATCCTCACAGGCTCAAAGATTGCAGGGATCGATATGCTTGCCCGTATAGCAGGAATGAGACTGCCCGATTGAAAAATGATCTGTTTTCTATTCCAGAAATCTGCTGCAACAATTTTCAGTGGTATTTTCAATTCCTCAAATGTTTTTACAGGAAGATGCTTTTGCAGAAATTCTTCCACTCGTTTCCCCTTGAGAAGACCCTTGGGTCGCAGAATTGAAATGTCGATCATTTTGCCGTACTCAAATAGATCGATTGTCTCTGCCAACTCTTTCATCTCTGCACCAGACATGCCTGCAGCATAGAAACTTCCTATAATAGAACCAATGCTTGTACCCGATATAATAGATGGTTTAATCTTCATTTCATCCAGTGCTCTGCAGAACTCTATATGACAAAGTCCTCTTGCACCTCCTCCTCCGAGAGCGAGTCCAATTTTCTTCATGATTTTAGGTTTCCTTTTTATTATCGAATATAAATTTTTGCATTTCCTGTAAATCCTGTTACCTCAGATTTTGTCTTGTTAGGAAAGACCTCGACTCTTATTCTTCTGCTCTCTAACATTTCTACCAGTAGTATGCCGGGTGTGTGGAAGGGAGAGGGTTTGGAGAGTTCATATTTGACCATTCCGCTCGAAGAGTTCACATCTTTTGGGCTGGGTGTATTTCCTACTACTCGTCTGTCAAATGGAGCTATTGCCAGGGTTCCCCCGCATGTGATGCGGATTATCGATGGATCGTAATCATCATAAACAAATGCAAGCTGATTTGCGCTGTATATATAACTTGCTGCCTCCGATGTAAGAGGCGTTCCTTCGAGGAACCAGTTGCCGGAGAGGGTTCCATCGATATCGAAATCGATCTTTCCTCCACGAGGCTCTACTGTTCTTGGATTTTTATCAAGGAGAGCATTTCTTATCTCATCGGAAAAATAGAGGTATGGATTTCCGCAGTGAAGGTAGAATTCATGATATCTTGCATGTACAATGAAATTTCTCGTTGTATCATAATCTACTACACCCATGTCTACTGCACCTGTTGCAGGATTACCGTAACCTATGAGATCGCCAGCCTCTACTTTCTCTCCTTCTACTATCTGATCTGTCAGATTCTCAACATGGTCTAAATAGGAGTAGAATGTTGATGTATGTTTGAATTCGATCCTGAAGTCGCCTCCTCCTGTGTTAGAATATACAGTGGTAATTTTACCGTCAGCATATGCCCGAACCTCTACCAAATCGGAACCATTCAAATAGAATCCAATATGATTTGTGGGAAATGTGTGGTCTGGAGGATTGAGATTTCCCAGAGGCGTTGCTTTTCTTATATCATCATACTCTATTGGTGAGACTGTAAAGGTTACAGGGCCCTTGGATTCAGTTATCGATTTTTTATTGCAGCATAAAGAAGAGAGGAGGAAAACAAAAGCTAAAAGAATGACTGAATTATATATAGGTTTCATTTTAAACGCCTTTCTCAATGAACTATTTAATGAACCGATCATAGGAACGGCAATCTCAGTATTAAATTAAAAACAATTTTGATAATCACAAGTAAATTGTTTGTCCTGCCGTTGTTGATTTTTAACACTCTTTTATTTATATTTGATACCAATCATGCTAAAGAGAATAAAACACAAGACTATCGTTCCTATTATAAACTATTTTGGATCAAAAAAAGAGAGCCGGCACTTTTCGGATCCTCCAATAATCATCGGAGCATGTGGAAGGTCTGGAACGACAATATTGCTTTCCATACTCGATGCTCATCCGCATATCTACAGCATACCCGAACAGACGTATGCATTCATGAAGTGGAGAAGAGTGGAAAATTCTGAAAATGGCAGTTCGAGATATACTGCGGCAGGATATTACCGCCTCTACAGGAATTTACTGTTTCGCAGGATTCCTGAATCTACAACACGTTGGTGTGAAAAGACCCCGATGAATGTACGCTACTTTGAGCAGATTCTTGATTATTTCGGGGATCACGTAAGGTTAATTCATATTGTCAGAGACGGAAGAGATGTTGTGACCTCCAGTCATCCATATGCTCCTGGAGAGTACTGGGTGCCTATTAGCCGGTGGATAAACGATGTCTCGGCAGGATTGCGGTTTATAGATCATCCACAGGTGTTGACCATAAGATATGAGGATTTGATAAACTCATATCAGGATACAATTAAAAAGATTTGTGATTTCTTATGCGAGGAGTGTACTCCTCATATGTATTCCTGGATAGAGCACACCCGAGTAAGGAAAAGCAGACACTGGTTTGGTACGGTAAAGGATCTCTATACGAGCTCTATTGGAAGATGGAAGGAGGAGAAACACAGAGAGCGGGTGGATGAGCTTCTGGCAGATAAAAAGGCTGTTGAATTATTAAATAGATTTGGTTATTTGTAGGAGTTCAGAGGGCCGGCTCATTCTTTGGGTCGGCCCTCTATATTTTTATTCGATAAGTTTTTTATAATCATCTGGAGAGAGGAGCGAATCGAGTTCACTCTTATCGGAGATTTTTATTTTTAATATCCAGCCTTCCCCATAAGGATCTTTGTTGACTTTTTGAGGCTCAGATTCCAGTGCAGAGTTGACTTCAATGACCTCACCAGACAGCGGAGCATAAAGATCTGCAACTGCCTTGACCGCCTCTATATTTCCGCACGCTTCGAACTGCTTTGTCATATCGCCCTGTTTGGGCATCTCAATAAAGACTATGTCTCCGAGTTCTCCCTGGGCATATTCTGTAATTCCGATTATAGCTTCTTCTCCTTCAACTCGAGCCCATTCGTGATCTTTTGTGTAATAAAGATTGTCAGGAATATTCATTTCTCACCTCTATTCGTTTGTTTCTGGTTTGAGTTTAAAATGTTCAAGAAAATGAGTATTAAAGTTGCCTTCATTGAAATTTTTATCCGATATAACCTGTTTGTGAAATGGTATTGTAGTCGGGACTCCCTCGATAATGAACTCCTCTAATGCCCGTTTCATTCTACTTATTGCTTCCTCGCGATTGTTCCCATAGGCTATTAGTTTTGCAAGAAGCGAATCATAGTTCGGAGGGATTTGATACATCGCATAGGCGTGTGTGTCGACCCTTATACCCATTCCGCCAGGCTCATGAAATGCAGTGATTTTACCAGGCATTGGTCGGAAACCCTTAAATGGGTCCTCTGCATTGATGCGGCATTCGATAGCATGACCGTGGGGTTCGAGTTCCATGTGGATGTCATTTATCGAACCTCCAGCAGCCACTCGAATCTGTTCCTTTAATAGATCGAGTCCGTAGACCATCTCGGTTACAGGATGTTCGACCTGAATTCTGGTATTCATCTCCATAAAATAAAAATTTCCCTCCTGGTCAAGCAGAAACTCTACAGTACCTGCACTTCTGTATCCAACCGATTTTGCTCCTCTCACTGCGGCATCGACCATCTTCTGCCTTAATGTTTTATCTACAACAGGAGAGGGCGACTCCTCGATAAGCTTTTGATGTTTTCTCTGGATCGAACATTCCCTCTCTCCCAGTGCAATGACGTTTCCTTTTCCATCGCCTAAAAGCTGTACTTCTATATGACGTGGGGATTCAAAGTATCGCTCCATATAGAGAGTCGGGTTTCCAAATGAACCCTTTGCTTCGGCCTGGGCCATTGCAAATGCCTGAGGAAGTTTATCTTTGTCGCTAATTATACGCATTCCCTTTCCTCCGCCCCCTGCAGTGGCCTTCAGGATTACAGGATAGCCAATCTGTTCTGCCAGCTCGATTGCCTCCTCCTGATTTTTAAGGCCGCCGTCGCTGCCTGGAATCGTGGGAACATTTGCCTTTTTCATTATGTTCTTGGCGTATATCTTATCTCCCATTTTGGAGATCATTTCTGCCGAAGGTCCTATGAAGATGATTCCTGATGATTCACAGATGTCGGCAAATTCGGAATTCTCTGCCAGGAAACCATAGCCGGGGTGGATTGCATCTGCATTGGTGATTTCTGCAGCGCTCATTATTCTTGGTATATTTAGATAGCTCTTATCTGGAGGAGGTGGTCCAATACACACAGCTTCATCAGCAAAACGTACATGGAGGGAATCTCTGTCTACACTTGAATAGACTGCAACGGTTGTAATTCCAAGTTCCTTACATGCCCGTATGATTCGGAGTGCGATTTCTCCACGGTTGGCTATTAATATTTTTTTTATCACTTAATACACCTTAAAGTTTTTCTATTATAAAGAGGGGTTGATCAAATTCAACAGGCTGGGCATTTTCAACAAGTATTTCTTTAATTCTTCCTGCTACCTCTGCTTCTATTTCATTCATCAGTTTCATTGCTTCTACTATGCAGAGTATTGTGCCTGGTTGAACCTCGTCTCCAACTTTGACATAGGGTTCTGCATCTGGTGCAGGAGCCCTGTAGAAGGTGCCCACCATTGGAGAGCGTACTTCTATAAAATTGTTATTGGACGGTCTCTCATCTTCACTCTTCTTAACTTCCTGGGCGACAGGCTGAGGCTGTGGTTGGGGACTCTGTGGCAACTGTTGATGCAGCAGATTTTGCACAGGAACCGTTGCCGAAACCTGGTGCTGTGACTGCTCTTTTATTTTTGTGACTCGTATCTGGAAATCGTTTTCCTTGATCTCCAGTTCTTCAATGTTGCTTTTTTCAACGAGTTTGATAATTCTTCTTATCTCTTTTAAATCCATCTCTCTTCTCCAACTCTCTAATTTACCCTATTTTACCCTTTCCACATATTCCCCCGTCCGTGTATCTACTTTTATTATCTCTCCATTTTTTATGAAGAGTGGAACCTGAAGAACCGCGCCAGTCTCCAGTGTAGCTGGTTTGCTACCTCCTGTGGCAGTATCCCCTTTAACACCAGGGTCTGTTTTTTCTACCCTCAATTCTACAAATATCGGAAGCTCGATTCCTATCGGTTCCTCGCCCTGAAAGAGGAGCTCCACTTCGCCTCCCTCTTTCATGAAATTTATAGCCTCGCCCACTACTTCTTCAGATGCAAATATCTGATCGTATGTATTTGTGTCCATAAAGACAAATTCTCTCTCACCACGATAGAGAAATTGGACAGGCTTTTTTTCGAGGCGAACATCTTCTACCTTTTCTCCGGATCTGAATGTTCTGTCTATCACCCGGCCGCTCTTGACGTTCTTCAGTCGGGTGCGAACAAATGCACCTCCCTTTCCAGGCTTGACATGTTGAAATTCGACCATTGTCCACAACTCACCATCAAGCCTGATAACCATACCGTTTCTAAATTCAGATGTTGTTGCCATTTAATGTTCTCCGCGGTCAAATTAGATATTAATATAAAGGATAAAATTCAAATTGTCAATATTTCTGTTGATTTTAATGAAAAAATTTGTATACTAAATATTAGTTTAACAAATATTAAGAGTCTCATTATCATTAAATATTTTTCCTGCACACTCATTTGTTATTTGGTTCTGAGAACCAATATTTTTCTTCAGTCGACTTCATCATACAGCCCCAAACCAAAGGAGGGTAATCATGAAATCAGGAATTAATCTGCAAAGAAGATTTTTGCAATTTTTTATATTAGTTTCTCTGCTAATATCGAGAGCATTTGCAGACAAGTATTTAGTAACCAATACTGGTGATTCAGGTGCCGGCTCGCTGCGTCAGGCAATGCTCGATGCTGACGCCCATGCAGGGCCAGACACAATTGTTTTCAACATTCCAGAAGGCGTGGCAGGCCACGATGCAGATGTAGGGATATGGGTTATTAAGCCATTGAGTGCACTTCCCTCTCTTGATAGTGACAGTACTGTTATTGATGGAACAACACAGGCTCTCTTTGTGGGTGGTGATCCAAACAGTAAGGGTCCTGAAATAGTGATAGATGGAACAAACGCTGGTTCCACTAGTGGAATAATGATAAATAGCTCATACAATATAGTCAAGGGAATCGTAATATATAATTTCAATAATTCACAGATCAGTATATATGGTTCATATAACAGAGTAACAGGATGTTATATTGGGCCTGACTTTTCTGGGGAGGCTGCTGGATCTTCAACTACACATGGTATTTTTTTAGGGGTCGGTTCTTCTTACAATATAATAGGCGGCCCAGACCATAGCGATCGGAACATAATATCCGGGAACGGCTATTCCGGGATAGAAATTCGTTCATCCCATTATAATCATATAGAGGGAAATTTCATAGGAATGGACAGGAGTGGAGTAGATACGCTTGGGAATGGGACGTTGGGTGTTGATGTAGGCATGGAGAGTAAGCATAATGTTATTGGTCCAGGCAATATAATCACTGGAAACGCAAATTATGGCATTCTTTTTTCTCAATCAGGTACAGATAGCAATCGCGTAGTTGGAAATTTTATTGGAACCGACTCAAGCGGTACTCTTGTATTCAGGAAACAGTCCTATGGGATATACATGCATGATAAAGTATGCCATAATGTTATAGGCGGAACAAGCCCTGAGGAGAGAAATGTTATTTGTGGGAACACTATTGTGGGTGTATATATTTATGGTGACAGTACAGATTGGAATGAGATTGTTGGCAACTATATCGGCATTAACAGCAGCGGGACAGATACACTGAGCAACGGTAATAGTGGGATTTCAATCTATAATGGTCCCAGTCACAACACTATAGGACCCGGGAATGTGATATCCGGTAATAGGGGGAATGGTATTGTCATTAAATATGAAGGATCAGACAGCAATGTTGTTATTGGCAACATTATTGGACTTGATCCGGGTGGTACTATTGATATGGGGAATAAATATAATGGGATATATATATTTCAGGCTTCTTATAATCTAATCGGTGGCACTCTTCCAGAGCACAGGAATACTATTTCTGGAAATGGAAGTAGTGGGATATATATATATATTCAACCTCTACCCCATCGGATTCAAATAGAATAATCGGAAACTATATTGGGACAGACATATTAGGGACAACCGCAATACCAAACAATTACGGGATAATCTTATCTGGAAAGGTTACACACACATTTATAGGAGGTGATGGAAAGGATGAGGGGAATCTAATTTCGGGAAATTTACAGAATGGAATCTGGCTTTATGGGGATGGCTGTGATGAGAACAGGATAGCCGGCAATAAGATTGGGACAGATGTATCGGGTAATAGTGCGCTTAAAAATGATTCTAATGGTATTTATATATCTTATGGTGCAGAGAACAATATAGTTGGTCCTGGCAATACGATTGCATTCAATGGATATTCAGGTGTAATAGTCAGTGATATGGGAAGTGTTGGGAATACGATTACTCGCAACAGCATACACAGTAATGGAACATTGGGCATAAATCTTATTTCTGGTGGAAATAATGAATTACAGTCACCGGTCATAAATAGCATAGGCTCTGTTTCTGGAACAGCACCACCAAACTCTCTTGTTGAAATATTTAGTGGTAATGATGATGAGGGAAAGATATATGAGGATTCTATCCGTGCAGATGGTTCAGGAAATTTCTTCTGGCCTGGCACACCACAGGGTCCATGGGTTACGGCAACTGCAACGGATGCTTCAGGAAACACATCTGAATTTTCTGCTCCAGTACATTTAGGAGCCATTATGGTTACAACTACTGCAGATACAGGTGAAGGATCTCTGCGCTGGGCAATTGAGCAGGCAAATCTCTCTTACGGTTCTGATTCTATACTGTTTGATATACCTGATACAGATCCCGGATTCGACGGAACCGTATGGAAGATTTCGCCAATGACGGAATTACCAGTCATTACGGACGACAGCACGATTATAGACGGAAATTCGCAGACATTGAACAGATCGGACACAAATCCGGATGGGCCAGAGATTTTTCTTAATGGAAAACTGTTATCAGGGTGGGGAGATGGTCTGTTGATTTATTCCTCTGGGAATGTAATATGCGGTATGATTATATCTGGATTTAATGGATCAGCTATAGATATATATGGAGAGAACTCTAACGGCAACAGAATATTCGGAAATTTCATAGGCACAAATGCAGCAGGAAGCGATACGCTTTGCAATTGGAATGGTATCTATATTTCATTAAAATCGGCTCATAATATTATTGGAGGGACTTCGTCAGATAAGAGAAATGTTATTTCAGGAAACAACAACGGTATTTATATATATGATTCAGATAGCAATGTAGTTGTAGGAAACATAATCGGTCTGAATGCTAAATGTGATGATATAATAGAGAATAAATATGGAATAATGATTGTGGATAGTGCATCAGCAAATAGAATCGGGGGGAAAGAGGCGGGTGAGCGAAATGTTATTTCGGGAAATGAATATGGAATATATATTTCAGGAAGAGGTGCGGATCAGAATGTAATCATGGGCAATTTTATCGGGACAGGAACGGACGGCATTACAAAATTTAGTAATAGCAGTGTTGGAATATATATTTATCGTTTTCCTAAAGGGAACGTTATTGGGGGAATGGATGAAGGGGAGGCAAATGTAATTTCAGGGAATGATAGTAATGGCATTTCGATTTCAGGGGAGGAAACAAATTACAATATGGTAATCGGCAACTTGATAGGTACTGATTTAACAGGCATGCAGGCTGTTGGCAATAAATATAATGGTGTGATTGTTTCATGGAAGGCCAGGCACAATCAGATTGGTCCGGGAAATATCATCAGCGGTAACAATTGGAGTGGTGTAATCCTGAATGGTGCAGGTACAGACTCAAATATGGTAATAGGAAACTGGGTTGGCCTTGATGCAACAGGACAGGATACAATACCAAATCACCGTCATGGCATTCGCATCGAATCTAATGCAAAGTATAATATCATTGGTGGGCCTTCAAGAGATCAGAGGAACATAGTTTCCGGTAACGGCTGGAGCGGTATAGCAACATCTGGTGATTCCACGGCTTATAACCTGTTTATAAACAACTACTGCGGAACAGACACGAGCGGAACCATGGATCTTGGAAATGTTTATTACGGAGCCCATTTTGGTGGTTTGCGGAATATTTTGATAGACAATCTATTTTCAGGAAACAAGAGAGGCATAATGCTGAGTAACTCCATTGGTGGGAATTTGATTCAAAACAACTTGATTGGAGTGAAGGCAGACGGAGTTAGCCCTCTGCCAAATACAGAATCGGGTATACATGTCGAGAATGCATCTTCAGATACGATAGGTCCTGAAAATACAATATGGTATAATGGCGATTACGGCATAAGGCTTTATGGAAACAAAGTGAAGCATATCACGATCACCAGAAATTCTATAGCAAAGAATGTAAAGGGAGGAATATCTCTGGAAGATGGAGCCAATAAGGGAATAGCCGCACCTGTCATAACCGGCTCTTCCCCACTGACAGGAACTGCCCCTCCAAATTCGACTGTAGAGATATTCTCGGATTCATCCAACCAGGGCCAGGTCTTTGAGGCTGATGTCATGGCAGATGGTTCTGGAAACTGGAGTTATGGTGGAGTTCTTGGTGGGCCGAGGATAACCGCAACAGCAACGGATGATTCAGGCAACACATCAGGATTTTCCAATTTCTTAAAGGTTTCTGTTGGGGATAAAGATGTCGGCACAAATGTTCCTAAACGGTTCTATCTAATGCAGAACTATCCCAATCCATTTAACCCGGAGACACAGATTTGTTTTGGAGTAAAAGAGCCCTGTAGAGTGGTTCTAAAGATATATAATATATTGGGGCAGGTTGTTGGAACCCTGATTGACAAAAGATATGAACCCGGGCAGTATAAGATTAGTTTTAATGCCGCAGGCCTTGCATCAGGGATCTATTTTTATAAGATAAAGATGAAGGGCTTTTCTGCTGTAAAGAAGATGATAGTGCTGGAATGAGCTCATATGAGCAGGGGAGGAGATAAGTTTATTATTTTGGAGTCTCATACAAAAAGCCTTCAGGGACAGGAGTACGTGCTGTGGAGACCTGTCCCATAGATTAAATATATATAAATTGATGTAGATGTTAGAATGTTCTATGAAGTAAATCGTAAACTGTTGATAAAATGATTCTTTGATGATTGGTGTCAGATTAAAATCTGTGGCCAGCCTTTGGATGATCTCAATCCTGGCGTCCTCCGATTTTAACCGTCTGATACCGCGGTTGATTTTAGACCATGCCATAGGATTTTTCTTTCTCTATCCATTGGATTAATGGAAAGATATCCTATTGTCATGTGCACTAAACTTTATTAAACAAGACCATCGTCCCCATTGAGGCATTCTTGTTGTGATAAATTTTCTGCAGAGATTTTGTCCCTGGCGGGACATGGTGCAGGGTGGTTTTATGGATGTAACAATGATTTATGATTTAATCATTAATCGTGATCGGGATGTTGCAGAAATAGTATGTAAGCCCTCTCATGGATAGGATATTTATTGGTTAATGGCCCATCCATAAAATCAGCCCCGAAGTGATGTGATGTTTTTATTGTCCAGATTGAGGAGGAGATCATGAAAAATTATGCTATGAAGAGGGGGGAATTAAAGGGGAGATATTTTTTTCTCTTATGGGTTGCTTGTTTAATCTTGTTTAACTCTTCACTTTCGGCTCAGTGGAGGTCGTGGACTCGTAAGGAGCTTCCAGGTTATACGCATTCTCTGAAAGGTTTATCCTTTTTGAATCACCAGCTTGGATGGGTTGTCGGATACGATACCTTGTCGCGCGGACTCATAATGAAGACCACCAATGGTGGTGATGATTGGACGTTGCAGCTTGTATTGGATGGAATATCCTTAAAAACGATCTGTTTTACAGATGAAAATACGGGTTACGCTGCGGGCAGTAAAATTTTCAAGACGACCAATGGAGGGACAGACTGGATTGAGCAAACAGCAATCAATTTTGGTGTAGACGTGATCTGTGACATCTTCTGTATCAGCGATAAAGAGGTTATTGCAGTTGGTAAGGATCATAATAAGGACCAATGCCTGATCTACCGTACAACAGATGGAGAGACTTGGACAAAGCCTGAATATCCAACAAGTGGCAGTACTCTTTATGCAGTGAATTTTGCAGATAATAATAATGGCTGGGCAGTGGGTAAAGACAGTGAAGGTTGGCGCCCTTTTATTCTTAACACTTCGGATGGAGGTGCGAACTGGACCAAACAACAGGTTCCTGATGGAGTAAGAGGTGAATTATATGATGTATTCTTTTTCGACAAATTGTATGGCTGGGCTGTTGGAGGTCGCACTTTCATGCCTGAGGTTGAAGGAACAACGTTTCTAAAGACCGAAAACGGCGGCAATCTCTGGACCATTGGCAATACAACACACGGCCAGATGAATTTGTTTGTTGAAATGGTTTCGCCTACCGAAGGGTATGTAATGGCATTTGAGACTATGGAGTATGGTTCTTTGTGGCTTTATCATACTATGAACAGTGGAGAAAAGTGGAAAAATGCTCTTTCTGAATTGGGAACCAGTTTGAGTGGTTGTCAAATAGTAAGAGGCTATTCAGAAGATCCTGGGATGGGAGAAGAAACACTTCAGATCGGCTCTTCTAACTCATCTCAGGATAGCATGACAATCTTTGCAGTAGGTATGTTAGTAAATGATCCACTGTTTGCGAAGAATCTATTGGTGATGGAATTTCCTAAACTTTACAGCATCGATGTGACACCGACCAATGTTTCTCTATATTTGGGTGAAACACAGCTATTTACAGCCAGGGGCTATGACAATAATGGCACAGAGGTTTCAATCAAACCAAAATGGTCTGCCACTGGCGGTACTATTACACCCAATCAGAGGGATTTTAATAAGTTATCCTTAGCAGACAGCTCTGCAGCTATATACACACCATCAGAAGCTGGAGACCATACGGTTGTTTGTCAGGACACTATAACCGGCATTACAGATACAGTCCATGTTCAGGTTAAAGCAATAGATAAATTTGTACTTCATCAGAATCATCCCAATCCCTTTAATACAGAAACAACGATTGAATATGCAGTGACTACTCCATGTCGCGTAGTACTTAAGATATTTGATCTATGTGGTCGTGAAGTGAAAACTCTTATAGATTCTGATAAGAAGGTTGGTATATACAAGATTAATTTCAAGGCAAGTAATCTTTCGTCAGGGATTTATGTGTATAAGATTAAAATGAAAGATTTTGTAAAAGCAAAGAAGATGATATTGCTTAAATGAGTATGTTACAGGCAACAGAATATAGAATCGGTTGAATAAAATAAGCATTTCATCTCCACTTAACCATTTTTATTATAATAGTTTTTCTACTAATATATTGTTCCTGGGGGACATGGTGCAGGGTGGTTGGATTTAGTTATGGTTTGTGAGAATTTATTTTAATCATAGCTTTTGATTGAGATATTACAGATATGCAACACCGGCCCGGCAGGTGCGAAATATTTGTAGCCCTGGTACGATTTATGCTATTGTTTTTCTTGCCATGCAACAAAATTCTTGACATTTATGGAATGATTTGATATATTTAGTCTATAATAATAAGGAGTTTGCCTATAGTAGTTCGTTAAAGGTTTGGTGGATTTTATAATTTAATTATTATGGGAAGCGGAAGAGCTTTATCCACCAGCCTTTGAGCGAACTTATTTTTTACCGAATGCTCAAGGGTAGCCAAGAACTCTTCTGCAGAGATACCTTGATAGTTCGGTTTTTTATTAAATTAGGAGGAAACAACGATGAACAGATATTTCATTCTGGCCACAACGTTTATATTGATTTTGGGAGGTTGTTCAACCCTTTTTGCAACGAGTGAGGCTGCTGTGCCTTTTCTTCTGATATCGCCAGGCGCAAGAGCAGCAGGTATGGGAGAGGCCTTTGTTGCTGTAGCCGACGATGCAACGGCAATTCACTGGAATCCTGCAGGTCTGGCATTCCTGAGAGGTAGTGAGATAATCATCATGCATTGCAAGTGGCTGCCTGGACTTGTTGATGACATGTATTATGATTTTGCATCTTTCAGGCACTATTTTCCGAGTCTTGGAGGAACGATTGGTGCAAATGTGACCTATTTCAATATGGGTGAACAGATTTGGATGGATGAATACAATCAGGAGCGTGGTAAATTCAGGAGTTACGATTTTGCTTTTGCTGTCAGCTATGCCACTCAGCTCTCAAAGAATTTTGGAATTGGCGTGACAATGAGATACATACAGAGCCTCTTGGCACCCGATTGGGTTCAGGTTGGAGAGGAGAAGGGAAGCGGTAAAGGGAATGCCTTTGGTGTCGATGTGGGAATACTCTACAAGTTACCGTTTCTCAAGGGCATGTCATTTGGTGCAAATCTTTCCAACATGGGACCAAAGATAACTTATATCGATGCCGATCAGGCAGACCCGATTCCAACAAATTTGAAACTCGGACTTGCCTATAGAGTCCTGAACACCGAATACAATCGATTGACTGTAGCAATGGATGCAAATAAGATTCTCGTGAGACGTTATAAAGATGGCACCTCCGATCCTTTTTACAAGGCGATCTTTACAACATGGACAGAGGGTTCTTTTAGTGATCAGATGCGGAGTTTCATCATATCAGTAGGTGCAGAGTATGTTTACAACAACATGATATTTCTCCGTGCCGGATATTACTATGATGAAGAAGGAGAGGTAAAGTTCCCATCATTTGGAGCAGGACTGCAGTATTCCAAATACAGATTCGATTTTTCGTATGTTGCAGCAAAACAGGGACATCCCCTCTCTGATACAATGCGGTTTTCACTCTCGATTGGATTCTAATCATATTGCACAGGCAAGCAGATTTTTAATGTTTGAGGGGTTGTATCAAGAGTATTTTAACCGCTGACTATGCAGAGTATGTGCAAGGCGCACTAATAACAATATTTTAAAAATAGGATTTAGTCTCTTTGCATATTCTCTGCAGCCTCTGCGGTTTCCTGAGATTTCAGACTTTTGATACAGCCCCTTTCTTCTAACACGGGTTTATTAGCAGAGATGAAAAGAACAATAAAATACTTATTAATTTTGTATTTGACAACATGTTGTTTCTTTCAAGTTTTGGGTAAGGATTTTACTTTTCGATTTCACAGGCCGTCGGTATCTGGTAAAAATCTTTTAAAGAGCAGCCTATATCGCTGGGAGCAGGGTCAGTTTATTCTTAACAGATCATCAAATGGTACTGTTCCAACAGATACAATAAGCATCATGGCCATCCTTGTCGAGTTTCAGCCCGACGATGATGAAAGAACAACAGGCAACGGTCTTTTTGATCTTTCAATATCACCCAATGCTGCCATAGATCCCCCGCCACATGACAGGGATTATTTTCAGACTCAGCTCGAGGCATTGTCCAATTATTATTTTTCTGTATCAAATGGAAACCTTTTGATAAAGGCTTTTGTTTTTGATTCCGTTTTTTCCCTTCCTAACAGGATGGCCTATTATAATCCTGCGACAACAGAAGAAGAACTTGACAGGGGACTTGCAGAGCTTTTCAGAGACGCAGTGAAGTTGGCAGATTCGGCAGGGGTAAAATTTTCTGAATATGATTGTTTGATTATTTTTCATGCTGGTGTAGGCAGGGATATAGATGTGGGGTATGATCCAACACCATGCGATATACCTTCGGCATTTTTGAATCTTAAGGATCTGAAGAAGCAGTTTGGAGATGATGATCCTGACTACATGGGTATAAATGTTGAGGAGGGTGAATATTTTATCCAAGAAGGTATAATCCTGCCTGAAACAGAGAGCCAGGAGGGCATCGAGATTGCAATGCTTGGAACAATGACTCTGATGTTTGGATTTCAGCTTGGCCTTCCAGCACTCTGGGATACAGAGACAGGGCGATCGGGTATAGGAAGGTGGGGGTTGATGGATCAGGGTTCTGGAAATTTCTATGGATTGATTCCTGCCGAACCGTGCGGTTGGAGTAAGGTCTTTTTAGGCTGGGAGACTCCCATTGATACTGTTTTTGGTGACAGTCTGAAGGTTGGCTGTTCAAAAACAGTGGAAAGTAGCAAGATATACAGAATACCAATAAACGATCATGAATATTTTCTTATAGAGAACAGGATACACGATTTCAATGGAGATGGTGTTGCAATCGGGTGGGACAAGGTGGGTCACAAAATCATATTCAAGCCAGATGGGACGGTTGAGGCAGAAGAGAATTTTGGAGTAATTGTCCGGGTCGATGAGTATGATTACGGGCTTCCCGGTTCAGGAGTATTGATCTGGCACATAGATGAAAGAGTCATCGAAGAAAACTATTCAGAAAACAAAGTCAATGTTAATGAATACAAAAGAGGTGTAGATCTGGAAGAGGCGGATGGCGCTCAGGACATTGGGCAGGGTTATGGATTTACACACCCAGGAGCAGGATCTGAGACAGGCGTGATGCACGATGCATGGTACAGGGAAAACGAGATTCATATGCTTGCTAACAATTCAGATGTTGTTTCATTTACACCTGACACACATCCAAACACCCGTTCCAACTCCGGTGGAAATTCACACATAGTCATTTATGATTTCTCAAGCATCGATACTGTGATGTCATTTTCGATCAGAAACGATCTTATCCAGAAGGGATTCCCTCAGGATTTTGGATTGGGTCTCGTACCACATCCACCGATTTTTGGTGATCTTGATGGCGACGGATACAATGAGATAATAATTTCAACAGAGCAGGGAAAAATTTTTGTGTGGACAAAAGATGGCGAGCCGCTTGTGGAGAATGGGGGAGAAGGATATAGGGTTTCAGTATCTGGCGATACGACCTATTTCCCTGTTGCACTCTTTATAGATGCAGGGAGAGAGATTTCAGAATCTATAGTTGCAGATTTTGATGGTGATTCAAAGGATGAGATAATCTCTGGCACCTCTGATGGGCATCTACTTGCATGGGAATATAATGGTAGTGGCCCTGAGGAAGTTTTTGATTTGAGTGATTTCGATGGAGCCGTTACGGCCTTACTGTTTTATGGTGGATTTGTTGTTGGAACTGATGGGGGAACAATATTCTACTTATCCGCTGATTATAGAAAACTCTGGCAGAGGAATCTTAATCAGGGTGGTATATCAGGAATATGTGTATATTCTGGAGACTCTTTCATAATTACAACAGATAAGGAATATATCATAAGGGTCGACACTGGAGGAGAAGTTTTAGATAAGAGATTTTTAAACGGTATGGGTGTTTTGAGTCGTCCAGCCTCTTTCTGGTCAAATGATACGACTGGTGAATCGGTTGTGGCTGTTGCAGGTAGTGGGTCGCTTATGATATTTAAAGAGGATTTTAATAGTGGGATGAAGTTTGGAGAGCACTATCTTCCTGATGAGATCGGCCCACCAGTTATAGGAGATTTTGACGGCGACGGATTCATAGAGATAGCAGTGTGTGGAGGAGGAAGGATCTGGTGTTTTAACCATAATGGGAGTCTGGCCGATTACTTCCCTGTTCCATGGCACAACAGAGACATTTCTCTTTCGTATCCCTTGATTGCCGATGTTGATGGCAGCGGCTTTGCAGATGCTCTTTCAGTGGCATCTAATGGCAATATAGAGGCATATGGATTGGATGGCATGGAGGTAGAGGGATTTCCGTTGACCGGAGGGGGCAGTGGCAGTGTTGTACCGCTTCTCACCGATCTTGATTGTGATGGTGATACAGAACTGGCAGTTGTCAGTGATAATGGAACTTTGTTTGTATGGGATCTAGCGGTAGAATACAAACCAGAGAGTATTTTATGGGGAAGTTTTCTTCATGACTGTGCTCATACAGGTATGAATGTTGAGGCGCTGGTCAGGAAAGAGCCTAAGGATTGTATAATGGTTTCCAGACTTGTATACAACTATCCGAATCCAACCAATGGAAACTCTACAACAATAAGGTATCGTCTGGAAAAGAAGGCTCGGGTAACGGTTACTATAGTGGATCTTTCTGGTGAGCTGATCGATAGATTCAGCGGACCTGGCCAGCCTCAGACTGAAAACGAGGTTGAATGGAATCTATCAGGTGTTGAGAGTGGAGTTTATTTTTGTGAGGTAAGGGCAGAGGCTGGAGGAAAAGAGGAGATTGCAATAATTAAAATAGCCGTGATCAAGTAGTGGATAGATAAATGAGCAGGAGAATGAATTTTGACCGAACTTTGATATTAAGTTTCCTCGTTTCGATCTTTATCACAGGTCATTGTCTTGCTCAGAGTAAGGATTACAATCACCCCGAACTCCACTGGCGAACTATTGAGACCGACCACTTTTTCATACACTATCACAATGGAACAGAGAGAAGCGCTGAGGTTACAGCAGAGATTGCAGAGCAAGTTTATGATCCCATCACATCCCTCTACGGTTATGAGCCTGACGGGAAGATACATTTCATAATAAAGGACTATGAAGACAACTCGAATGGAGCCTCATTCTATTATGATAATAAGATTGAGATATGGGCACCAGCAATGGCATTCACTCTTCGTGGAACACACGACTGGCTGAGAAATGTTGTTACACATGAATTTACACATATGATTTCCTTAGGTGCGGCAAGAAAAATGCCTCGACAGATTCCTGCAATATACCTTCAGTGGCTCGATTATGAAAAAGAGAAACGTCCGGATGTTATACACGGTTATCCCAATAAACTGGTCTCATTCCCACTTGCAGGCACTGTCATTCCTCCCTGGTTTGCAGAAGGAGTGGCTCAATTTCAGAAGGCAGGAATCGAGTATGATACATGGGATTCCCACCGTGACATGGTGCTGCGCACTGCAGTACTGGAAGGCAGGCTTCTTTCTGTCTCTGAGATGTCGATCTTTGAT
>CAZYVD010000053.1:0-20772 GCA_964651045.1 uncultured bacterium
CGTTGCGAATCAGGAGTTCTTCTGGTTCATCTGACAAGAGCTCATCTTCCAGTTCATCTTCTTCAAGCTCATCAAAAAACAGTGGTGGGAGCAGTAGAGTCAGAAAACGGAGGTAAAAGATAATTTGGAGGAACTAATGAAAAAGATTCTCTTTTGTTTTTTATTAATTATTTTTTCAGGTGTGCTCTCGGCTCAGGTTGAAAGCGTTCCTTTTCTCTGGGGTCATGAATGGACAGTAGGAGCACGTGCACTTGGAATGGCCGGTTCTTTTACAGGAATTTCAGACGACTGTTCGGCCCTATACTACAATCCTGCTGGTATTGGTCAGATTGACAGGATAACAGCATATGCAGGATTTTCACATCTTTCAATATCAGAGAGTGCAAGATTTTTAGGCACAACAACTAGCGAAGATGCAGCTTTCACAAAGCTTAACTCAGCAGGTGTTTGCGTTCCCCTTCCAACGACAAGAGGGAGTCTTGTACTTGGTATTGGATACCATGTTGTGAGAGATTTTAATCGTTCCCTGTATGTAACAGGGTTCAGCTCTCTTCCAGGCGATTCAGTGACTTACTCGTACAACGAACTGGAGGAGGGGAGTCTGACAAATACGACTTTTGGAGCCTCTATTGAGGTTGCTCCCGGCCTTTTTGTAGGAGGGTCAATAAACTTCTGGCAGGGATCTAATGACTATACATGGCAGATGAAAGATGAGGACAAACCATTCGATATATGGACATACAGTCGTTTTACAGGAACTACCTATATAAACACAAGTCTGACAGGAGTGAATTTTACGTTTGGCGGTTTTTTTAATAGTAATGGGCTTTTCAGTGCTGGGGGAGTAATAGTGACTCCTGTGACCCTGACAGGAAAGGAGGACTGGGAGTATGAGGAGATGACTTACTGGGACGATGGACTCCAGACAAGGGATTCAACAGATAGCGGATATTGGGACTATAAGATTAGATCTCCATGGATATTTCGTTTTGGAGGTGCGCTGAAGGCGGGTCCGCTTTTAATCTCAGGAGATATTGAATTTAAAAATTACAGTCAGATAAAGTATATTACCGAGCCCTCAAAAAGCAGTGAAAATCTTGTTCAGGACAATTTATATTTTCGCCAAAATTTTCGCAACGTGACAGATTACAGAGTTGGCTGTGAATTCACAATACCAAATACAACAATAAGACTTCGTGCAGGATATGGATTCCTGGCCTCACCCCTGAAGCATTCTAAAAATGACCGCAAGATTATTGGTCTGGGAGCAGGAGTGGGCGTTTCTGATCAGATATTTCTTGACATTGGATATGGATTTACCTCGTGGGATGGACAGGGAAGCGACGAGATTAGCAATGAGAGGATCGAGGCAAAAAAGATTCTTGTGACAATGATGTATAAGATATATAGAAGATAGTCGGTTTACAATAAAAGCCTATCACAAGAAAAAGTGATAGGCTTTTATTGTTTTTGTATAGGAGCTACTATTCTATCCAGAATTCCCAGCCGCAGTAGTAGTCGTCAGGATGATCATCAGGAGGACAGGCGATGCAGCGAGTCTTTATCCTGTGATCAATTTCAGAAGCAAAGGTTGAGTATTCTACAATTCCAACCGATTTGCAAGGAAAATCCGGCAGTCCCTTTCTTTTTCTTGCACTTTGTACCCTGCAGTCATTCATATAGAACTCAAGCCGGCCATCTTTCAAGATGCTTTTTTGCTTGTTTAAGACTGCATAGAGTCTGAATTCCAGAGCCTTCTGCAGTGCAGCAAGGCCGCCGTTTTCAGGAAGGTTTAGAAAATTCTTTATTCGTCTGGCCTCAATTGGCGAGAACTTGCTCCAGGCCTGAGCATCAAGCTCGATTGCATGTTCTATTCCATGAGCCTTTTCAACAGCCTGAAACCACAGTCCATCATGTGCAAGCCAGTTTTTTGCAAAGTTTTGAATCAACACAAGCAGATGTTCTTTTGATAGTTTCTCGATTTCTGACATGGTTTCTCCCTAAGCTTCTATTTATTGTTCTCAAGAATTACTCTAAAGCCAACATATTTCAGGGACGGAGGAGAATAGACACTCTTTGGATCTTTTGGTGTGATTACAGAGCCTCCAAATATTTTTCCATCCCTATTTTTAGTCACACACCATTCGGCAACATTTCCACCAAGATCATAGACATTGCTGTTTCCAATCGGTCTAAAACTTCCAACCGGTTTGAGCAGAGTTCCATTCTTCTCGATCTCTTGAATCTTTGGTTGAAGAAGGGCAGCATCATCTGGAGTGATCGAATAACCTGCCCAGTAGTCGAGATTGTTTTCATTGTTTAGATTGCTCTTGGCTCTTTCAACCAACATTTCAGCCTCTTTTGTTGATGGAAGCCTGTAATGTCTTCCTGTAAGTTTTGAGAGCCATTCACAGTATTCTTTAGCCTTTTCAAAAGAGATTCCATTTGCTGGATAGTTTCCTGTCCACTTCTCATAGTGATAGTTTTTATCGAAAGCACCATACTGAGCTCTTGTTACTTCGAATCGGCCGAGCATCAGGGTGTCGAATTTAACAACTTCTGGTATCAATGTACTTTTTATATTTTCACCATAGAGTTGATTTACCCTCTTTGCCTTGGCTATCTTTAATTTTAAATCGAGAGGTGAATCCTTCTTAAAGGCCTCGTTGCAGGGTGTGTTTTTCTTAAAAAGATACATGTCGAACCATTTCAGTTCTTCTTCCATTTTTCGGCGCTGATGTGTTAATTTTCGCAGACCGTGGGGTTCTCCAGGAAAAAGAATAAAGCGAACAGGAACCTTCCCAATCTGCTGGAGTGCATGGTAGTGTTCCCATCCCTGTTCAGTAGGAACATTTGTGTCTTCTGTACCAAAGAAAATGATTGTTGGTGTTGTAACTTTTTCCATTTTGAACAGAGGTGATTTTTTGATATAATATTTAGGGCGTTTCCAGGGAGGCCCGCCGAAATAAGCATTATCGAATGCAGCTCCAAAGGCACAATTTCCATAATCAGAGGTCCAGTTAACATCACCGGCTCCTGCTGCCACTACTTTGAAACGATTTGTTTCAATCACACACTGGATAGAAAGTATAGCGCCGTTGCTCCATCCCATGATGCCCAGTCTATATGGATCTACAAGTCCTTTTTTTATAAGATAGTCGATCCCCTTCAGTATATCGGGAACTTCATATTCATAGTAGTGATTTTTTATCGATTCGATCCATTCCAACCCATAGTTTCCGCTGCCATGGTAGTTTACCTTAAGAACAAATGATCCTCTGCTTGCTAAGACATTTGGATAACTAGACCAGCTTTCCCTAAAAGAGTCTCTATCTACACCACTGGGGCCGCCATGAATTGATGCAATGAGAGGATATTTCTTGCCCTGCTGATAGTCGTATGGATAATACAATATACCGTCTACCTCATCGCCCCTTGCTCCTTTCCAGCGGATCACTTCTGTTTTTGCGATGTACTTTTTTGCAGTCCATTTGTTTAGTTTAATAATGGTTTTTTGGGATAGGAGCCTGTGATCCTGAATCTTACCACACCTGATTTGAGGCGGAAGACTAGCCGTTGTATATGTAAATATTGTAGTTCTGCCGTCTTTTCCAACACTATTTATATATATGTTCTTTCCATGTTTATCCTCAAGCCAGCTTCTATTCCACACACCATATTTCTTATTATAGAATGCAAGTTTATTCCATGGGCCGTTTGCCAGCGATACTAATAGACCCTCTGCTGTGGCGTGGTACCCTGAGAATCCCAATTTCCATTTCCAGTCTAATGGTACACGCTCATATTTCTTATCTTTTATGTCAAAATAATAGAGCACAGGAATACCTACATAATCGTCTCCTGGTCGGCTGGATATTGATTGAGCGCAGAAGAATCCTTTGGAGTCGAGTTTCCATACAAATCTGTGTGGCTTCATGTTTTTCTCAGTAAAGATTTCTTCTCTAGTTTTATTTTTAAGATCATAGAGGAATTGACGGGGAGGAACGCGATAATCATAGGGATAATGTATATTCTGTGCCTCACTTGTGACTACCCATCTTCCATCCGGAGAAATGGCAAATTCATTGATCTTTCCTGAATTCATGCTCAACCTGGTGACCTTTTTAGATTTCACTTCGATCTGAAAAAGGCGTACTGGGAGGAAGTGTTCTTGGTCCCCAACAACAATCGCATCATCTTTTTTCTTTTTCAATTCCTGTTCGAAGAGGTATGGATCTTCCCTCGCAGTAAAAACAATATTTTTTTCATCCTGCCACATGAAGGAGTTAACACCATTTTTAAGGGAGGTTAGCTGCCAGGGCTCTCCACCGTAAGGACTTATGAGCCAGATCTGATTTTTTTTATCCTTGCCTCTATTTGAAGTAAAAGCAATGAGTTTTCCGTCTGGAGACCATTGAGGGTTTCTATCGTTTGTATTTCCTCTTGTGAGCTGTACCTCGGTACTATCGAGAAGAGATGTAAGATAGATGTCTCCAACTGTATGGTTTGCTTCTTTATCGGGCCTGGTTTTAACCCAGACGACCCTTTCCCCATCAGGGCTAATATTAAAACTTCCTGCCGACTCCTGCTTAAGAACATCATTTACTGTCCATTTTTTAGGGTCTTCCTGGCTGGCGGCTCTTAGAATAGCGGCCAGAATAATAAGCAGGAGGACTGCAGTAAAATTAATTAAACGGGCCGATTTCATTAGATCCTCCTATTGTTTTTTTCATATATTGTTTGGTGTGATTTGTAGAGAGTTTGTATGCAATGTCTCTAAATAGTATCCGGTTTTTGAATAATTCAATCCTGTTGATTTAGTACGGTAGTTGCTTTTAAATAAATCGTCGATCATTTAAAAACTTTTATGGTCATGTTCTATTGGTTTGTCTCAATCTTTCTTCTTTTTCTTCTCTCTTTTTAATCTTTCCCGTTCTCCAGCCTTTCTTCTATTATTAATGAGCCATTTAGCAATCCTGCTGCTTTGAACGCCGAGGATAACGTCTCGCAGTCCATAGTATACTTCTTTATCATTAATTAGGCTGCCGAGAGTTCCTTCTCCCCTGTCTATCTTTGCGGCAATGTTTGATATTGAGTGAATTGCCTCCTTTAAATCTTTCATTATGGTATCGCCATATTCAGTGTCATTTAGTAATTTTCCGATTATGCTTTCTTTTCCCTTCAGGTTTTCTGTTATCTGGTTGATGTCTGAAACTGTGTTTCTAATGTTTTCGACAGTAGTGCTGAGATCTGTAGAATCTGAAAGAAGAGTGCCGACTGGCCCTTCTCCTCTTTCAATTTTGTTCAGAAGGCTGTTCAATCTGAAGGAGGCCTCTGACAGATTTCGAAGAGTACGCCTGATTTGCATCTCTTCGTTAAGAAGAAGCCCTATGGCCCCTTTCCCACGATTTATCTTAGATATGAACTGCCTTATCTCGTCCACCATTAGGTTTGTGCTATCAACAATTGCAGAGTATGAGCCTCCCTCATCTGCAGGGATAAAGCTTCCAGGAGGGATGATTGGCTCCTCAATACTTCCCATTGTCAGTTCTACAACCTTGCCGTAGACAAGACTGGCAGATGCAATACGAGCCCTTGTATCCTTTCTGATCCTTCCTTTTACCTCTTTTGAAATTGAAATTTCCACAACTATCTTCTTTTTTTCAATCTCCTCTGGAAATCCTATATGCACAACGTTTCCAACCTCGACTCCAGTAAGGAGAACCGGATCACCATTGTAGAGTCCTCCTGTTGAGCTGAACATTATCTTGTACTTTACCTTGTCGCCAAAGATTTTTTTGTTACCTTCGAGAAAGAAAACAGATATGACTATGATCGATAGAGCAATCAGAATAACTGCTCCCACACGGATTTGCTTGATATACTCTTTTTTCCTGTATTTCATTTTTCCAACCTAACTGATTAAAAATTCCTGAACAATATGATCATCGCACGATTTTATTTCCTCAACAGTTCCAACAAATTTTATTCTTCCCCTGTAGAGAAAGGCTATTCTGTCTGCGGTTGCCATGGCGCTTTGTATGTTGTGTGTAACGATAACAGATGTCATTTTAAGATTGTCGTGGATTGTTCTCATCAGCTTGCTTATCCATCTGGTAGTTATCGGGTCGAGTCCTGTTGTTGGCTCATCATATAAAAGCGCCTGCGGTTCTTTTATTATTGCTCTTGCAAGTGCAACCCTTTTTTTCATGCCGCCACTTAATTTACCAGGCATCATCCATTCTGTTCCTTCCAGCCCCACAAGCCTCAACTTTTCTTTGACCTTCTGGTAGATTTCTTCTTCAGAAAGATTTGTATGCTCTCTTAATGGAAAGGCAACATTTTCAAACACAGACATGGAGTCAAAGAGAGCAGAACCCTGAAACAGAAATCCTATTTTTCTCCTTATACCTATAAGTCGTTTTTCATCAAGATTGCTGATTTCATTGCCGTCTACAAATACTCTTCCTCTATCTGGCTGCATAAGACCAACAATGTGTTTAAGAATAACGGTCTTTCCGCTTCCACTTCCTCCAAGAATGACCAGGGACTCACCCCTTCGAATAAGAAGAGTAAGACCTCTTAGCACCTCCTTACCATCAAAATCTTTATATACTTCGTCAAAGAACGCAAACGGTGGCATGTTGACCTCAAAAGATTACCAGAAGTTTTGTAAGAAAATAGTCGGATATCATGATACAGACAGAGCTTGTAACAACTGAGCGGGTAGTGGCCTTGCCGACCTCTTCTGCTCCTCCTTCGACCTTTAGTCCGTTATAACATCCAATCAGAGAGATGAAGAGCCCGAAGAAGAATGATTTAAATATACCACCAAAAAAGTCTGTAAGTGTCACTGCACGCTGAACCTGGTAGATGTATGTTAAAAATGTCATCTTAATATCCACAATACTCACAACGAGACCGCCAAATATTCCGGTAAAGTCTGCAACTGCTGTGAGAAGGGGAAGCATGAAGATTGCAGCTACCACTCTTGGAAACACGAGTTTTTTTGCAGGAGTGGCGCCGAGCAGCCTTATAGCATCTACCTGTTCTGTGACCTTCATGGAGCCGATTACTGAGGTTATTCCAGCGCTTACACGTCCTCCCACAAGAAGAGCAGTAAGCAGCGGGCCAAACTCGCGTGTTATGGCAACACCAACCCCGATTCCAACCATGACTCTTCCGGCAAAGTTGGCTTCTGAATAGGCAACCTGTACGGCCATTACCATTCCAACAAAGAAAGAAGAGATAACAACAATCGGCAGTGAGCGGACACCAATCTCCTCTGCCTGTGCTGCAAGGGCCCTCCATTCATGTGGTCTGTTGAAACCGTATCTAATAGAGTCGACCAGGAGATAGGCTATTTCGCCAAATGAACTTATAAAATCGAGTATTCTCTGTTTGATAATCATCTCCTCACACAAATTCAATAAGACTCGGATCATAAAAATCTGGTGGTTCGAAACCAAGCAGCATTATGCAGGTAGAAGCTATGTTGCTAAGGCCGCGATTTTCCAGATTTCGTAATTTATACTCTCCATTGAACAGAGGATCGTAGATAATAAAAGGTACCGGGTTCAGAGTATGGCTCGTCTTTGGTTTTGGTCTTCCGTCTTTTCCAAGTACAGGGTTGCCATTCTTGTCTGTTTCAAACATCTCATCGGAATTACCGTGGTCAGAGGTTACTATTAGTACTCCCTGGGCACTCTTTACAGAATTTATTAGACGATACAGGGCAAGGTCTACAGCCTCGATTCCGATTACTGCAGCATAGAAATCGCCCGTATGGCCCACCATGTCTCCATTGGCATAGTTGAGCCTTATGAATCGATGTTTTGATGATTCTATCTCACTTACTATTCTATCGGTAATTTCGGCACTTTTCATCCATGGTCGCTGCTGAAAGGGAACTAGGTCTGATGGAATCTCGATATATGTTTCTAATCTTTCGTTGAATTTTCCACTCCAGTTGCCGTTCCAGAAGTATGTTACATGTCCATATTTTTGTGTTTCACTGCATGCGAGCTGGGTTACGCCCGAGTTTGCAAGCAGTTCTCCCATTGTGTCTCTGATTTTTGGAGGCGATACTAGATACTGCTTAGGAATCTTGAGATCCCCATCATATTCCATCATACCAGCATACTCTATATTCAATTTTTTACCGCGGTCGAATTCATTGAAATTCTCTTCTTCAAACGCACGGCTTATCTCGATGGCCCTGTCTCCTCTAAAATTAAAGAATATTACAGAGTCGCCATCGCGGATTGGGCCGGCAGGCCTGCCATCTTTTTCTATGACAAATGGAGGAAGGAACTGGTCTGTAATTTTTGGATCCTGTTTTCTGAAATTTCTTATAGCCTCTTCTGCAGAAGGGAACATATCACCCTTTCCAAGAACATGCGTCTTCCATCCGCGCTCAACAATCTTCCAGTCGGCCTCATACCTGTCCATTGTAACGACCATCCTTCCACCACCGCTTGCTATCATGATATCCATTCCGGAATTGCGAAGCGTGTCTAAAAATTTCTCAAATGGAACAACATAATCGAGAGCAGAATTTTCTCCCACATCTCTCCCGTCTAAAAGAATGTGTATTCTTATCCTTTTGATTCCCTCTTCTTTTGCCCTGAGTATCATCGCTTTTAAATGGTCGATATGGCTGTGGACATTTCCGTCAGAAAAAAGCCCTATCAAATGCAAGGTCGATCCCTTTGACACACAATTTTTTATAAGCCGCTGCCAGATTTGGCCTTTCCAAATTTTGCCTGTTTTTATTGCATCGTTAACCAGTGCCGCACCCTGACTGAAGATTCTTCCTGCACCTATGGCATTGTGCCCGACCTCTGAATTTCCCATATCTTTATCAGAAGGAAGACCGACCGCCTTTCCATGAGCAAGAAGCTTAATGTTGGGGCAGTTTTTCATTAGCCAGTCAAGATTTGGTGTTTTTGCTGCTTCTAAGGCATTTCCAATCGGGCTTGGATTTAACCCCACTCCATCCATGACTACAAATACCAGTGGCCCCTTTCTTCCCTCAAATCTTTTTGATTTTTTTAATTTTTTCATCTCTCTATTACTACTCCTGTTTCGTGAATCTATTATCGGCTCTTTTTTTTCTTCCGAATCTCCTCAGTTTGTCTTTCATCCATCCTGTCTCTTTTGTTTTGTGGGAATCAATATCCGGGAAATATGGCTTTATATCCAGAAGGGGTGTACCGTCAACCATATCCACACCGCAAAAGTGAAGCATGTTGCCATCTTTTTTTATGAGCCTGACAACAGTGATGCCTATATGGTTTGGCCTCTTTGGGCTTCTAATTGCAAATATTCCACGTGGTCTTTCATCAAGAAATGGGACTGCAGTAAGAGAGTAGCCCTCTGCCAGATGAAAGTAGTATACTAAGATCAAATGAGAGAATCCTTCGATGTCTTTTAATCCTTCCTGATATTCAGGAAAGATCTCGATTTTGCCTCTAAGGTCGCATCTAAGGGATCCCTGTATTGGAATTCCTGCCGGCTCCTTGAATGGTGTGTGGATTATTCCAATGGGTTTAATCGTTATATCCATCTCTTTGGTGATTTTCTAATTTTTATTTATTGCAAATGAATGAATCTCTATTTTTTTCTCCTTAATATTGCATGACAGACAAAAGAGTTTATCCTCAGAGAACATCCAAGATGAGAGAGGAAAGAAGATAAAATCTTTTGTTACATGCTGTATTTGCGGAGCACTTCTCTTAACTGTAAACACATCTCTTGCTATCTCAGAACCCCACCACAAAAGAACTCTAAACCATGAGATCAGAGCCAAGCGTCTTGTTTTCTTAAGTCTTATTTTTTTGATTAATTTCATCTTTTTTATATTTCTATGAGTCTATAATGCTGTTCTCCAAGACCTATTTTTTCTCCGTGCCTTATCTGTGTCCAAGGGTCAATATTGGGATAGGTAAGCTCTGAAAGAGGCCTGCCAGCAGCCTCTTTTATAAGATCAAGGCTTGCAGCATCTATGGCAACAGGGTCTGTGCTAGCAAGGACTCCAATATCATCGATTATGGGTTTTTGTTTCTTTCCCAGGCAGTCGCAATCTTTGGTCACAGAGACAATAAAATTAATAAATCCGATTTTACCTCTCTTTTCGACTGTTACACCAAGTGCATGCTCTGCCATCATTTTTTGAAGATGATTCTCTTCCATTTTCCAGTCGAATTTAACACCACCATGCCTGCATACAGTCAAGCACTCACCGCATCCTATACATTTTTTTGAGTCTATTAGAGCCTTTTCTTCTTTCATATAGATGGCATCCTCTGGACAGTATTTTAAACAGATACCGCATCCGGTGCATTTTTTTCTGTTAATGGCAGGTTTTGTTAGAGAATGTTGCCTTAGTTTACCCCTCCTGCTTGCCAGTCCCATACCGATATTTTTTATTGCACCGCCGATACCAGTTGCCATATGGCCAGTCACATGAGAGATTACTATCATTGTATTTGCCTCTAATGCTATCGGCGAAATAGCAACGCTTTTAAATATCTGGCCATCGATTTTTACATTAGTCTCCATTCTTCCTATAAGGCCGTCGGCAATTATTACAGGAGCACCGACTCTCTCGATTGTAAAGCCGTGATCATGGGCCAAAAGGAGATGGTCCACTCCATTATCTCTGTTGCTCTTGTATAGTACACATGTGTCTGTTAAAAATGGTTTTGCATCTTTCTTTTTTATCTCATCTATAATTGGTCTTATTAACTCTGGAGATATATGGGTGTCGTTTCCCTTTTCTCCAAAGTGGATCTTAAGGGCAACAAAATCATTTTTTTCTATGAGACTGGAAAGATTAGATTTTTTAAAGAGAAAGGCTATATTGTCTCCTGCAGCCTTTATGAGGCTTTCCCTATTTGTTCTTAATATATAGACCGTAGAAGACATTAACACTCCAAATTTAAAATCAAAAAATTTAGAAAAATATATTTTAAAAAGCAAATGTTATTACAATGTTTTTAATGGACAAGTGCTACCATGTCTCTGACAGCATTTTCCATTCCTATCAGGATCGCCCTAGAAATAATGGAGTGTCCAATATTAATTTCTTCTATTTTTTCGATCGATGCAATATCACCAACATTTTGATAGTTCAGCCCACGGCCTGCGGATACTCCCAGCCCAATCTTTGATGCGGCCAGTGCCACAGACGATGTGTTTTCAAGTATGTCCGATATCTCATTGAAGTCCTCTGCAGCAGCGTATCTTCCCATGTGAAGCTCTACAAAGTCGGCTTCAATGCTTGCTGCTGCCTTGACCTGTTGAATTATCGGATCTATTAGAATGCTTGCCACAATCTCTCTTGTGCGGATATCCTTTATGATCTTTGCAAGCACTTTGGCATGGCCAAGAACATCGAGACCTCCACCCTTTGTTGTGCCGGGTTTTTTGCCAGGTACTAGAGTAATCATATCTGGCCCTATAGAAAGGGCGAGGTTTATCAGACTATCTACGGGTGGTATCTGTATGGTTAGATGTGTTTTTACTATTTCTCTCAGCATTCGTGCGTCTCGTTCACTTACTGGCCTGAACTCCTCATTTAAAGGACAGACAATACCATCTGCTCCTCCAATCTCTGCAAGACTTGCAGCAGTGATCGGGTCGGGTATTGTTGATCTTCCTGAATCTCTAAGGATTGCAACAGGCCGGATATTTACACCTAATCTTGCCATCCCCTTTTCCTCCTGTTATCTGTTCTTAATTTACCAATCTAGACACTCTGACAAATTGATAACCTTTTGCCTGGAGTCTCGGAATCTCTTCCCGAAAGACCTCCAGTGTGTTTTTTCGTAAGTGACCAATTCCTATTGCAAAACCATTTTTTCTTGCCCTGAGGGCAAGTTCCTGCAACATTTTTCTGATAGATTCCTTGTCATTTTCCACATCGAGGAAGATGTCTCTCTTTGCACACGGAACACCCATGGATCGTGCAACTCTATATGCAACAGTACGGGGTGTGGTTCTGCTGTCAACAAAGTATAAACCTGTAGACTTTATTTCCTGCATCAACCTTTCCATTGTTGCCCTGTGTGCTGTGACCTTGGATCCCATATGATTGTTTATTCCTGATGCACCAGGTATTTGTCTGAGAGATCGTTTTATTATGTTTCTTATTTGAGCAGTGGTCATGTTGGTACAAATAGTAAAGTCGTCTATTTTTATTGTTGGGTCTAGTGGTTCCATGGGCAGGTGCACCATTATTTCACAATTTTTGTTCTTTAGCTTTCTTGCAACAGTCGAACTTTTTGATCTTCCTGGAATTATAGATACTGTTATATCTGCTTTGAGATCTAAGAATGATTCTACAAACGAGTTCCATCTGTCGCCAAAGTCGTCGATTATTATTGCTATAAGGCCGCCTTCATTTTTATTTTGGTCAAGATAGCTGAGGTTTAATCTAATCATGACAGAGTCTTGATATCCGATTTCAAGAAGAACACTCGATTCGAGCGGTCTGCTTCGTGCTGAAATGATCTTTGCTCCAATTGGGTTGATGCTATCTTTTATCATTAAATGTAGCGATGGAATCGGTATATTTTTAGGTACAAAGACCTTCCAGAACTCCGCTCCACTTTTTGATGATTTATTGAATCGAAATGAGAGCCCGTTAGAGGTAAATAGATTGTTTAGTACATCTTTAAGCTCGTCTCGCACAGGGTATTCTACATTCAGTTTTGATCTGGGTTTGTGATTGAATCGGTTAAAAAGTTGAAAGCGGATGGTTATCATTATTAAGAGTGACAGCACACCAATTATAATTGGCATCCCGATACTTTTCATGAATTCTGAGGCATTCGAGTAGTATTTTCTTTTTCTGGCTGGTTTTTTCATGTTGCAAGTCTATGAGTAACAACTAAAAATGTAACAAACAAAAATTTCTTAATCAATAATAAAAACGTCAGACAGATAAAACGGTCTGACGCTTTTGGTCTTTAATTTTAATTATTCTTACTTTGTTTTATTCTCTTTTTTCTTGTTAGATTTCTTTTTTTCTTCCTTCTTTGGTTTCTTCTCTTCGGGTTTTTCCTCTTTTTCTTCTTCTACTTCTTCTTCCTCTTCTTCCTTGTCTTTTCTTTCTAAGAGATTTTCATCGTCTTTTTTCTTTTTGAGAATAAGGAAAATCTGGCACTGGCCAGCATTAAATATTGCCAGTGGATAAGATACGATGAATCCACCAATGAGAAGCAAAAAGAGCCCAAAGATCCAGGAAGAGATTGTCATTATGATTGGAAGGTCGAGTTGTATAAAGTCTCTGGTGAAGAAAAAGTATGCGCTGTATTCTCCTAAAAGGCTCCTTGACCAGTTAACTGCAGGATATATAAGATTCTGGAAAAGAGCCGAAGCTGCATAAGAGAGTTCTGCATATTTATCTCCCATTCCCCAGATCAATATTGTTGTCATAAGATTCCAGGCGCGCTTGGCAAAAAATGAAAGAGCTCCAAAGCCAAATATAGAAATTAAGACAACCAACACCTCATATATTATCAATCTCCACGGCTGTCCATAAAGAGTAGAGAAGCTTTGGAAGATCCCCTCGAAAGCATCATCATCGGTTGTGGCGAGTATGGCTGGAGTAAGGAGGAGGGAAACGCCGAGTGCAAGAGTCACAAACACAAGAAACAGGGAGGCAGCAAACCAGACTGTCGAAAAGATTGAAATTCCCAACTCACCAACATAGGGTATTCTTCCCAGCAATCCTACAACTACTCCCCCCAATCCGATGAAGAAAGCAATACAAAAGATCGCTATTGGTGTAGAGATTACCGATCCTGCCTTCTTTTTCAAGGCAAAGGCCATTGCTTCTTTCCATGTATAAAATGTATTTCCCTTTAGATACATGTATGTTGCCCTTGCTACTCCCATGCTCGAAATCAGCCAGAAGAACAGAAGTATTGCGATTCCAATCCCATAAACTACCCAGCCGTACCAAGGAAGGTGAATGCCCACGACACAGGGAATAAGTCGAAATTCGTTCCAGATATAATTGAAGGATTTTCCAGAGAGTATAAGACTAACATAGGTAAGCAAGACATAGGAAGCATAACCTGCAATGAGACCAACAAACTGTATCCATATCCGCTGAAAACTGAATGCCAGTCTCGCTGATCGGAAAATATCTCGAAAATCAAATCGCATCGTGATCATCCCAACTCCTCCTTTCTTTCAAATTGTTTGCCTTCATTTCTTGGGAAGGATCTTGTACATACCGGTTCCGCATTTCGAACATTTCCCCTTGATTGCAGGACGCCCATTTTTCATGGTTACTTTTACTGTGTCAACCATTTCTGTTTTTGCACGACATTTTACACAATATCCAACCTCTGCCATTCCTTTTCACCTCCTTCCCAATTCGGACAAAATCTTGTTTTAGATTTTTTTATTTTATTTAATATGAATATTTTAAAGGTAAAAGTCAACCATAAAATGATTATGGTGATAAATAATTTTAAAATTTCTTCTTGATTCGCAAACTATTTTAACTTACTTTTTCTTTGAGTAGAATGACTAAAAAACGAATAGACATGCTCGTTAAAATGGCGATTTCGGGTGATCAAGATGCCTACGAGGAGCTGGTCAGACGTTATCAACCCGGTTTGTTCAAGATGATTTATCAGATGATAAAGAATCGAGAAGAGACAGAGGATCTTGTTCAGGAAACATTTATCAAGGCATTCAAGTCACTCGAAAGTTATAATAATAAGTATGCTTTTTCCACCTGGCTCTATAAGATTGCATATAACCACTCTATTGACGCTATAAGGAAGAAGAAGTTAAGGGTTTTCTCAATCGACAGGCCCATAAAGGTTAAAGATGGAGATGTGATGCCACAGATTTGTGATGACAGCAGCAGTCCTGAGAGGGAGCTCATGTACAGAGAAAAGAAAAAGATTATCCATAACTATATCTCCTTGCTTCCGGAGAGATACAGGCGTGTGATAGTGCTCAGACACCAGGAGGAGTATTCCTATGAAGAGATCAGCAAGATGTTGAATATTCCCATTGGAACCGTAAAGGCGAGGATTTTCAGAGCAAGAGAAATATTAAAAAAGAGATTAAAAGAAGATGGCTCATCTACGGATAAACTGACAGGAGAGTTTGAGAATAGATAGAGATGAGCCAAGAAGATAAATAATTTTTGTGTTAATTTTTAGATCTTAATTTAAATTTGTTTATTTTGTTGTGAAGATATGTTCTTGGAATACCAAGCATCTTAGCGGTTCTTGTAATGTTCCAGTTGTTCATGATTAGCTTTTGATGGATAAATTCTCTCTCGAACTGCTCCCTTGCTTCTTGAAGAGACATGTCTGATGATATATAGGTATACAATCTTAAATTTGAACTCTTTCTTAAAACAGATGCAACCATCTTTGGATTAATCTCTTCTTCCTCTACAATCACCATCAATTCTTCGGCAAGATTTTTGAGTTCTCTGATGTTTCCTGGCCAGGAGTAATTCTGCAGAAGTTGGATTCCCTCCTCAGTTAATCTCTTTGGCGGCACTCCGTGTTCGTGACTATATTGATTTATGAAATGTTCGATGAGAAGAGGAATATCCTCTTTGCGATCTCTTAAGGGAGGGATTTTAATGTTTAACACATTAAGACGAAAATATAAATCCTTTCTGAACTTTCCACTGTCGATCTCTTTCTGCAGATCTTTGTTTGTGGCGGCGATGATTCTGACATCTATCTTAATAGATTTATCATCCCCAATCATCTCTATTGTACCCTCCTCTAAGGCACGGAGCACTTTTGATTGAGTGAACAGGCTCATATCACCAATTTCGTCAAGAAAAAGGGTTCCGCCGTCTGCAGCCTGAAATTTTCCAATCTTATCCTCAAAGGCATTTGTAAAGGCCCCCTTCTTATGGCCAAATAGTTCGCTTTCAATTAAACTATCGGGAATTGCAGCACAGTTTACTGCAAGAAATCTTTCTCCTGCCCTGCTGCTGCTGTGATGTATGGCTCTGGCTACAAGCTCTTTTCCTGTTCCATTTTCCCCCTCAATCAAGACCTTGGAGGTAGTAGAAGCTGCCTTTTCTACAAACTCATTTATCTCCTCCATTGCCTTGCTCTTTCCGACCATGGCGTATCGTCTCTTTTCGCTCTCAAGGAGCAGGGCCTTTTCTCGCTCGAGGCGTCCCTTTTCAAGAGCGTTTTTTATTGTTACGAGGACTCTTTCTGTGTCTAAAGGTTTTTCCAAGAAGTCATAGGCACCCTTTTTTGTGGCCTCAACAGCTGTCTGAATTGAACCCTGACCAGAAATCATGACTATCTGCACAGACGGCTTTAGCTTTTTTATCTTTGAGAGAATATCCATTCCGCTCATATCTGGAAGTTTCAGATCCAACAGCACAAGATCAAAAGTTTTTTTCTTGAACTTTGAGATTGTTTCTTCTCCATCGTTTGATGTATCACAATCATATCCCTCATAATCGAGAACATTTGCTAGTATCTCAGATAGTCTGCGGTCATCGTCGACAATTAATATTTTTTCTTTTTTATTGCTCATATGACCACCCGATGTTTTTGATATACCCACTTTTTGCAATTTTTATGCCGTCTCCTTTGTTTACATATCTAAGTGTTGCTTAAATGGTTCCTACAGCCTCTACATGAAAGATTTTGAACTAAGCATAAACTAATATGTTATCTTTAGATAGCATTACTTCTATTTAAGAAGATATTTCAGTCTAAACCGTAAGATGAGTCTTTTAAAATATTTTAGTAAAGTATGAAATTAATCATAAGGTGTCAATAAAATAATACAGTATAGTCAAATTTTTTTGACACCCGAACAATTCTTAATGGCCACTTTATAAAGAAGTAATTATTTTTTTGAATGATTGAGCAATTCTTTAGTATATGCAGCAAGAAGAGGAATCATAAGTTCGTGGTGTCCAATGATTGTGTAGCCCTTGCCACCATCTGAAGTTGGTCTTTTAATGACATTGGCTGTTGGACGGTAATGCCGAATCATATCAAAGTTGGCAGTTATAAAATTTTTAATTTCGCCCTTAATGTTTCTTGCTACACTCAGGGCTTTTAGAAAAACCTCTGGAAGAACTACAGACGAGCCGAACAGCAGCACTACTCCTCCATTTCCAATACTGGTCAGAAGATTTGCCCATATTCTGAAGTCTCTCAGACTCATGTCTCCAATGGTTGCTCCATCAGCACTTGAGTGTTGATGAACAATATCTGTGCCAAGAGCTACATGTACTGTCACTGGAATTCTCTTTTCATAACCATGGGCAAGGATGCTGACATGAATGTTTTTTGGTCGATCTTTGATGATTTGCATTCCAAGCACCTCGCCCAATCCACAGGGGTCTTTGGATGATTTACTGATATTATTCATGATCTCTGCAGTCTCTCTTGCCATTCCAAACATTCCATTCTTAAGAGACTCTTTCACATCTTCTGAGGTTTTGCCAAAATAGGTCAATTCTACATCATGAATTGCGCCTGCTCCGTTCAATGCTACTCCACTTATAAGTCCCAGATTCATTAAGTCTATAATCACAGGGCTCAGGCCAACCTTAATAACATGAGCTCCCATCATTACCAGAACAGGCCTTTTGTTATTGTATGCAGAGACAATATCTTTAACCAGATTTTTAAGCTCTTTTGCTGCTAAAATAGAAGGAAGAGTATTCAGGAAAGAGCCGAAGCTTGATCCAGGGTCGAAAGGTTTTCCTAGCATTGTTATGTCGACTGTGCTTTTTCGGTCATTGATGGATATTGTTCTTACTTTTCTAAGATCGATTTCCTTGTAGCGCGACATCATTTTTTCTCCCTGATATAGCGATTAAATCTGTAATTTTTTAATCTTACTACAATTGTACCTATGAGAGCCTTGCTCTTCATAAGCACAGGCATTCTTTTTTCATCGTCTGTCAGCCAGATAACAATACGGCCCTTCTGTTTAAAGATTCCTTCATATTTTAGTATTGGTTCGACAACTATACAGTCGAACTCTCCTGCAGGAACCCGAACATGTTCCTTCTTGTGAACAAGAATCTTTAATTTGTATATTTTCCCTTCGCTGAAATTCTCTATAAATACAGGCCTTCCCACCTTGAGAGGTATTGTCCTGATAAAATAGAAAGAAGAGAGTACTCCCTGTATGTTGGGGGGAACATCGATTGTATCTTTCTTATAAAAGACCCTATTGTTTAGCTGGTCATAGATAATAACCCTCTTTTTTCTATATCTACCTTCGTGTATCTTCTTTTTAAATTTCCATGGGAAAATACCTTCCATGTCAATAAAGGTCTCTACCCTGTCTCTTACCTTGAAGAATGGATCAAAAAACTTATTTGATTTAGCAGTGGTCACAACATGGTAACATGGTCTTCCGTTAACCCACTGGGTATCTGGTATGCTCATTCTTGCTTCACCTGCATGTATTATTCCATAGTCAATATTAAAGACAAGATGTTCTCCGACACTGAAGGCTCTGTTCACATGTTTTCTTATTCTTGGTTCTTTTTTCTCTATCTCTGGATTTGTCTGTGAATAGACCGATAGCACAGATAAGAGAGATAATATGACTGTTACCTTTAGGTTCGCTCTTTTTTTATTTTTTTCAGTTTTCATCTTTTTATGCTTTCTTGCTGGCTCGATCCAGGATTAGTGGAAGGATTCTTCTTATCTCTCTTTCCAGTTCTTTCGCACAGTTTCTATACACATCCAGATCTCCTCCGATCGGATCTTCTATCTCACCCCATCCTTCACTTCTCCCAAAATCTTTTAATAAGAACACCTTTTCTGCCGCACTTTTCGAAATGGATTGCACAATGTGGCTATGGGTTCTTTCCATTACTAAAATCAAATCTGCATTTTCTATCATCTCCCTGGACAGATTTGTGGATCTGTGATTGGATATATCGATACCTCTTTCTACCATTGTCATTATTGCTTCGTTTGTTGGCATCATTTCATGTGGAGCCATTGTTCCTGCAGACCATACTCTTATATCTTTAATTCCCTTTTGGCTTAATATGTTCTTAAGAATTCCTTCTGCCATGGGACTGCGGCAGCTGTTGCCAGTGCATACGAACAGTATGTTATAGCTCATCTACTTCTCCCACCAATTCTACTATACTCTCTTTTTTTATTAATCCCTTTCTTACGATCAGTGGAGGGTCGACCGTCACATCGAGTATTGTTGAGACCTTAGAAGATCTTCTGCTGCCGCCGTCAATGACAAAATCGATCTCTTTGCCAAAATATTCATATACCTCTTGTGCAGTTGTCGCAGGTTTTGTTCCTTGAGGATTTGCACTGGTAGAGACGAGAGGCTTTTTAAAGATCCGAAGGATGGTCTGGCAAATCGGATCGGATGATGCCCTGATTGCAATCTTGTTGTTCATTGAGATGTGTGGTGAGAATACAACTGATGTGTTAAAGATGAGAGTGATCGGTCCTGGCCAGAGTTTGTCGATAACTATTTCTGCCTTTGATGGTATTTTGTCTACGATTTTAATCACAGATTCTTTGTTTTCTATGAGTATTAAGAATGGTTTGTCAGAACTTCTACCCTTGAGTCTCGATATTTTCTCTATAGATTCACTGTTTGTTGCATCACAACCAAGTCCATATACAGTTTCTGTAGGGTATGCAATAGTGGCTCCGTCTTTAAGTAGCAGGGAAACATGGGACAGCAGCTGTTCATCAATACCTTCAGAAATTTTTAAGATTTCAGGGTTCATTTCGATTTTTATTGTTTTCGGGTTCTCTAAATTGAATCTCATATAGATTCCTGTAGAATGGAGATTTTTCTAACAGACTGTGATGGGAGCCTATGTCCAGAATTCTTCCTCTGTTCATTACCACTATCCTGTCTGCATGTATTACTGTACTCAGCCTGTGTGCAATAACAAGCACTGTTCTATTTTTCATTAACTTCTCGATGGCCTCTTGAACCAGCATTTCAGACTCTGCATCGAGAGAGGAGGTGGCTTCGTCGAGTATAAGGATTGGTGGGTTTTTCAATATTGCCCTTGCTATTGAAATGCGCTGTTTCTGGCCGCCTGATAGTTTTACACCCTTCTCACCAACCACTGTATACAATCCCTTCTCCATGTTGCAGATAAAGTCCCAGGCATTTGCAGCCTTTGCTGCCATTATGACTCTCCTCTCAGATGCTGATTCTGCACCATAGCTTATATTAGCAAAGACCGTATCATTAAAAAGAATATTCTCCTGCATTACTATTCCGATCTGTTTTCTGAGAGACCTTAAGTCTATCTCTCTTATGTCTGTTCCATCTATTTTTATTGCGCCCTCTTTTACATCGTAGAATCTTGGAAGAAGACTCACGAGTGTAGTCTTCCCCGATCCGCTTGGCCCCACAAATGCAATTTTTTCACCCTTGTTGATCTTGAGATTAATATCGCAAAGCACCACAGGCTCATTCTCATTATACTGAAATGTTACGTGATTCCATTCGATAGAATTTTTCAGCCTCCTGATTACTTTGTATCCAGGTCTGTCGTATTCTTCTTTGGGGTAGTCGAGCACATTGAATACTCTTTCTGCTGCTGCAAGACCTCTCTGAATAGTATTGTTTAAGCCAGAGAATGTTTTTAATGGCTGAAAGGTTGCGAACAGGATTAAAAGATATCTCACAAAGGCTTCTGCATCGAGCTCGGTTCCCCTGAACACAAGAGTGCCACCAACCCATAGAAGTCCACTAAAGACAAGCACTCCAAATGTTTCGTTT
>CAZYVD010000054.1:0-19498 GCA_964651045.1 uncultured bacterium
CGGATATAGTAATTTTTAAATACTGGATGCCATTTTTTGCATTTTGTTATGCGGCCGTCTCTCTGATCATAAAATTGTACTCCAGGACTCGTGTTGTCTATATTTGTGACAATATCACTCCCCACGAGAGGATTGCAGGCACATCAATATTAACCCGTATTGCACTTGGATTTGTAGACTCATATATTGTTCAATCGAGAAGTGTACTGAACGATCTTTTACACTATAAACCCAATGCATCATTTTTTCATACTCCACATCCACTCTATACAATATTCCCATCTGGTATGGGGAAAAAAGAGGCGAGGGAAAAACTCGGCATAAAAGAAGGTAGAGTGATTCTCTATTTCGGGTACATACGTCGATACAAGGGATTGAGATACTTGATAGAGGCTATGCCAGGAGTTTTGGAGAGACTCTCTGTTCGTCTTTTGATATGCGGAGAGTTTTATGACCAGAGAGAGGAGATTCTTGATAGTATAGACAGGCTTGGTCTGAACTCGTGTGTAACAATTTATGATAAATTCATACCAAACGAGATGGTTGGAGTCTATTTCAGTGCAGCAGATCTTGTTGTGCTTCCATACATATCTGCAACTCAGAGCGGTATAGTACAGATAGCATACAATTACAACAGACCCGTAGTTGTTACAAATGTAGGAGGACTGCCCGAAGTAGTAAAGAATAATCAGACAGGGTTTGTCGTTCCGCCTAAATGTCCAGAGGCAATTGCAGAGGCCATTATCGATTATTATAAAAAAAATCTTGAAAAGAGGTTTTCAAAGAACATAATTTCTGAGAAGAAGAAATATTCATGGGATAAAATGGTTGAGGCAATAGAAACACTTGGAGTAAGATATAATGAAAGTTAATAACAGCTGTATTCATTTTAGGGGCGATGTTCCATGTATTCCACACAAAAGAGATGGTGTTCACTGCAATGGTTGTTTAGATTTTAAGCCTGTAGAAAAGAGAATATTAATAATAAAACTCGGTGCAATTGGGGATGTGATTCGCACAACACCAATTTTAATTAAATTGAGAAAGGAGCTGAAGAATGCAGAGATTACATGGCTGACATACACTCCTGAGGTGCTTTCGAGTGAATGGATCGATAATATAATAGATGTCACTATAGAAAATATCGAGTGGGTTAAGAACAACCGTTTCGATTGGCTTATAAATCTGGATAAGGACAGACTTGCAATATCTCTTGCCAAGAGCATAAATGCAGTGAAAAAATCGGGTTTTACAATGGATGAGTTTGGCAGGTGTGCCCCTTTTGGTACTTCTGCAGAGGAGCATAAGTGGAGTACAGGAATCTGGGACGATGAAAATAAGAGTAACACAAAAAATTATATGGATGAGATATTCGAGATTTGCGGCTATAGATTCGAAGGAGAGGAGTACATTTTAAGAGATGATCTCTATGGTTCTGTTGATTGGCCCATTGACCATAAAAAAAAGGTTGTAGGTCTGAATACGGGCTGCGGTGGGCGTTGGGTATCGAGGTTGTGGCCTGAAGAGTACTGGATAGAACTGGCAAAAATGTTAAAGGATGAGGGGATTGAGGTAATACTACTCGGTGGAGAGCAGGAGGATGGTAAGAATAAAGAGATCTCAAAGAAAAGCGGTGCAAAATATTTTGGTCATTTTGACCTGAAAAAATTTATAAATCTTGTCAATAATGTAGATTTAATGGTAACTGCCGTGACAATGGCAATGCACGTGGCAATAGGTCTTAAGAAAAAGCTCGTTTTGTTCAACAACATATTTAACAGAAACGAATTTTATCTTTATAGTCGCGGTGTGATTCTTGAACCGGAGATGGAGTGTGGTTGTTTTTACTCTCCTCAATGTCCAAACCAGTGCATGAGGTCGCTTGATCCGGATAGAGTGTTTAAACATGTATTAAAACTTTTAAAATAAAAGATAAAATAGAAACGGATATAAGAAAATTTGAAATACGAAGCTGTAAAGAAAACACTGATAAAGTTTGTTCGAAAGTCTATTTTATTTAGGAAGATGTTTTATTTATTTTTAGACCTGATCTTATTAAGATCATGGTATGTAAAAAAAGAGATTAAGAAACTTCATTACAATAAAAATGATAGACTGAAAATATTGGATGCTGGTTTTGGGTTTGGACAATATAGTTATTATTGTAGTAGATTATTTCCCAATGCAGAGATATTGGGTATTGATATAAATGAATCTCTCGTACTTGACTGCAGTGATTTTGCGACAAGAATTGGTCAGAATCGTATGTCCTTTAAGAAACAAGAGTTAACATCAATCCGCTATAAAGAAAAATTTGATCTGATATTATTGATTGATGTAATTGAGCATATAAAAGAAGATATAAGAGTCTTAAATGTTCTTTTTATTGCTTTAAATAAGGGTGGTAAATTAATTATTTCTACTCCATCGGTTTATAGAAAATACAAACAAGATGAAGAGTTTGTTGACGAGCATTACCATACTGGTTACTCAGAAGGGGAGATAGTTGAAAAATTATTAAAAAGTGGATTTTGTAATATTGAATTAAAATATAGTTATGGTTTATGCGGCGATCTTTCATGGCGGATTGGTATAAGAAATTGTATGAAGATTCTTGGGAGGAGATTTCCTGTAAAACTACTTGCTCCTGTTTATTTCGCTGTTGTTTTTCCAGTTGTCTATATTCTTATGATTTTGGATTTTATTCTGCCAAACAGGAGGGGAACTGGATTTGTGATTACAGCTTCAAAGTCAGATTAACAGATGAATAAAGTATTGATAATATCATACTACTTTCCACCAGCAGGTGGATCTGCTGTACAGCGGATTTTGAAATTTGTAAAATATCTCCCTGAATTTGGATGGCATCCTGTTGTGTTGACTGCAAGAGGAAAGGATTATCTCCTCAGGGATGACTCCTTGATGGATGAGATTGATCCTTCAATACCGGTGTACAGAGTTCCTGCAATAGATCTGTATGATTTATATTTAAGATGTACCCAAAAAGGGGAGAAAGGTGCCCCCGATCTTTCTGCTATCGCTGCTGGAGAGAAGCAGATAGAAGGTGCATTGCATCGGCTGGCACTCCTTGTTCGGGCCTGCCTTTTTATTCCAGATGCAAGAATCGGATGGCTTCCTCATGCAGTAATTCGAGCCAGAAGTATCATTAAAAAGGAGAAGATAAAAATCATATTTGCCTCCTCGCCTCCATTCACAACAGCACTGATAGGAGCACTGGTGAGCAGTTTAATGAAACTGCCCTGGGTAAGTGATTATAGAGATCCATGGACTCAGGCCTATTTTTATTTTCCAAGGCCAAAAATCTCGCGTATCTTTGAAGAGTTTCTTGAGAAATTGTCACTAAGGTCGGCATCCTTTGTGATCTCGATTAACAATAGAATACTTGATGGGCTTCACCTAAAATATGGACTGCCAGTGAAGGAAAGGGAGGCGGTTATTCCGAATGGATATGATCCTGAAGATTTTAAAAATATAGACCCTGTAAAGGACAAACATTTCACGATCACATATACGGGTACTTTGAATTCCAGGATGCACCCTGCAAGTTTTCTTGAAGCGGTTGCACGGCTGTGTGAATCAGAACCTGATTTTAAAAGGAAAGTTCGGATAAACTTTATAGGCCGCATTGGTGAGGACATATTGCCTCAGTTCGATGATCACAGGTTGAGAGGAAATGTAAGATTAATAGACCATCTCTCACATCGCCAGTGCCTTCGCTACACTCTCGGGGCCGATCTTCTGCTGCTTCTGATACCAGAATACGAAGGCAATGAGTTGATAGTTACAGGTAAACTCTTTGAATATCTGCGCTCAGGGAATCCAATAATCTGTATGTCTACAAGTGGAGATGCGGCAGATATAATAAAAAAGACAGGAGCAGGATTTACTGTTGATGGGAAAGACATCTCACAGATTAAAAGGGTCATATACGATTGCTTTCAACGCTGGCGTGAAGGTAGGAATGTGTGCGCTAGAAATGTTAAATGGAATGTTATATCTCAATACGACAGGGTGAATATTACACAACAGCTTGCTAACTTATTTACTAAAATAGCAGAGAAGACAGGATCTGGTTAGAGATGAAGATCTGCCACATAATCGGAACAAGGCCTCAATTTATAAAATATTTTGCCCTGTCAAATGTAATAAAGACCAGAGAACAGGGAAGGATTAGTGAGGTCCTGATTAACACGGGTCAGCATTATGACTACAACATGTCCGATCTCTTTTTCGAGGAGTTTGAAATAGCCACTCCGGATTATCATCTTGGTGTTGGGTCAAACCATCATGGCAGACAGACTGCTGATATAATTGTCAGAGTCGAGAAGGTCTTGCTCGATGAAAAGCCCGATGTTGTGTTGGTATATGGCGATACAAACTCTACTCTTGGAGGTGCAATTGCTTCTGCAAAGCTAAACATAGCTGTGGCTCATATAGAGGCCGGATTAAGAAGTTTCAATAGATCGATGCCAGAGGAGATAAATAGGGTAGTTACAGATCATGTATCAAAGATTTTGTTTTGTCCTGGCAGAGCCTCGGTGGAAAATCTCTTAAAAGAGGGATTTAAGGCTGTTTTTGATGAAGGCAGACTAATATCGGTTGAGGATCTTACTCGTTCATTAAAAGATTTGGACACCGGTGGTGATAGTCCGATTGTCATCAATACTGGTGATGTAATGTATGATCTCTTTATGCATTTCAGAGAAAGAAAATCGGATATAGTGGAGAGTCTCTGTCTGAAAGAGAAAGAGTATGCGGTTCTCACTATTCACAGGGCAGAAAATATCCATTCGTCTCAGAGGATGAATAGGATTGTCGATTTCGTAAATAGAATGAGCGAGAGGTTTGAAATCATTTTTCCAATTCACCCACGGGCCAGAGAAATTTTCATTGGAAAGAATAGAAGGTTGTCAAAGAGAATCAGAATAGTGGAACCATTGAGCTATTTCGATTTTCAAACACTGTTGAGCAGGGCAGTTATGGTTCTTACAGATTCAGGGGGAGTACAGAAGGAGGCCTTCTGGCTCAGGGTTCCCTGTGTCACAATCAGGGAAGAGACAGAATGGATCGAGACAGTAGAGAGCGGTTGGAATGTGCTTTATCGAGATTATAGTGGAGAGCATAAACCAGAGGATACGGATTTTTCTGTATATGGTGATGGTTCTGCTGCAGAGAGGATAGCAGCGGTTTTAGAGTTTTTATTTTAAAGACTAAAGAATGGAGCACACAATAAAATCGATCATAAAAAAATCGATAATGAGTTGTCATAAAGTCGGTTCACTTTTAGATCGTTCAATTTTAGATAGAGACATTGAGTGCAGATGGCCACCTGTATTTATAATAGGTGCTCCTCGTTCTGGAACCACACTGCTCTACCAGATACTCTTTAATTCTTATAGATTTTCGTGTTTTCCCAACATTGCAAATCTGTTCTATATGTGCCCTGTGACCGCTACTCATGTAGGATTGAAAATGTTCAAGAATCACAACACCAATTTTGTAAGCAGATTTGGATTCGAAAAAGGAATTATGGCTCCAAGCGAGGGGGGCAATATATGGAACAGATGGTTTCCTTATGAGAAAAGGGAAGGGTTTAACTACACTGCAGAGGGATACCTCTCAAGAGATGCAGTAGAGGCTATCTACAGGACTGTGGCCAATCAGGAGAGGCTCTATGGGGGTCCGTTTCTTGCAAAGAATGTTAAAATGTCGGTTAGAATTGGAGCCCTCTCAGATGTGTTTCCTGATTCGGTATTCATACAGACAAAGCGCAATTCATTTGATGTAGCTCTTTCCATCCTCACGATTAGAAGGAGGATGAATCTTCAGTGGTGGTCAGTGATGCCCAGAGAGATAGAGAGTCTGTGGAATCTATCCGATGTTGAACAGGTTTGTTATCAGGTCTACCATATTGAGGAGACGATCAGGAAGGATATTGCATCCTATTTTTCTGGCAGGCTGTACTTGGTGGAGTATGAAAGGCTTTGTGAAAGGCCGTTGGAAGTTTTGGATGAATTGATCAGATTTCTCTCAAATTATATCGGAACAATACAAAGGAAAGATTTTTATATTCCATCACATTTTAAAAAGTCGAAACCAGATACAGAAGGTCTTATTAGCAGTAATGAACAAAAGGTCATGAAATCGATATTAAAAAGACTGTATGGGAAGTGAATGGAAAAAGATAGATTAGCGGGGCAGTATGAGCAGTTCAGAAAATAAAGATAAGTATCGTGCATTTTGCAGAACAGAAGCGACAATTCCAATCTTTTCGAGAGACTGGTGGCTCGATGCGGTTGCCGGGAGTGAATGGTGGGATGTAGCAGTCGTTGAGAGAGATTCGGAAATCGTTGCATCTTTTCCATACGTATTTAAAAGAATTCCTTTAGTTAGGATAATAGGAATGCCGAGGTTGACTCAGACCATGGGAATCTGGATGAGCTACCCTGAATGGCAGAAGGTTGCAACGCGGCTTGGTTATGAGAAGAGGATCGTAACAGAATTGATCGACAACCTTCCACGCTTTGATATTTTTAAGCAGAGATTCCACTATTCATTTACCAACTGGCTGCCATTCTTCTGGAGAGGGTTCAGGCAGACAACAAGATATACATATATACTTGAGGATATAAGTGATCTTGACAGAGTATATTCAGAATTCAGAGAGAATATAAGGAGAGAGATAAAGAAGGCAGAGAGATTGGTTGAGGTCTCTTGTGATGAGGATGTAGAGCTGATTTACAACCTCCAGGAGCTGACATTCAAGAGGCAGAACAAGAGAGTTCCTTTTTCCTTAGAGTTGTTGAGAAGAGTCGACAGTGTGTGTAAAGAGAGGAACTGCAGAAAAATGTTTTTTGCTAAGGATCACAGAGGACGGGTTCATGCTGCTCTCTATTTTGTCTGGGATGAGGAGAGTGGATACTATTTGCTTGGAGGGGCCGATCCTGATCTGAGAACAAGTGGTGCTACATCTTTTCTGATGTGGGAGGCTATAAAATTTGCATCGAGTGTTACCAGGAGATTTGATTTTGAGGGTTCGATGATAGAGTCGGTGGAGCGTTTTTTCCGAGGATTTGGAGCCATTCAAAAACCATATTTTTATATTTATAAAAGAAACAATATATTTAAATTTTTTCCGTACACAGATGTTTAAGAATCAATTTAAAAACGCAGGTGAATTCGACTTTTTGGTCTGCCCTATATGTAGATCGAGTCTTGTTTCTCATAGTAGGCTCTTTAAGTGTTCAGAATGTGGAAGAGAATATCCGGTGGTAGATAACATCCCCGATTTTTATCCAGAGAATAATATTTTCTCACCTCAGGCTCTCGATTTGGAAAATCTATATGAAGAGTTTGGAAAACATATGAGCCGTAAGAATGACTTTTCAAACAGGCTGCGTAAAAAGTTGATTCTCGATTCAGTAGAGGGGAAAAGGATTCTTGAGGTCGGCTGTGCCGAGGGATGGATGACCGAGGATATTGTGAGAATTGCAGGAGAGGTGATAAGCTGTGATATTTCTATAAATTATCTCAGGAGGGCAAGGGATGCAAAGATCGATGCAAAATTTATCCGTGCAGATTCCCACTTTCTGCCATTCAAAGATGGCTATTTTGATTGTGTTGTAATGGCAGAGGTTCTTGAGCATCTCTACTCTCCATTCAGAGCGTTAGAGGAGATTTATCGTGTTCTGGCAAATGATGGAGTACTTCTCCTCTCTGTACCGAACCTGTTTACTCCCTCTAATATTCTCTGCCATCTGCTGTATAAGAGGAGAAATTCTGACGACCTACATTTAAATTTTTATGACACATTCTCAATTGTCAGGTTGGCACAGATGGCAGGCTTTGCTGTGGAGATGGTGAAAAGCTCCTTTATCTATTTTCCACCATTCAAGTGGCTCTTTATGTCTTCGCTGGTCCAAAACATTCTATCTTTTGTATTACCAAATTTTGGAGACAAAATCATAATCAAGGCAAGAAGAAAAGGATAATGGAAAACGATCTCTCATGACTCCCACTCCTGCCACATTTTCAAGAAAGGTATTTGCCCAGGCCAGCGTCCAGGCACTTAAAGCCCTGCGGGCATTTGTTGTCCTTCCAGTAATCATAAAGACGAGTAGTGCATTTTATTATGGTATTTGGTCCCAGATAGCATATCTGGTTACTCTTCTTACACCGGTCCTTACGCTCAGACTCGATGTTGTGTTTGTTCGCTACTTTTCGTCTGTTAAGAATAGGAGCGATCTCAGGAAACCATTCATTTCAATGCTATCTTTGATTATCATAAATCTGGTACTATTTTCAACAGTTGCCTTTATTTTCTCAGAACAACTGACAAAGATAGTCTTCAAACATTCAGGATTGAGCGGCTTTTTAACTCCTCTGATAATTCTTCTTATAATAAGAACCCTTTTTCTGTTCACTCTTTCTTACTACCGCTGCCAATATCAAATAGGAAGATATTCCTTGATAGAATCTTCGTTAATAATCGGTGATATTATTATCCTCATGTTTTCTATAATTGTGCTTCATTATGATTTGTCACATGCATTGTACTATCTCATCTTGTATGATCTCCTTGTGCTGCTTCTGAACTCTATCTCTGTATTGAAAAAGATAGGAGTAGGGATTCCGGATTTTAAATATTTAAAACCCTATCTGTTTTATGCGCTCCCGCTGGTTCCCAATGTTGGTCTGCTGTGGCTTGTAAACTTCAGCGACAGGTACTTCATAACCAGGTTTTTGGATCTGGATAGTGTCGGGGTATATGCTGCATCATACAATCTGGCCCAGCTACTCATGCTGCTTGTTGCACCAATCGGATTTGTACTCTATCCAACAATATCAAAACTATGGGAGGAGAAAAATTTTAAAGAGGTCAATTTCTGGATAGAAAATGGTGTTAAATATTTTTTAATGCTGGCAATCCCGATGGTAGTCGGCATATCACACTTTGGTCCATATGTCCTTCTTCACCTTGCTTCTGAGGAGTTTATCAGGCATAGATGGTTAATATTTTTACTTTCAGCAGGATTGTTGTTTTTCTGTCTTTCTCAGATATATGTTTACATGATTCATCTATTTGAAAAGACGATCTGGATTATGTATGTATTTATTGTTATAACGATTGTAAAGATAGTTATGAACATCATTTTGATACCAGTCATCGGAATAACCGGGAGTGCTGTTGCTACACTGGTTAGCTATTCGCTTCAGTTTATAATAATCTTTATCATAATAAACAGAATATCTTCACTGAAAATACCTATCAACTTTATTCTTAAATCATTAATCTGTTCAGCAGTAATGTTTTTAGTACTTCAGTTGTTTCCGAAACAGGTTCTTTTGGTAAACCTTGGTGCTGCACTTTTTGGTGCTTTTGTCTATTTTTTGATGATGTATGTTTTAAAGGCGGTCGGAGCAAAGGAGATAAATTTAATCAGGGAATTTATAACTACCTTCTCATTAAAGATAAAGTAGGTGTTAGCCTTTTAAAAGCCATTGCTCTATCGCTTCCCTTCCAGTGAGAAAGAGTGCACCGCGTCTTTTTCCTTCTTCTATTATGTACTTATAGATTCTTTCCCATCCCCTGTATTTGTGATCTGAGAAGTAGTTGTTGTGCCACAATACTGTTAAACAGCCATTTACACTTTCTATTTCATCGAGTAAACTTTTAACAGTATCTATTGTGCTTTCACCCGGAAAGTTCTCCTTCTTCCTGAGTGCATGATCCATAATAATTAAGGGAAGTTCGATTATTCTATAGGCCCTGTTTTTCTTGAAATCAAAAGGGTGGAATGGGAATGCAATTCCATTCCGAAATCCTGTGGAATTCGAAAAGCCGAGTGTGGAATCATATTTTAGATCGGCCTGTTCAAGCACATCGAATGTTCTGTTCATATCGAAACACAGATAGTGGAAGCGTCCGCCAGAAACATCTACACCAAGTCGGGTGATCTCACTTTTTAGTTTTTCTGCATCCAGATGCGAGGAGATGCTGCCGTGAATTCCAATCTCACAACCAGCCTCTATGAGCTTTCTAACAAGAGAACAATATTTGTGTTTAAATATGTTGTAGTCAGAGTTTGTTGGAATCTTTTTAGGAAGAAGAAGTGCTCTCAGTGATTTTAATATTCCCTCCCTCTGGGTCATGAAATAGAATGATGATTTTACAGAAGATTCTCTCTCGATCGAGAGTATCCTGTCAAAGTTGAACCAAATATCTTCATCAAATAATCTTTTATATAACAGATTAAAAATTGTAGCTGGCCTGCCCTTTCTTATTTCTGAGATTCCTTCTTCCAGCCAGCCGCTTTCTATTCTATCAACATCGTGAGTGAGAGATATTGCAAATGGGGGGGGCCCCCATGGTGATCTTGACAGTGGAATTGAATAGATCCTTTGAATCCCGGTCATCAGAATATCAAAATAGTGGTTTACTACAGCAGTGTTTGCAATGTTTAAAAGGTTTTGAATGCTTGCATCATATGGAAATCTGAAGGGTTGATGTTTTCTCATGTACACTGCTTCCTGCCATCCGCTAAGAAAGAAGAATGAGGATGCCACAATGTCGTAATTGATAATGACCTTTTCGTCCTTTAACTCTATGATTGGATGCGAGTCGGTATCATCAAAGAGAAATGGAATCTTTCTGCCCTTCCAATCTTTCCATACAGTCTTTTTATGATCATATAGGTTGGAGCAATTGAAAAAATTCGTATTGGATGCTTTTATGTTTATTTTATGATCTGTAGTTCCATATCCTATGTCGATCTCGTCGGTTATTCCAAACGAGTGTTTAAACGTTTCAATGACATATATGTATTTAGGATCCATACTCTCAACTCTATTTTTGATCGAGTCCAATCATGTTGTAATGAATATTGTCTTTTTTTATTATTTTATCAAGTCTTTTTTCTAATCTTTCCTTTACTTTTTTGAAAGATTTCAGTATAATTATCTATTGAATATGGACAATAACCATCTAGGAGTCGATATGTCAAAGAGAAAAAAGAGGTATAAAAAGAAGACACACGTTGTGTCTGGATCAAGAGAGATTAAATCTTTTACGATTCCAATTTGGGAGGAGCATCCCGATCTTACTTCACTTGGAATAATTCTTCTACTTCTTTTGATCTTTTTTTTCCCTGTGATCTTTTCAAACAAGACCCTTCTTCCGCCAGATGCTATTGCCTCAAGAAGCTTTCACTCTTTTGTTAAAGATGCATTGAGTAGAGGAGTCTATCCTCTGTGGAATCCATATATATTTTGTGGAATGCCGTCGCTAGCGAGTCTTTCAACAGCACCATATACAAATATATTGAACCAGATAATAATGAAATCAATATGGGTGTTGAGCTTGGGATTCATTGATCCTGCCACAAACTTTCTAAGGATATTTGTCTACTACTTTCTGTTTGGTGCTTTCACATATCTTCTTCTGCGGTCAAAGAGGCTGAATCCTGAGGTCGCCCTTTTTTCTGCAATCGGCATCGTTTTCATGCCTCAGATAGTAGCCTATTCGGCATTTGGTCACAATACAAAGTTGTGTACAGCTGTATTTATTCCTCTGATATTTTTGCTCGTTGACCGGCTGTTAAAAAAACAGAATATTTTCTATTTCAGTTTAACTTCACTGGTTGTTGGCCTTCAGTTTTTATGTGCTCACATCCAGATATGTTTTTATACACAACTTATGGCCGGTCTGTATCTTATATTCTGGATTGTAAATACCCTGAGAGAGAGAAAGAGTGCAGGGAAAATAGTGAAGGGAGTATGTCTCTATGGTGGTGCTGTCCTGATTGCCCTTCTAATATCCTCTGTTCTATATTTTTCTGTCTGGGAATATTCACATTATTCTATAAGAGGAGGAGGGCCGACCGGAGGTCTTGAGTATGGATATGCAACCAACTGGTCTTTTCCGCCGTCTGAGATTGCAACATACTTTATTCCATCTTTTATGGGATTCGGAGGAGACACATACTGGGGGCCGATGCCCTTCACCGACTTTCCCCTCTATTTTGGATTGATAATTTTCATGCTTGCGGGCCTGGCTTTGATCATAAACAGGAATAGAACGGTCTGGTTCTTTACAATTCTAAGTGTGATTGTTCTTTTTATTTCTTTTGGTAAATATCTGCCTGTTCTTTATGGGCCGATGTTTAAGTTCTTCCCATTCTTTAATAAATTCCGGGCTCCCAAGATGATTCAGGTACTTCTACAATTCTCAATGGTCATACTCGCAGGATATGGTCTTCAGGGAATCACGCAGTTTCATTCAGAAGGGGATGGGAAAAGGATAGGGAGTGTGAAAAGATATTTAATGATTTTTGGTGGTGTAGTATTGATCTTTTTTTTGATTCTTCTTTTTGGCAGGGATTTCTATATGGGTTGGGCTTCAAAGGCGAGAGGGGGCAGAGTTGCAGCGGCTGCTGCCTATGATAAGGCCATTGTAGATGGACTGAAGGCAATAGTATTTTTCATATTTAGTTATGCAATCGTAATGAGGGCCATGAAGAAAAGAATAAGCTCTAAATGGGTTCCATTCGTACTCGCAGGATTTGTATTTATAGATTTTTGGATCGTGGACCACAGGTTTGTTAATCTGAGGCCAAAGAGAGAGGAGAAATCCTATTTTCAAGAGACATCGGATGTAAAGTTTCTTAAAGAAAAAGATGGAGAGTTCAGAATATGGCCAATAGAAGATCGGAGGATGAAGAACAGCCGTGGGCCAAACTGGTATATGTATCATCTGATCCAGAGTATTTCAGGATATCAGGGGGCAAGAGTAAGAATATTTGGTGAGTTGAGAGACCAGTTTCAACCCTATCTTTTTTCAACAAAGAGTCCAGAGCTGAGGAGAAGGTTTCTTAAGCTGACAAATGTAAGATATGTAGTGAGTCCATTCGATCTGACCCGGCTCGATTCTACATTTAAACCTGTCTTTTTTCCACTGAAAAAGCAGGATCGGGCCGTATATGAATTTACCGATTCCCTGCCACGCATCTTTTTCCCGCATCGGGTCATCCAGGTAATTGGGAAGGATAATATCCTCAGGTATATGATGAGCAGTGATTTCGATCCTTCAGATGTTGCAGTAATTGAGAAAAGGGCGCCTTTAAACATTTCATACTCTGACAGCAACAGGGCAAAAATATTAAAATATGATATAGACAAAATAGAGATTGAGGGAGAATTGTTTACAAACTCGCTGCTTGTTCTGAGCGATGTTTACTATCCTGCAGGATGGAAGGCCTATGTGGATGGTAAAGAGACAGAGATATATAAGACAAACTATGCATTTAGGGGAATTTTCATGCGGCCTGGACGTCACAAAATAGAATTTGTCTTCAGGCCAAGGAGCTTTAAAATAGGCTTGATAACATCGATTTCTGCATTTTCTCTTGTTTTACTTGGACTTGTAGTAGGTATAAGATTGAGGAAAAGAAAAGAGTGATCTATGAGGATGATCTTCCAGAGAATTTTTGGTGGTTTCAGAGGATTGCTTCTCATCTTTATTGTGGGGGCAGGCCTTTTCCTTCATCTTTATACACAAAAAATAATAAACCAGCTTCGTGAAGAGGCCAGGTCTTTAGTCTTGTTCTATGCACAGATGTATGCAAAGGTTGCCGATGCAGAGTCATCAGAGGATATTACATTTCTATTTGATCAGATAATACGAAAGACAAATTTCCCCCTCATACAGACAGATTCTGAGAACAGACCTGTTGGATGGAAGGGGCTCCCATATGAACCCTCTGATATGTCTGAAAGGACTCTCCACAGGATAGAGCAGATTGTGAAGAAACTCGAGAGGCAGATAGAGCCCGTTCCGATCAAATATAAAGATACTCTGCTTGGCTATCTCTATTATGGTGATTCTCGGCTTGTACTGCAGCTTCAGTGGCTTCCTTATGTAGAGATTGGAGTTATCGGACTTTTTATTGCACTTGGATTTGTTGGATATGCAAGCATAAAGAGGAGCGAGCAGAGAAGCATCTGGGTTGGTATGGCAAAGGAGACTGCGCATCAGCTCGGAACGCCAATATCTTCACTGATGGGATGGCTTGAGGTGATCAGATCAAAAGGAGTTGCACATTCAGAGGAGGTGGTCAGGGAGATGGAGAAAGATATTTCCAGACTCCAGAAGGTAACGAGGCGTTTTTCACTGATCGGATCAAAGCCTGATTTGAAGAAAACAGTTATCTCTTATGTACTCAAGGAGACGGTCGAATATATGAGAGCTCGTGTTCCAACCATGGGACGCAAGGTAGTCATAAATTGTTCATTTGATAATGTTCCACCACTTGCGATTAACAAAGATATCTTCCAGTGGGCAGTGGAGAATATCTTAAAGAATAGTCTTGATGCAATGGACAAGGATGAAGGAAGAATATGGGTTAGGCTGGGAAGCGAAAGGAAAGGGAGAGTCTTTATAGAGGTTCAGGACAACGGAAAGGGAATCAACCCATCAATAAGAAAAAAGGTTTTTAAACCAGGTGTATCGACCAAAAAGAGGGGATGGGGTCTCGGATTGAGTCTTGTCAAGAGAATCATAGAGGATTATCATGGTGGACATATTTTCATAAAAGAGACAAGATTGGGGTGGGGTACAGTGGTTCGGATTGAACTGAAGTGTTAAATTGATTCTCTTAAGAGCAATTTTTCTTACCTTTTCGTGTTAAATCAATAGTAATAAACATTGTTTGGAAAGAGTTTTACGATGGATGATGCAGCATTGATGGTTCGTGTAAGGGATGGAGATGATGTTGCCTTTAAAATGATAGTCGATAAATACTACCAGCCGGTATATCAGCTGTGTTACAGATATTTATCGAATCAGGAGGATGCCGAGGAGATTACGCAGGATGTTTTCATACGGCTCTATAATGCTGCAAGTTCATATGAACCAAGAGCAAAATTGTACACTTTTCTTTATCGTATTGCTGTAAATTTATCGCTTAATAGAATACGCGATAGAAAACTTAAGAGGTTTATCTCTCTTGAAACCTTGAAAAATAACAGAGAAGGTGTTATGGACATGAGAATGCAGGCAGGTCCTGATAAGATAATTGAACAAAAAGAGAATCAAGAGATCATAAAGAAGGCAATCGATTCTCTTCCTGCCAGTCAGAGGACTGCAGTGATTTTGAAGAGATATAATGAACTTTCTTATGAAGAGATCTCTGAGGTGATGGAGTGTTCTATCTCTGCGGTCGAATCTTTACTTCACAGAGCAAAACAGAAGTTGAAGAAGAAACTGAATCATTTAATAAAATAAGATGCGAAAGATTACACAATCATTTGGTGTTTAAAGTATGAGACAACAATGGAGCAAAGAAAAGTGAAATGCAGAAAAATAAAAAGAAGGCTTTCGGTATTCATTGATGGTGAGGCCACTCCTGAGCTTGAGGGAAAGATAAGAGATCATATTAAGAGCTGTAGCATGTGCAGAAGAGAGATGGAGGAGCTTGAGAGGATATGGAATCTTATAGAGAATGTGTCTGTACCAGAGCCATTGCCCCACTATTATACAAGACTCAGGGCAAACATAAGATCAAATGTCAGGCCTCGATGGCGCTTCAAATGGGAGGAGGTACTTGTTCCTGTTACGACAGTAGCAGTTATGGCATTCGGCATCTTCCTTGGAACACTGTTGTTAAAGAATCATGATCAATTGGCCCTCGAGAGTCTGTCTAACGGCAGCGAAGAACTCACTTATCTCTATCTCGATACTTTTGATGATTTCCCAGATGCTTCACTTGTAGGAATATATTTTAATAATGGTGAGCAGGAAAACAACAAGGAGGCCTATATCCAATGAAGAGTCGAAAAATATTAATACTTCTAATCCTCTCATTGGCATTCAACCTGGCCTTTGTTTCTACCTTTGCATACCGCCTCTTACAGAAGGATAGATCGGTTAGAAATTTTCAAAGAAGGGGTCATAGTATCAGAGAGTCCATTCAGAACAAGTTAAATCTTACAGAAGAACAGAGGAGAAGAAGGGAGGAACTTCACAGAGAGTTAGTAGACAAAATAAGAAAGATTCGTAGAGAGTTAGGAAAAGAAAGGAGAGTGCTTGGTGATCTTATATTGAGTGAGAATCCTGACTCGGCACTCATAGAGGAAAAAATCGGCCGAATTGGTAAACTTCAGACAGAGATGGAGAAGGAGGTCGTCTATCAGATCTTTAAGGAGAAGGCAATCTATACACCTGAACAGAGAAAGTACTTTTTGGATATGATAAGACGGCGTCTGAAGTACAGCGGCAGAAGGAGAACTCCTGAAAAGGCCGACCAGGAAAGCAGTAGTAAATTTAATAAAAATAAAACGGAGGCTAAGTAAAATGCTTAAAAGGAAAAATGTTGTAATTATGCTGGGTATCGTATTAATCATGAGCCTTTCAGTCTCTCTTATGGCTCAACATGAAATGAAAGGAAAGATGAAGGGTACTGAAGGTTGGAAAATGATGTGTATAGATGATCTTTCTGATCAGCAGAAACAGGAGATTCAAAAATTAAAACAGGCCGTTCAGAAAGAGACCCTATCTCTTAAGAGCAAGCTTCAAGTGAAGAAAGCAGAACTGAACGATCTCTTGATGGCTGAAAACCTCGATAAGAATGCAATATACAAAAAGATTGATGAAATCAGTGAGATTGAAAAAAAGCTTAAGAAGAAACATATCGATACGATGATCAAGGTTCAGGCATTATTAACACCGGAACAGCGCGTAAAGTTCAAAAGCAGATTAATGAGGCACAGGGGAAACTTCGGTGCAATGAGAGGTCATGGATTTGCCAGAAAGTTTAAGAGAAAATCAATGATAATGATGAAGAGAAAGTAGTTATCATCCAGTTAACATGATACCCTCGGGGAGAGGTGGCATTGGATTTGAGATGCCACCTCTTTTATTTATAACACGTTCTTTAAGAATTTTCCTGTTAGCGAATGGGAGCACATTGCAATCCTCTCTGGTGGGCCTTCTGCTACTATCATTCCGCCATTTTCACCGCCTCCTGGCCCGAGATCTATAATCCAGTCGGCGCATTTAATTACATCTAAATTGTGTTCTATTACAACAATTGAGTTTCCGTCTTCGATAAGCCGGTCGAAGCATTGGATGAGGTTAGATATGTCATGGAAGTGGAGACCTGTAGTGGGTTCATCGAATAGGTATAGTAGATTGTTTCCACTCTTTTTAGTCATATGCAGGGCAAGTTTCAGCCGCTGGGCTTCTCCTCCAGACAGTGTTGGTGCCGGCTGACCGAGTCTTATATATCCGAGTCCAACATTTTCCAGCATAACGAGTTTTCGGGTTATTGAGGGATTGGTTTTGAAAAAGTTCAGAGCCTCTTCGACCGTCATGTTTAAAACATCATCTATATTTTTCCCTCTATATCTGACCTCAAGAACACTCTTTTTATATTTCTTGCCATTGCACACATCACAGGGAATGACAACATCTGTCAGGAATGCCATATCGATGACTATCTGTCCGTTCCCTCCACATTTTTCGCATCTTCCATTACCAGAGTTGAAGGAGAAGGTAGCAGAACTATATCCACGCATTCTGGCAGCCCTTGTGGATGCAAAACATTTTCGAATTATGTCAAAACACTTAATGTATGTTGCTGGATTTGATCTGGAACTCTTGCCAATCGGTGTTTGATCTACAAGAATGGCATCATCAATATTCTCGATTCCATCTATTGAATCAAATCTGCTGAGCTTTTTGGGCCATGCCCCCTTGCTGCGTTTTATTGCAGGATATAGCACGTCCTCTATAAGAGTGCTTTTACCGGAACCCGATACACCGGTGATTGCCACTAGGCATCCGAGTGGAATTGTTACATTTATTTTTTTTAGATTGTGTTCGTATGCTCCTTTTATAAGAATATATTTTCCATTGCCGCCTCTTCTACACCTTGGTACTGGAATCGACCTTTTGCCGGATAAATACTGGCCTGTTAGAGATTCGCTTTTTAAGAGATTCTCAAAGCTTCCCTGGTAGACCATGGCGCCTCCCCTTTCTCCTGAAAGAGGGCCTAGTTCTAATATCTGATCTGCCGACTCCATCATGGTTTTGTCGTGTTCGATAACTATTACGGTGTTGCCACTGTCTCTCAATCTATGAAGAATCTGAATGAGACGCTGATTGTCTATTGGATGCAGTCCGATTGTTGGTTCATCTAGTATGTATGTTGTGCTGGTGAGTGTGGAGCCGAGCGCAGTGGCAAGGTTAATTCTTTGTGCTTCACCTCCTGATAGAGTTGCAGACCTTCTATTTAGTGTGAGATATCCGACTCCGATTCTGTCCAGATATGAGAGCCTTTCAAGAAGTTCCCTGTAAATCTGGTCGCAGATTTTTTTCTCAAAACTTGTCAGCTTCAGATTTTTAAAAAATAAGTGACACTCTGTAATGGTCATACTGGAAATCTCTCCGATGTTTTTATTTGCAACGTATACCCACAGAGCCTCCTTTCTCAACCGTGTTCCACCGCATTCTGGGCATCTATTGTATCCTCTGAATCGTGATAAAAAGACTCGCACTCCTATCTTGTACTTTTTCTTCTCTATCCATTTGAAAAATGGGTAGATTCCGGGAAATTCTCCATCTCCATGTTTTAACAGATCTATATGTTTTGCTGTTAGATTTTTAAATGGAATATCGAGAGGAATACCGTATCGAGGTGCAAGGCGTATCACTCTGTTTAATATGTGTTTATGAGTGGGTGTATTCCACGGGACTACTGCTCCCTGACGAATCGATTTACTCCTGTCCGGCACAACTTTATCCATATCGATGGTAATTACATCCCCAAAACCTCTGCATACAGGGCAGGCACCGAATGGATTATTAAACGAGAAGAGTCGGGGCTGAGGCTCTATGAATTTAAGTCCACATCGGTCACATATAAAGGAGCTGGCAAAATGGATGGGTTCCCCATCTTCTGGAACAACTGCCATGCGTCCCCTTCCATGGTGAAAGGCAGTCTCAATGCTGTCAGAGAGCCTGCCTATATCGTTCTTATTAACAGTGAGCCGGTCGGCAACCACAAGAGTATCTTGATCGATCTCATTTGCATCTACTTCTTCAATATGATGCGTTTTGCCCTTTATAATGAGACGAACAAAGCCCTCTGCTCTGAGCCTATCTAATAACCCATCTGCATTATCATCTCCCTGAAGTGGAGGAAATGCAATGATCAATCTGCTTCCACTTGGTAGTTTCATGATCGACTCGATTACATCGCCTTTTTGTTTCTTTTTTACCTCTATTTTGCACTGGGGGCAGATTGTTTTCCCTATGCGTGCAAATAGAAGCCGAAGGTAGTCTGTAACCTCTGTGGCTGTTCCAACAGTGGATCGATATGTATAATATCTGTTTTTCTGTTCTATTGCAACAGTAGGTGATATTCCCCTGATTTCATCTACATCAGGACGATCCATCTGTTCGAGGAATTGGCGTGCATAG
>CAZYVD010000055.1:0-19498 GCA_964651045.1 uncultured bacterium
AGATTTTAAGGTATTTCAGAAGAAATAGTCTTCTGTTTACATTTGTTAATGGGATAAATTTCAACAAAATATATTGACAGTGTCCCCATTAAAGTACATGATTTTTACATTGACTTAGCTTAAAAGATTTTTTATTTTTAATAAGTCTGAAATAATACTTACATAAATTCAGGAATTCATTATGCCCACAATTCTGTTAGTAATGGGATGGCGGTTCATATTCATTGTAGAAAAGCTGCAAAAGAATGTAAATATTGGATAGACGGAGAAAAATTTGATCTAGATGAAGCATATAGTTATAATATGAATAATAAAGATAAGTGTCAAATAAAGAAAAATCCGATGGAGCAGCACTTGCGGAACCTGAAAACACACTCTCCATTGGCCAGCATAAATATACTGATCAAACATTCCGAAACAGATATAAACCCTGGCAATACAGTTATTTAAAAGATTTCAAAATCACGGTTCCATTAGAACAGAAGTTTACTGCACGTAACTTCAAATCCTCAAGTGGCGTCCAGATTGTACGTTCTAACTTTGTCTTAAGATTAAAGATTCCATCAAAAAGGTAGACTGGTCTTCTCTCGATTATAAAATCGTCATATCTTTCTCTATCACCAATCCTCTTAAGAAATGTACAGCCCTTCTCATATCCACACTCTTTTGCTGCCTCAACAACTCTCTTATTATATCTTCCAAATGGGAACGATAAATATCTTACCTCTTTGCCTATCATATCCTCTATCGCCTCTCTAGACTCTTTTAATTCCTGTTTTAATCTTCTCTCATCTATCCGTGTTAGATCGGGATGAGTCATAGAATGAGAACCTATTTCAAATCCCTTTCTACTCATCTCTTTAATCTGAGCACACGAAAGGTGTCTAAATCTGATTCCACCCAGATTTACATCCCATATGCTCTCTCTGCCAACATATCCTGCAATCACAAATATCGTTCCTGAAAAGTTATACTCCTCCATTAAATTTAAACCATTTGTATATATGTTTTCATATGAATCATCAAATGTAATGACTACCGGTTTTGAAGGCAATTTTTGAGGAGAGTGATACAGATAATGGAGTGAAACAGTCTGATAACCATTTGACTTTAAGTATTCGAGTATCCTTCTGAATTTTGGTGTACCGATTCTCGTTACACCCCACTCGAATCTTTGATCTATTTTATGAAATGTCAATATCGGAACATTTTTATATGAACCACTACACAAAACAAATCCGTATTACTTGTTATACTCTTCTAATCCACGTCTTATTATTTCCACTGCAATCTTAAGATCCTCAACGTTGAGCACATAAGCAATCCTGGCCTCCCTCTTTCCCATACCTTCCGTTGCGTAGAAGCCAGGACCTGGTGCAAGCATTGTTGTCTTTCCATTCATCTCAAATTCTGAAAGCAGCCATTTAGAAAAATCTTCGATGTCATCTACAGGAAATGTTACCATCATATAGAATGCACCTTCTGGTTTCTTGACTTCAACACCATCTATCCGTGTTAAGGCAGAATGAAGGAAATCGCGTCTTTTTCTGTATTCATCAATCATATCTTTAAAATATCTGTCTCCACTCTCCACCATTGCTGCTGCTGCTACCTGCTCCAGTGTCGGTGGACATAAACGAGCCTGTCCAAATTTCAGTACTGTATCCATGACATCTCTATTTTTACTGACAATACATCCTATTCTTGCACCACATGCGCTGTATCTCTTTGACAGACTGTCTGTCATAATGGTATGCTTCTCTATTTTGGGAAAAGAAAGAATCGATGTGTGTGTGCCCTCAAAAACAAATTCTCTGTATACCTCGTCACAAATTACAAACAGATTGTTTTCATAAACTATACTCTCTACTGTCTCCATCTCTTCTCTGGTCAATACCGTCCCTGTAGGATTGTTTGGAGTACAAATCAGCAATGCTTTTGTCTTTGGACTTATCCTTTTCTCAATCTCATCTCTTGAGGGGAGATGATAACCTGTATTGGGATCAGTTGCTATTGGCACAAGTTCAATACCGGCCATTCTGGCAAATCCATTATAATTCGGATAAAATGGCTCAAGAGTGATTATCTGTTCTCCGGGTGATGCTACAGCCATCATCGAAAAAAGAACGGCCTCGCTTCCTGCTGTCGTAACCATTATATCGGACTGTTCTATGTTATTGTATCCATTACGATGATAATAATCTATCAACTTTTCTCTTAACTCTGGTAGCCCATTAGATGGACCATAGGCAAGCACCCTACCACTAAAATTTTGAATTGACTCGAAGAATTCAGGGGGAGTATGAATATCGGGTTGACCGATGTTTAAATGTAAGACTTCGATTCCCCTTTTCTTTGCCTCCTCAGCATAAACGGCAAGCTTTCTGATTGGCGACTCTGGAGTCAAAAGACCCCTTTTCGAAATCGAGGGAGAACCCATTATTAATATCCTCCATTAAAAATCACAATATTTTTTTATTCAGTACGGCCTTTCGGCTCAGGTCGAGTTTACCATCAGGTTCTATTTTTAAAACCTTTACCAGTATCTCCTGACCAACCTTCAAATGATCCTCTGGCCTGTTTACTCTGTGATGTGCTATTTCGGATATATGCAAAAGCCCTTCTTTGCCGGGCAGTATCTCAACAAAAGCACCGAAATTTGTAATCTTCTTTACCTTACCCTTATAAACCCTGCCTGCCTCAGGCTTCTCCACCATTTTCTCAATCATCTCTTTTGCCCTTAAACACGAACTCTCATCAGGAGAGGCTATCTGTACAGTACCATCATCTTCAATGTTTATCTCTGCACCACTCTTATCGATTATGCTCCTTATACTCTTTCCTCCCGGACCTATTACAAGACCAATATCATCAAGCTCTATCTTCATCGATATAATTCTTGGTGCATAGGGGGATAAATTCGATCTCGGTTTATCTATTGTTTTATCCATTATATCTAAGATGTTCATTCTTGCACGCCTTGCCCTATCAAGCGCGTCTCTTAAGATCTCGGATGAAATTCCAGAAATCTTTATATCCATTTGAAATGCCGTTACTCCCTTTCTTGTGCCTGCAACCTTAAAATCCATGTCTCCAAGATGATCTTCATCCCCGAGTATGTCTGTAAGAATAGCCACTTCGTCTCCTTCTTTTATAAGCCCCATGGCCACTCCGGCAACGGCAGACTTTACAGGAACACCAGCATCCATCAATGAAAGAGAACCAGCACACACAGTCGCCATCGAGGAAGAACCATTCGACTCCAGTATGTCTGACACAATACGAATTGTGTATGGAAACACCTCTTCTGAAGGGATTACTGGTTTGAGTGCCCTCTCGGCAAGATTTCCATGTCCTATCTCTCTACGGCTCGGCCCTCGAAACATCTTAATCTCACCAACACTAAAGGGAGGAAAATTATAGTGCAGCATATAGCTCTTCCATGACTCTCCCTCAAGACCTTCTATTTTTTGTTCATCCACTTTTGTTCCCAGCGTGGTTACTGTAAGGCTCTGAGTCTCTCCACGAGTAAACAGGGCCGAACCATGTGTTCGAGGCAGCACAGAAACTTCACATTTAATATCCCTTATATCATCATACGATCTTCCATCTATTCTCTTTTTCTCATTAATGATCATACTCCTGACTATCTGTCTCTCTATTTGATGAAAAATCTCTGAAATTGTGAGTTCTTGATCAGGATACTCTTCGATTAGCTCGTCTATGATGGAATTTAACACTGTGTCAAGGGCCTGTTTGCGGTCAAGCTTTTTTGTATGACTCAGGGCATCGGGTATTCTATTTTTAGCCACCTCCTGTACTCTCTTTACCAATTTATCATCAACCTCCACTACCTCGAGCTCTCGCTTCTTAACACCAAGCTCTTCAACAAACTCGTTCTGAAGTCTGATGATCTTTTTAATTGCCTCATGACCAAATTCGAGTGCATCTATCATATCATCTTCAGAAATCTCATGTGCTTCACCCTCTACCATTGCAATAGCCTCATCAGATGCTGCAATAACAATGTCAACTTCACTCGATTCCAACTGGGAAAAGGTTGGATTAACAACAAACTTTCCCCCTACTTTTCCGACTCTTACTGCTGCAATCGGACCCTTAAATGGTATATCGGATATGCACAGGGCTGTTGATGCTCCAATTGTTCCCAACACATCTGCATCGTTCTCTTTATCAGATGAGAGAACGGTTACCACTATCTGCACTTCATAGGGAAACTCCCCTACTTCGGGTAAAAGAGGCCTTATCGGCCTGTCTATCAATCTTGCACTCAAAACCTCTTTTTCCTGGGGTCTTCCCTCTCTTTTAAAAAAGCCTCCGGGAATCTTGCCTGCAGCATATGTCTTTTCTCTATATTCAACAGAAAGGGGGAAAAACCCCCTGTTCTCTATCGGTTTTTTCGATGCAACAACTGTGGCAAGAACTACTGTCTCGCCGTATTGTACAAGTGCAGATCCATCCGCCTGCTTTGCAAACCTACCTGTCTCTATTGTCAGGTTCCTCCCCTCCAGCTCAATACTCTTCTTTAAAAACATCTTAATTCTCCTGAAAAATAATTTACATTAATAATTTAAACCACCCCAAAAATTCATCTTCGGATATTCAACTCCTTAATCAACCGTCTATACTGCTCCAGATCCTTTTTAATAAGATAATCGAGCAGCCTTCTCCTCTTGCCAACGAGTTTGAGCAATCCTCTACGCGAATGGTGATCCTTCTTATGTGTCTTTAAATGTTCTGTTAATTGTTTGATCTTCTCGGTAAAGAGTGCTATCTGGACACAGGTATTTCCCGTATCCATGTCGCCCTTACCATACTTTTCGATAATTTTAGCCTTTTCCTCTTTCGTTAAATTCATTTAGATCCTCCAACAATTTATCTGATAACAATTTCTTTGATTTTTCTCTATCTTTCTTGATCTGTACTATCAGATCGTCAACTGAATCAAAGTGTTTTTCATCACGGATTCGATCCACAAAGTCGATCTGAAGAATCTCACCATAAAGATCAGCAGAGAATTCGTGTATGTTAACTTCAATCTCATGTTCTCTTCCATCAAGTGTCGGCCTGTATCCTATGTTTGCCATGCCTGTATAGATCTTATTCCACAAATGCACGATCACCGCATAGACCCCATCAGCGGGAATCAGTTTCCCCTCTCCCCTTACCACTATATTTGCAGTAGGAAAACCAATTACCCTTCCCCTGTTCTTGCCTCTTCCCACAATCCCTGATAGACTATAATTTCTACCAAGCATCTTATTTGCCAATCTCACATTACCTGCAATAAGTGCATTCCTTATCCCTGTACTGCTTATCTTTGTATCATCTATATATACAGGATCTACGACCTCTACTGTAAAACCAAATCGTAAGCCCATGGTTTTTAGAAGATCCCCACCTCCAGTACGATCCCTGCCAAATGCATGATTATATCCTATTACAAAATGAGTTGCTCCTATCTTTTTTACAAGAACATCCTCGATAAACTCTTCTGGATTCATTTCTGAGAACTGTCTTGTAAATGGAATGACAAGCAGGCAATCCAGGCCCATGGCTGCAATCAATTCGATTTTTTCCTCTATGGGTGTTAGCAGAGCCGGAGAGCTTCTGCCTCCAGAAACAACTTTCTGAGGATGTGGATAAAATGTCACACATATACTGCGTGCGCTTCTCTCTTCGGCACTCTTTTTGACAGATTCGAGAATCTTTTGATGACCCAGATGAATACCATCAAAGGTTCCTATAGTAAGTACCGAATTTGTATCAAATGGAATATTTTCTATTGATCTATATACATTCATGCTGTTTAAAAAGCTCTTCTATTTCATCAATCTTATATCCATCCTCAACTCGAAAATTTCCAATCCTTGTCCGGCAGATATATTTTAAGTAGCCGCCCGTATTTAGCCTCTCTCCGATGTCTCTGGCAAGTGCCCTGATGTATGTACCTCGAGAGCAGCTCACTTGTAAATGTATGTCTGGATTTTTCCAGCTCAATAGTCTTATTTTTTTTATGTGAACTACTCGCGCTTCTCGTTCTACAGTGATCCCCTTTCTGGCAAGGCGATAGAGCCTCTCTCCATTACTCTTGATCGCTGAATACATCGGTGGTACCTGCATTATTTCCCCGACAAATAGATTCAATACAGACTCGATCTCTTCCTCTGAAAAATCGGGAACACTCTTTTTCTTTATGATCTTCCCCTCTCCATCATCTGTTTCTGTTGTGATTCCAAGCCTGACAGTACCCCTGTACTCCTTCTCCAGTTCCATCAATTCTGATACTCTCTTGGTTGCCCTGCCTGCACATATCAGCAGAACTCCTTCTGCAAGAGGATCCAGTGTACCAGCATGGCCAACCTTACGCAATGAAGTTAGTCTACGCACTTCTCTTACCACATCGAATGAACTCATGCCTGAGGGCTTGTTTATATTCAATATGAATCCGCCATCCTCCACCCTATATGAAAGATTCATTTTATTAAAACCATTCATAGATACATCTCTATTGTTCCGAGAATTTTCGACTTAATTTCATCTAAAGTTCCGTGTATTGTGCAACCCGAGGCCCTGAAGTGACCACCGCCCCCAAAATGACGTGCAATCTCATTTACATTAATGCTGTTCTTAGAACGAAGACTAACTCTGAATGTATTCTCTTCTGTCTCGAGCATGAAAAATTGAACCTCTGTATCTTCAACTGCCATAAGATAGTCCACAAATCCCTCTGTGTCTATCTCATCACTCGATTCATAGTCGCATCTGAGAAGATACATACATGCCACTCTGTTTTCAAAATAAAACTCGATTTTTGAGAGTGCAGATGCCAGGGCTTGCGCAGTCTTTGTCGACATTCTGTAGTAGATCTTATTTGCTATCAGAGTCGGTGATGCTCCAAACTTTACCATCTCTGCACAAACAGAAAGCGACCTGTAGTTTGTATTCGAAAAGTGAAACCTTCCTGTATCACACATCACTCCTGTGTATACCAGAGTAGCAACCTCCTCTGATACAGGAATATTAAGATATGAATAAAGCCGATATACAATCTCAACAGTGCTGCTCTCTTCATCCATTATTAAATTTATATCACCAAAAAGATCATTGCTCGGGTGATGGTCAATATTAATTATCTTTGAATCATCTGCAATAAGCTCTTTCACTCTTCCGATTCGCCCTAAATCGGAAGAGTCCAGTACAACAACAACCTCTGGATCTATAGCCTTGCTGGAAATATCCATTCCCTCTATCTCTTTTACACCTGCAAGAAAATCAAACTTTTTAGGAATCTTGTCATCGAGTAATAGTCTGTATCGTTTATTTTTATATTTCAATAGGTATGAAAAAACAAGAAGCGAGGCTATCGAATCACCATCGGGATTGACATGTGTAGTTATAATAAAATTTTCATTTTTATCAATATGTTTCAGAATTCTCTTTATAAGATTCTGATCAAAACTCTTACTTCTTTTCATCTATATCACTAATTCCATTGTTTTGAGCCACATCGAGAAAAAATTTAAGACATGGAGTATAACGCATTCTCAAACGCATTCCAAGCTGATACTGAATAAAACTCCTTGCTCTCTGAAGACCCTTCAGTGTCTCCTTTTGTTCTCTATCACTTCCTAAAGTACTAAAATATATCTTTGCATTCCTGAGGTCATTTGAAACAACAATATCTTTTATAGTTACAATACCTATCCTTGGATCCATGACCTTTGTCTGAATAATGTTGCTAATTTCAAATCTTAAAAGAGCCGAAACTTTTAATGATCGCTTTACCATCATAATACATCAATGACTTCATCGATTATCTCGATCCTCGAATCTCTCAACACGAAATTGAGAACCTTTGAGAAAACGCTGTCAATGAACCTTCTATCATTTGTCACAAGTGCAATCCCAATACTCGATCTCTGCCATTTATCCAGATGATCAACTTCTGTTACAGATACATTAAAACGATTTCTCAACCTTGTCTTAAGACTCTTTATTATCAAGCGTTTATCCTTCAATGAAGAAGTAGCATGTAAATACAATTCCAGTCTCAGCACTCCGATAAACATCTGCTAAAGAGTCCTTGCTGTTTCAACCACCTGATATATTTCTAAAGTGTCACCGGGTCTTATATCATTAAAATTCTCCAGCGTAAGACCGCACTCATAACCAGATTTGACTTCTTTCACATCATCCTTAAATCTCTTAAGAGAAGATATCTTCCCGTCATAAATTACATCACCTTCCCGAATGAGACGTGCAAAGCTGTTCCTTACAACTTTACCCGACTGCACATAACATCCAGCAATAACTCCTACCTTTGAGGCCTTAAACACATCTCTTATCTCAAGTTTCCCGATTACCTCTTCGCTAATCTCAGGTTCCAGCAGGCCTGAAAGGGCCAGCTTGATATCTTCTACTATATCATATATGACTTTGTAGATTCGTATGTCAACATTCTCTTTCTTTGCCAGTTCTCTTGCCTTTGCATTTGGATTCACATGAAACCCGATGATTGCAGCATTGGAAGCCTCTGCAAGCAGGACATCTGTCTCTGTGATTGTACCAACACCCTTATGAATTATTCGAACTCCTACATCTTCTGTTGCCAGTTCCATCAGAGAATCACAAATTGCCTCCAACGATCCATCGACATCGGCCTTTATGATGATCGAAAGTTCTTTTATCTTGCCTTCTGCAATTTGTTTTGATATTTGATCTAGGGTTATACGCCGCACCTGTCGGAAGCTCTGCTCTCGCTTTAATATCTGCCTCTTCTGACTAATCTGCTTTGCTACATGTTCAGATTCCATAACCATGAATAGATCGCCAGCCTGGGGAACTCCATCAAATCCAAGAACCTGAACAGGCGTGGAAGGAGGTGCCTCATTAACTGTATTATTTCTCTCATCAAACATGGCCCTTACTCTTCCGCTGAATTGACCTGCTACAAACGGGTCTCCTATTCTAAGCGTACCCTTTTGTATTAATATTGTACCAATAATTCCTCTACCCTTCTCCATCTTAATCTCAATCAGTACTCCCTTTGCCTTTGCATCGGGATTGGCCTTTAACTCGAGTATCTCTGCCTCAAGCAGAATCATCTCAAGCAGATGATCAACACCCTGACCAGTCTTTGCTGAAATCTCGACACATTGAACCTTTCCGCCCCACTCCTCAATTAGTACATTATTCTCTGAAAGTTGTTTCTTGATCCGTTCGATGTTGACATTGGGTTTATCTATCTTATTTATTGCTACGATTATCGGAACACCTGCGGCCTGTGCATGATTTATCGCCTCAATAGTCTGAGGCATTACTTCATCATCTGCAGCTACAACAAGTACTACTATGTCTGTTACCTGTGCGCCCCGTGCCCTCATCGCTGTAAAGGCTTCGTGACCTGGAGTGTCAAGAAAAGTAATTTTCTTATTTTTAACCGATACTTCATATGCACCTATATGCTGGGTAATTCCTCCTGATTCGCCTGCAATAATGTTGCTCTTCCTGATATAATCCAAGAGAGTAGTTTTTCCATGATCAACATGTCCCATTATTGTAACAACAGGAGGCCTTGGTTTAAGCAGTGATGGATCCTCCTCTTCTTCTTCAAACTCCTCTATCTCTTTATCTCCATACTCAAGTAGGAACTTAACATCGTAGCCGAACTCATCGGCAACCATTGTAATAACATCTTTATCCAATCGCTGATTAATAGTAACCATCAATCCCATCGACATGCACACCTGAATTACCTCGCTCGGCTCTACTTCCATTAAATTTGCAAGCTCGGCCACAGATGTGAATTCTGTAACCTGAAGAACATTCTCCTCTTCTACTTTTCCTTCCTCTTCTTTCTTTAGCTTCTTTCTCTTCTTCTTCCGTGTAGGCTCGCTCATCTTTGCAAGAGTCTCTTTTATTGAAGCCTGAATCTCCTGTTCATCGATTTCGATTTCTGCCTTCTTTTTCTTCCTCTTTTTTCTCTTCTTTCTTCTCTTTTTCTGTTCGGATGTAACACCTCCAAGCGGTGGGGCTTCTTCCTTTTCCTCCCTCTTTTTTCTTATCTTGCCTCTGAGCAGCCTACCCTCCTCTGCCTCTTCTGCCTCTTTCTTCACCTTCTTTTTGGGCAGCCTCTTTAAATGACGCCGCGGTTTGGCCTTCTTTTCCTTCTCAACCTCACCCTCTGACTTTTCATCTGCACTAATCTTTTCCTCTTCTGCAACCTCCCCTATCTCCGGCTCCAATACTACGGATGTCTCTTCTTTGTCCTTAATGTCAATCTTATCCTCTACTGTAATATCTTCTCTTTTCTCTTTCTCTATCTTTTTATACTCATCGCCTATTTTATCGATCGGGGTTTTCGATACAACCTCGAGAATCTCCTTTATCTCATGTTGAATCGCCTCTCGTCTGGCCTTTTCTACTTTTTGTCTCTCTTCAATCTTTTTTCTTATATCCGACTCCTTCTTAACTTCAGCCTCCTCCATACCAAAATGCTTGGCCACCTCAGAATACATATCATCGGTAACCAGCGCCATATGGTTTCTAACCTTAAAATTCAGACTGCGAAGAAACTCTATCAAAGCTTCATTTGAAATTTTAAACTCTCTTGCAACCTGGTATATTCGTCTCTTGGCCGTCATTTTTCCCCAAATCTTTTTAAAGCAAAAAACATTTTTTACTCTTCACTCTCTTCCTGCGACTCCTCTTCATAATAGGAGTTTAATATATCCATTATTTTTGATGCTGTCTTTTTACCAAATCCCTTCAATTTTGAAATCTCATCCTCACCAGCATCCAATACCTCCTCTGCCGTTTCATAACCACCAGCAAGTAATTTATTCAACATAGTCTTGGTCAACTCGGGAATCTCTGTTAACATTAGCACCTCCTCTTTTCTCTGCTCGAGTTCCCAATCCGACTCCTTGACAATTGTAATTTCAAAACCAGTCATCATCGATGCCAGTTGACGATTCTGTCCACCCTTTCCTATCGCAAGCGAGAGCTGATCATCGGCAATCACTGCCGTTGCACTCTTATTCTCATGATCAATTATCACTCTTACAGGACTCGCAGGACTCAATGCCCTAATGATGAAAATTTCTGGTTCAGAACTGTAATTTATCACATCTATCTTCTCATTGTTCAACTCCTTCACAACTGCCTGGATACGCACACCCTTCAATCCAACACACGCACCAACAGCATCAATTCTCTTATCATTAGATGTAACTGCAATCTTTGCTCTATCACCAGGAAAACGGGCCACCCTTTTTATCTCGATTATTCCATCATAAATTTCTGGCACTTCTATTTCGAATAAACGAATAAGAAATGCAGGATCGGTTCTTGAGACTATCACCTCGGGTCCACGATTTGTCCTTGTCACCTCCTTTACAACAGCCCTAATCGTATCGCCTCTAAGAAAACGCTCATTATAAATCTGTTCCTCTCTCGGTAGACTCACCTCCATCCTGTCAACAGAGATGATTATCTCATTTCTGTTTATTTGTCTGACTTCTCCAACTATGAGCTCACCAATCCTGTCTTTGAATTCATTATATATCACCTCTTTTTCTGCTTCACGAATCTTCTGATTCAAACCCTGTTTTGCAGAAGTGATTAATCTCCTACCAAAACTTGACGGATCGATAATCTCGATAAATTCGTCTCCCAATTCAAGGTCAGGCTCAATCTTCTTTGCATTCTCAATACTAATCTCTTTTACAGGATCCTCGACCTTCTCTACTATTGTCTTCATCTGATATATCTCTACCTCTCCCTTATCCATGTTTACAAAAATATCGAAATTATCCGACGTCCCGTATTTTCTCTTTATCATTGTGATGAAGATGTTTTTTAGAATCTCACCCAGTACTTCCCTCTTGATATTCCTCTCTTTGGCTATCTGGCTTACTGCTTCAACAATATTAACATTCATGGAAGAAAAATCCTCCTTGCTTCCATCTACTAAATTTTAAATCCATAAAAAAAGTGGGTTTCTGACCCACTTTACAACTTAAATATAAAAAATTTATTCCTATTTTGCAAGCGAAATATGGATATAAATCTATAAAGATTTCAATATGAATTCAACACTCCCCTTTATATCGGACGATGGATATTTTTCTATTAAATAGTTATAGACCTCCTTTGCCTTCTCAACATCTCCTGCCATCTCATAACACCTGCCTGCATTCTCCAAATAATCGGGTGCATTGAATACATCAGGAAATTTTAATGCTGCCTTTCTGTAATATTCGGCCGCATCTAGAAACTTTCCTTTTGATTCAACACATGCTGCTATTCCTGCCCAGCTCGAAGCCGTAAAAATCTTAAAGTCTGAATATTCATTTATATATTTCCAGAAGTACTTTTCTGCACTATTAAAATTTCCGAGATTGAAATAAACATTGGCAAGCAAAAAAGTAGCCCTTCCTGCTGCCTTTGTGCCTGAATAGAGATCAACAATCTTTTTCAACTCCTCTATGGCCGTTGGATATTTTTGTGAAAAGTATAGATGTTCTGCCATTCCCAGACTCTCAATTGCAGTGCTCTCTGCTCTCCTCTTGCTTACTGCCATAATAACAATTACCGCAAGAATTACAACCAGAACTGTAATAAAGATGTTTATCTGTTTACTGTAGCTCTGATAGAACTTCTGAGTCTTAACATAGGCAGTAACAAGAGTATCCTCTTTTATCTCACGCCTTGTTAATTTTTTTCTGGGCCGTAGCATAGACTCTCCATATCGATAAAATACAACCTATTCAGGCTTATATGTACCATCCAGAACACTTCTAACTATATCTGAAACAGTAGTTTGAAGATCGGCTGGCTTTGTAAAGAATGGGAATCCCTGGTTTTTCTGCTGCTCGAGTACTTCTGCCTCATCAGCATAACCTGTCATAAGTATTATCTTCTGCTTCGGGTTCTTCTTTCGAATTTGATTTGCAAGTTCGAATCCACTCATTTTCGGCATTCGTATGTCACTAATAATAAGATCGGGTTTAAACCTCTCATACTCAATCAACGCCTCGTCACCATTAAATGCGATTCTTACCTCATATCCCTGCCTCTCTAGAAACCTGGCATAAACTCTTGCAATAGTATCGACATCATCTACAACTAATATTTTCTCTTTCATTCCCTCCCCCATAAAATTGGTGGATAGTCTTAAAAACTGCGGTACCCCAGGCAGGAGTCGAACCTGCGACCAACGGTTTAGGAAACCGCTGCTCTATCCTCTGAGCTACTGGGGCTCTGATTATATCCAATTTATCAAAGTTGATGTTAAAAGGCAAGAAATTTTTTATTTTTTTTCCGTAAATATAAGTATAATCTTGACTATTTCTTTCATCTTTATTATTATATAATAAAGAGTATAAATCGGATACTTTGGAGACTAAGTTATGGATAAAAATAAATTTAAGAAAATTCGCACCAGAATCAAAAATTATAAAAAATTTATAATTCGAGTTCAATCCGAACTAAGCGCCATACCAGCACTAAGCCCGGAAAATGGAGGTGAGGGTGAAGTCAAGAAAGCAGAGTATATTAAAAATCTGTTAAGCAAACTTCCTTATGACTCTTTTGAAGAAATCAATGCTCCAGACGATCGAGTTCCAGAGGGCTATCGTCCAAATTTTATTTTTAAGATAAATGGCAAATCAAGCGAAAAGACAATCTGGATAATGTCGCACATGGACATTGTTCCTCCTGGCGACCTAAATCTATGGGAAACAGATCCTTATAAAGTTGTAGAAAAAGATGGTAAGTTATATGGAAGAGGAACAGAGGACAATCATCAGGGCATTGTATCATCTATAATTGCCGTAAAGGCTCTTAGGGATGAGAAGATAATACCCGAATACGATGTCGGACTGATCTTTGTCTCAGATGAAGAGTGCGGCTCTAAATATGGAATAGATTATGTACTTGAAAAGCGATCGGATATCTTCAGACCCCAGGATCTAATAATAGTACCAGATGCTGGTGATCCAGAGGGCATAACTATTGAGATCGCAGAGAAATCGATTCTGTGGGTCAAATGTGAAATCGAAGGAAAACAAACCCATGGGTCAACACCAGAGAAGGGAATAAATGCACACAAGGCTGCGGCAAATCTTATAGTAATGATGAATGGACTTTATGAACAATTTCCTGAAAAAGATCCTCTGTTTGATCCTCCAATATCTACTTTCGAACCTACAAGAAAGGAGGAGAATGTTCCAAATATAAATACGATTCCAGGTAAAGACGTTTCCTATTTTGACTTCCGTATTCTTCCAACCTACAAGATAGAACAGATAGAAGAAAAAATAAAAACCTATGGTGATGAGATCGAAAAGAGATTTGGAGTTAAGGTAAAATTCTCTTTTCCGCAGAGATTTGAGGCTCCGCCTTCTACTCCGACCGATTCTGAGGTAGTAGAGGCTCTTAAGTCAGCCATTAGAGATGTAGTTGAAAAAGAACCTAAAATAGTAGGAATTGGAGGCGGAACTGTTGCTGCTTCTTTTAGAAAGGCAGGACTGCCAGCAGTATGCTGGTGCACTCAGGATGATACACTCCATGCACCAAACGAATACTGCAAGATAGATAATCTGATTAACGATGCCAGTGTATTTGCCCATGTCTTTCTTCAAAAATAGATCATCAGAGAAAAACTCTATCGATTGGTCTATTTTTAAGGCAAGGGCCAGAATCATTAACTCCATTAGGTCATTCTTCAAATCAAATGGATTTCTTGAGGTCGATGTTCCAGCCGCAACCCCTTATCCTTCACTCGATTCAAATATCTACTCAATGGAAACATCGTTTCATAATGATCGAGGCGATTCTATTATACTATACCTCCATACATCTCCTGAGCACAGCATGAAAAAACTTCTCGCACTTGGGGCAGAACGCATCTTCTTCATCGGCAAGGTATTCAGAGACAGAGAATTAACACATCTTCATAATCCCGAATTCACTCTCCTTGAATGGTACAGAAAGGATGCAACATATTCTGATATAATGAATGATACTGTAAATATGATCAGGTATGTTGCCGATGATGTATTTTCTACAAATGAGATAATCTATCAGAACAGAAGGATTGACCTCTCATCTGAATGGGAATGCAGGACAATTTCAGAATTATTCAGAAAACATGTTGGAATCGATCTTAATAAAGATTTGTCCATCGAATCGCTAAAGAAAGGTGCAAAAGCTCAGAAGATCAGGTTTGATGATAAAGATGAATGGGAAACACTATTTTTCAGAATCTTTTTAGAAAAAATCGAGCCAGAGCTTAGAGGGTGCACACCAATCTTTGTAAAGGACTATCCCGTGCAGTTGGGACTAATGGCAAAGAGAAAGCAACAAAACCAGAATTTTGTAGAACGGCTGGAACTTTATATCGGAGGAATCGAACTAGCAAACGGATACAGCGAACTTCTCGATCCAGATGAACAAAGAGAGCGTTTTCTAAAGGAACAGAAGAAAAAGCAGGAAAAAGATGGACGGCTATACACAATCGATGATGAACTTGTTTCAGCTCTTGAGAAAAATATCCCCCCCTCTGCAGGAATGGCACTGGGTGTCGACAGACTGATCATGTTGTTTTTGGACAAGAATGACATAAGAGATGTAATACTATTTCCACTTCATGAGTGGATAGAAGCTCGGAACCATTGATTTAAAATTAACGTATATTTATATCATATGCCAAATCTCAATTCAATAAAATACAAATCAAATAGGAGGTGGTCCCGTGACACAAATCGATCGAAGGGACTTCCTGAAAAAGAGTGGAGCAGGACTCATGGCAGTAGCTGCAACAAGTAATCTCTGGCATGATCTACTCTTTGCAGGAAAAATCCCAAAGCCATCCTCTGTCTTTTTTGAAGAACACTTTGGAGTGTCGAGAGAAGACATGAGGAAAATACTGCAAATAGCCCTCTCAAAAGGAGGCGACTTCTCAGAACTCTTTTTCGAATACCGCATCGTTAATTCAGTAAGAATGGAAGAAGACATCGTTAAAGAGTCATCCGAATATATTGACCTCGGAGTTGGAATAAGGGTCATCAAGGGAGAACAGACTGGATATGGGTATACTAACGATCTCAAATTCGAAAAGATGAAACAGGCGGCACTAACAGCAGCAGCAATCGCATCGAGCAGTAAAGGTGTTGTGATTAAAGGATTAGAAGAAAAAACTATCCGACATCAGACATACGATTTGGAAAGACCGATTCATACAATGAAAATCGACTCGAAAATCGACTTGGTAAAAAGAGCATACTCGACAGCACAGAAATACAACACAAAGGTAACCAAGGTACAGGCCTATCTTGTTGATGAGATTCAATATGTAACAATTGCCAACAGTGAAGGCCTGCTGATTTCAGATGCAAGGCCACAGGTCAGACTTATGGCTATCTCAACCGCAGAAGATGGCAAAAATAGGAATACGGGTTTCTATTCAGGAGGAGGCCGTGTCGGACTCGGATACTTCGAAACAGAGAGAACACCTGAATTTATTGGGCAAAAGGCATCCGAAGAGGCTGTAACACTACTCTCAGCAATCGACCCCATTGCAGGAGAGCAGCCTGTTGTGCTAAGTTCAGGACAGTCGGGTGTGATGATACATGAGGCGGTAGGTCATCCACTCGAGGCAGATGGAAATCGGAAAAAAACATCCATAATGTGGGATAAGATGAATAAAATGGTTGCCCAGCCAATAGTCACAATCTACGATGATCCCACAATTCCACATTACCGCGGAAGCATAAACATAGATGACGAAGGAGTGAATACAATCAAGACACCACTTATAGAAAAGGGAAGGCTTGTAGGATATCTCCAGGATCGTCTCTCTGCAAAACTGATGGGAATGAAGACCAATGGTCATGGAAGAAGGCAAAACTATCAATACAATCCGATCCCAAGAATGTGCAACACAATACTGGCCAGAGGAGATTCTGATCCGGAAGAAATTATTAAATCTGTTAAAAAGGGATTCTATGCGGTTACCTATCAGGGGGGTCAGGTACAGGATTCTGGCAAATTTACATTTTCGGTAAACATGGGCTATCTTATAGAGGATGGTAGATTAACCAGACCCGTTAAAAATGCAACCCTCATTGGAACAAACGTACAGATCCTTAACGAAGTAACCATGATTGGTAACGATATGGGTTTCTTCCTAGGAACATGTGGAAAGGAGGGACAATCCGTGCCAGTTACTGCAGGCACGCCAACTCTTAAGATACGTAAAATGACCGTAGGAGGCCGGAGATGAATAGAATAAATAAAAAGTTACTCAGTCTGGCCGAGGGACTGGTCACCTACGGCCGGAAGAAGGGGGCAGATCAGGTAGAAATATCCATAGGTGAAGGAAATGAATTTTCTGTTGATGTGCGTAAAGGAAAGATAGAAAAACTAGTTGACGCTGGATCGAAAAGGCTTTCTTTAAAAGTAATTGTTGATAACAAAGTTGCCACAGCCTCATCTTCAGATCTTTCTATCGAAACACTGCATAATCTTATTAATAATGCTATATTAAGAGCAAGAGTCTCAAGCAAAGATCCTTTTGCTGGCCTTCCTGAAAAAGAGCAAATAAGTGTCAATGTTGACAGACTCAAGATATTTGATCCAAGAATAGTCGAGCTTACACCAGAGGAAAAGATAGCTGCAGCCAAAAAGTGCGAGGCCATCTGTCTTGCAGACAAGAGAATAAAAAAGTCCTATGGAGCAGGATTTGGAACATTCATCGGTACGACTTATCTTGTAAACTCTAATGGTTTCAGTGGAACATACTCGCAGACAAGCTGTTCTTGTGGAGTATATCTTCAGGCAGGTGAAGGAGACAATCTATTTGATGAAGGAAAATATGACTTTTCAAGAAATCTTAAAGATCTAATGTCACCAGAAGAGATAGCAAAAGAGGCAATTCACAGAGTGACAAGACTCATTGGAGCCAGAAAAGTAAAAACACAGAATGTGCCGGTAATTCTTGAACCTGAGATGACAGCAGGAGTTCTGAGCTTCCTCTACAGCTGTGTAAATGGAAGCAGTGTCTATATGAAGCAGACATTTCTTGCAGGAAAACTTGGTGAGAAAGTGGGTAACGATTCAATCACTATTGTAGATGATGGAACAATTCCAGGAACCCCTGGTACTAAACCTTTTGACAGTGAAGGTGTGCCTGTAAGACGAACATATGTAATAGAGAAGGGAATTCTTAAGAATTATCTGTTGGACACATATTCTGCACGAAAGCTGAAAATGAAATCGACTGGCAATGCTTCTGGACCAAACAATCTGTATCTTGAGGCGGGAAACTATTCTCCAGATGAGATTATCAAAACTGTTAAAAATGGAATACTTCTAACAGGAACGATCGGACACGGTCTTGTGCCCACAACAGGAGATATATCGCGAGGAGCATTCGGAATGTGGATCGAGAATGGCGAGATAGCCTATCCGGTAGCAGAAATTACTATATCCGGCAACCTCGGCAATATTCTTAATGACATCGAGATGATCGGTAATGATCTCAAGTTCAAGAGAAGTGTAAATGGTCCTACAGTAAAGATTAGGGAAATGACAATCGGTGGGAAGTAAATACTAAAATATAGAACAAAACGAGTATATCAATATTTTCCATCTTATTATAATTTAAAAAGCGGAGCTGTTGTTTTCTACCCTCAACAACTCCGCTTTTTCAAATAGGCTTACCCAGATACTAGTTCTTAATATCTTTTAAAATAGTATATCTAAATGTTGTGTGATTTAAATTAGCGTTGTTTATAATTTCAGGATTTCCTATTATATGTTATTCGTTAGATTGGTAAAAGGTTTAAGAAAGGAGATCCCATAGTCATTCACAAAAGAACGAAATTGACGCCATTTTAACGAGAAGCTCTGTACAACGACCGATACACAAACCGCATGAGGATTTGTGATTTGATACGCAAATATCATGTCTCGGCACCGACTGTGTACAAGATTATCAATCGAGGCAGACAAGATGATTTTGCGGTTCATAAGAGCATTAACCATAGATTACGCTGTTTGAAATATGGCATCAAAAGACTCAATAAAATCGAACACGAAATCGAAGAGCGTCTAAAAAAACAAGCCAAAAGCTACACCAAGGATTACCCCGGTCAGATGGTCCATTTCGACTAAAAACGCTTGCCATTACTTGAATGACAATCTGCTCAAGCTCAACGAGATTATCTATTCATCGCTATTGATGATTTCTCCAGAGAGCTTTTTGCAGCCATTCTTCCTGATAAAACCCAATATTGATCAAAACTATTTCTGTAGCAGGTTCTGGAGGAATGTGCTTATACAATTGAACAGGTATATTCGGACAACGGCAAAGAATTTAAAGGCGATCCGAATTATCATGCATTCATGCTGTTATCAAAGTTATTCCAATGAAAGTCAATAGAAATTTTCAAAGAGCATTTGCATTATC
>CAZYVD010000056.1:0-19226 GCA_964651045.1 uncultured bacterium
GCCCTCCGCAAGCGCCGGTAATAACCGATGTTTCGGCTGTAGAAGAAGGCGGAGAGTTAGTTTTTACTTTTACCGCTTACGCCGAAGATCCGGATGGAGACAACCTGAAGCTTCTTTTTGATTTATTGATCCGCAAAATCGCAGGGGCAAGAGCCCCTGCGGAGCTTAAAAGCTTAAACTGGAGTTTGGGAACGAGGAGATAAAGTTACTTTATTTTTGAGTCAATGCGTCAGGGTTATATTTTAAAGTTATATGATTTATTTATTGACTTTGATTGTTTTTTTTATTATTTTTGTAGCCAATTTGAGGGTGTAGCTCAGTTAGGTAGAGCAACGGCCTTTTAAGCCGTGGGCCCTGGGTTCGATTCCCAGCACCCTCACATCATGCGCCCATAGCTCAATTGGCAGAGCATCTGACTCTTAATCAGGAGGTTCGGGGTTCGATTCCCTGTGGGCGCACCAGGAGCTCACAAATCGTGAGCTCATTTTATTTTTTGAGCAAAATATATTTTTAAAGTTAACTGTCATATAAATTTGAACTTTTCAAAGCTGCATTATGAATCTAATGTCTGCGATAGGGAATACTCCTCTTATAGAGTTAGTAAATTTAAATAGTAACTATAGAGTAAAAATTTTTGCAAAACTCGAAGGATGCAATCCTGGTGGTTCCATTAAAGATCGACCTGCATATTATATGATAAAAGAGGCAGAGAAATCGGGTGAGCTTACAAAGGATAAGATAATAATCGAACCAACATCAGGAAATACTGGAATTGCCCTGGCAATGATTGGAGCTGCAAAGGGATATCGTGTAAAACTCTTTATGCCAGAATGTGTTACAATTGAAAGGAGACGCATTCTCGAAGCATTCGGAGCAGATGTTGTGTTAACCCCTGCAGAAGAGGGCATAGATGGTGCTTTCAGCAGGGCATATCAAAACCTGAAAGAAAGGCCCGATCTGTACTACATGCCTAATCAATATGAGAATGAGAACAACGTTCGTGCTCATTATGAAACAACAGGACCCGAAATATTTTCTCAGACAAAAGGGAAGATCGATCTATTTGTTGCTGGTATTGGAACTACTGGAACATTGATGGGAGTCGGTGAATATCTAAAAGAGAAGAATAAGGAAATTAAAATAGCTGCAGTTGAACCAGTAGAAGGGCATACGATACAGGGATTGAAAAACATGACTGAATCATCTGTTCCTAAAATCTATAATCCTGGATTGATAGATGAGAAGGTCATGATAGGGGATGAAGAGGCTTTCGAGATTACGCGCCAGCTTGTGACAAGAGAGGGCTTGTTTGTAGGTATGTCGAGTGGAGCAGCAGTAGCAGGAGCCCTCCGCCTTGCTAATGAGATCGATAGTGGTGTAATTGTTGTAATACTTCCAGATCGTGGCGAGCGATACCTCAGCACAACGCTTTTCAGATCAATATGTGCAAAGTGCCCACCATAGTTTTAAGAATAGCATAAAGTTGAGCAACTAATCACAACTATTTAATTTTTCAGGTAGCAACGACTCACCGTTATCTTTTTCTAATCTATCATCTCAATTTTATTCAGATAAAAATTAATGATTGAAAGTTCGGAATTATAATTTCGTACCCCTCAAGATGTCCTGATTTACAATGAGAGACGACAATTGAGTTTGGATATCGTATATTATACTGAAAAATAAATATCTTAAACATAGGAGTAAAAAGATGAAGAAACGAATTGTAAAAATTACATTACTGCTACTTTTATTTTCGATCGTATGCAATGTTTACAGTGCAAAGAGAGAAGAGGTTCACAGGGTTTTCAAACCGAGACAGCGGATATCTATCCGTACTATCAGTGGTGACTGTATCATTAAGAAGGGAACTGAGAACAGAATAGTAGTTGATCTGTTGATCAATGTCAAGCCAGAGGGTGCGGTAGAACCGATTTTTAGTGAAAGGGATGGGTTGCTTAAAATAACAGAGAGATGGTCTGCTTCTTCCTCATCGGGTAATGTTTTATGGACACTTACAGTTCCACAGAAGACAGAAATAGTTTTTAAGACGGCCTCTGGAGATTTATCTATTGATGATATCAATAGCTTAATCGAGGTTAGGACGGCCTCGGGTGATGTGGATATCACTGCATGCAGGGGAGAATTTAAGATTCGCACAGCAAGCGGCGAGGTTACAATAGAAGATTCCTATGGAGAATTTGAAGTTTCTACAGCTAGTGGTAATATTAAGAGCAGCAACATAGAAGGCTATGTAGAGTTAACAACTGCTTCAGGCGATATAGATGTTTCAGATTCAAAGGGTTCATTTGAATTTTCCTGTGCAAGCGGAGATATCAGTGTTTTTGATGTTGTTTTTGATGGCGAGAGCTCATTCTCTACAGCATCGGGCAGAATAGATGTAATGGTTTCAGAGAGTGTTAGCCATGATCTTGAGCTCTCGACTGCTTCAGGCAACATAAGGTTGAACTACAGGGGATGCCCGATAAAAGGTTATTTTGAGTTTATAGTAAGAAAAAACAGTGGCAGAATTATTTCACAGGTTAAATTTGACGATGTAGAGGAGTCTATGAGGGGCCGAAGGAGTTATATCAAGAAGTCGTTCACAAGAGGGGATAAGAACCCAAGAATTTGTCTGAGGAGTGAGAGCGGAAAGATTATTCTTAAAAAATAGGAGAATTTATGATGAAAAACTTAAAGAGCATATCGTTATTAACAATAATTTTCACAACTGTTTTCTTTTCGGCTTTTGTTTCTGCAGGTGAGAAGAGAATCGAGAAGAGCTTTTCTGATAAGGACAGGATAAGGGTTAAACTTGTACTGGGCAGTTGCACGATAGTAAAGAGCGGCGATAATAAGATTCATGTGAGACTTGTCTATACATATAATGATGAAAGCTTTGAGCCGAGGTTTAGGGAAAGAGGACATTCTCTGTATATTCAGGAAAAATTCAGGGGAAATAACCCAGAGGGAAGTTCAAATTGGACAATAGAAATACCTGATGGTATCAGTGTTGATGTTGGTTCTGCCACTGGAAATCTATCATTTAAGAACATAGATTGTAGATTAAGATGCAATACTGGTACAGGAGATATTGAGGTCTCAAACTCCAGAGGTGAATTGAGGTTGGAAACAGGAACCGGAATGATTGAGGTTGTAGACTCAAGGGGTGAGTTTGAGTTGAGTTCTGGAACGGGTACTATAACTATTGAGAATTCGAGTGGAAATTTTGACGCTAGCTGCGGTACTGGAGATATAGATGTTAGTAAGATATCCATTAGTGATGAGTCAAATTTTTCTTCTGGTATAGGTGATGTATATGTGAGGATGCCAGAGGGTGATGATTATGAGTTGAGCATCAGCTCAGGAACAGGAAAGGCTGTCCTGGATTTTAATGGAGGAGATGTTGTTGGGTATTTCGAATTAAAAGCAGATGTTGGTCTGGGAAGAATCGTATTGCCATTTAATTTCGATAAGGAAGAGGAGTTGAATGAAGGCAGGAACAGGTATGTGATAAAATCGTTTACCAGAAAGAAAGACACACCTAAGTTTTTTATTACGACAGGAACAGGAAAAGCCGAGTTGAAACGTTAAAGGAGGAGCCTTTTTTGCTCAATTGAGATTCTTTTTGTAGTTAAATAAAAACCACTGTGTATGCAGTGGTTTTTTATTTGACATTAAAACACAAATATTTTAAATTCTCATCACAACAGCTGGGAGTCTATATGATTCTGTTACACTATTTTTTATTCTTTTTATCTACTGTTTTTAGTTTGAGGATGGCTACTGTTTCTCAAGTCTTTGATGATATATGCTCCTTTGCATTCTACCATCCTGAAGAGTATAGAAAGGTCAGAATATTAAATGATGTTTATTCAGAATTTATTCAATCCGCTGAAGAGCAGGATGGGGATATTGTTTTTATTATTAATGGCAGGAAGATCTATTACTGTGGTGGAAAGATGCTTTCTGAGGCCAATCTTGAGAGAGCAGAAGATTTCAGTTCGATATTCTTTGATTATAAAAAGGGTGAGATTAATTCTCTCCCTTCATTTAGAGAGCTCCCGCGGCGATCCTCTGATTTTTTAGATTCGATGTTTGGTAGATCAGAGAGAGAGATTCGCAAGCACTGCAGATTGATATCATTCCTTGGTCATAAGGCCTTTTTGAATGATATTTGTGTTGATGCCATTAAAAAAGTTGAAAAGCAAATTTTAGAATCTGCACGCAGAGATCGAGATGTAGAAAAATATTTAAAAGATATCAAGATTGTATATTCTTTTTTAAAGAAGGAAGTCGTAGGATCGGATAACATGAGCTATCATTCGTACGGACTTGCGGTTGACATTGTTCCTGAATCTTATAATGGAAAACATGTTTACTGGAAGTGGAGTCGCGTTTATAATGATAGATGGTATGAAATCCCGCTGGGAAGAAGATGGAGTCCACCACAGCCGGTTATAGATGCATTCGAAAAAAATGGATTTATCTGGGGCGGTAAGTGGTATCATTTCGATACGATCCATTTTGAGTATAGACCGGAAATATTGTTTGTGAATGAGTAATCAATCGGGAATGGTAGAGTAGCGATAGATCTCAAAACATCGTATATTGCATCCCCGGTTTGCTCCATGCCATGACAGATTTAGTGAATAATCAACCGTTAAGTAATAAAAAAGAGCTGCCTTCTATTTAGAGAAGACAGCTCTTTTGGTTAATTTCAGCCTTTTTAGAATTTGCCAATATCGATTGCAGTTTTTTGCAGTAATTTTAACTGTCTCAAAATCTTGAAAAAGATTCTTCTTCTTTCACTCTTGCTCAGAGTAATCCCCTTGTTTGGTACTGCTGCTATTTTACTTGTGCTCTTGTTGAATGTTACTGTAATCTCTACATTCATATCTGTAAGGCTTCCAGGAGTGAGACAAAAAAGAGCCTCGATGAGAGCTTTTGCTTCCTGTTCTGTGATTTCCTCATCAAGTTCGCCTATGTAATCCAGAGGATTTTCATTGAGTTCCATGGTAAGCACATCATTCTTAATTGAAAAATCGACTGTAAGAGTATCTTCCGGAACGCCACCTTCAGAGAGCGATATGAGCCTCAGCTGATTTCCATTGACTATTTCCCATTTCCCATTTATAGAATCACCTTCTCCTTCGAAGAGGATTGTTGCTATAAAAGTGCTGTCGTCGTTGAAGATAAGCGAACCCATTCCGAGTGTTGGTAACTGAAGGGTCAATACACTTGTGGGAGTATTTGCAGGTACATTTATTGTTTTTGGAGCAAGAGAGCCATTAACGAGAACATTCTTTGTAAGATCATCGCTTGCAAGCGGTGCATTGGTTGCTGTTAATGTTAGTGTTGCTGCATCGTAATTGATTCCTGTTCCATCACCTTCCAGTATGAGGGTGTCTGTTTCTGTAAGGACCATGAGTGCATCTGCATTGCCTACGCCGGGCATCTCAATACTGAGGAAGACAAAGATCGGGTATGTCGGCAGCATTAATAATTGTAGAGGTGATTTTTCTATTGCAGCATGTATAATCATGTTGTCACCTGTTTTGGCTGCTCCGGCTTGAAGATCCATTGGCAGAGTAAGGTTGTAGAGATATTTTAATGTGGCATTGTAGCTTCCCGTGACTGTCAGAGAACCAATGCCTTCAGAAAGCAGATCTGCTGCCTTCTGGTTTGAGTTTGTCGTTATCTTTGTATCTACCGAAACTAGATTTGAATTCCATTTACCGAGTAGTTGTGTTACGCTGTAAGATTTGTCCTCTTCTGATGAAGTAGATTTTTTCTCACAGAATGTTAACAAAAATAAAGACATGCTCAAAATAATAATGAGCATCCAGATAAATTTCTTGCATTTCATTTTGACCTCCTTGTATATTTATTTTAAAATTATTTTCAATTTTGGTTATCAATACACTCCTTTCCTAATTTTTAATTTTATTCTATAATAATAATAATAAAATGTTCTGTTAATATCAAGGAAAAAGATTTTAAAGTAAGATAAATTATAATATTGATCTATAATTTTTACTCTCTTCTGGTGTTGTTTTATTTGCTCTTTCCTATTGGCAGATATCCTAAGAATAGATTTTGGTCTAGTACTAATTACTCTCATAGAGGTTTTCATCTCTAGTTTTAAATAAAGTTGTAAGGTGAAAATTTTTAAAATATTTTATTTAGTTTAATGTATAATCTCATAGGTTGACATAGCGAACAAGAGAGGTGGTTGTCATGTTTAGATGTGTATTATATATTTATCTAAATTTTTCAAAATATTTATCAATTTCTGGGCGCAACTCAATACCAACCCGTTCAAAACAATTTAACAATTCTTCATAGGCTCCGGAACCACCTAAAAAATTCCAAAATTCGCCAGCGACTTTTAATTCATATTCTAAGTCAAGCATTCCTTTTAAGGTTCAACGTTCATATGGTTTAGGTTCGTATGGATTATAGGGTATTACAATGTATGAATGTACATTTGCTTCAGGATTATCAGCTAAATATATTGCTATCCATTCTAAAAGAGTGCGCTTGAAATCTTTAAAGTTACTGATATTAGGTTTTGCTGTTTTTATGTCAAACAAATGAATATTACCTTTTTTATCCTTTAAAAATAGATCTACTTTGACAGTTTTTAACTTATTCGTCTTTCCAGTTGTAGCAACACTACGAATCTTTTCAATTTCATTTTGTTTATTGGGATTTTTACCCGTGCTTAATTCATTTATTATATATTGAATTTCTAGTTGGGCATTCTCACTTATATTTGTTCCTAAAACGTATTGTTTTTTAGCTTCTAAAAAGTTTATTTTTGCTAGGGTTTCTGCAACTGGTTCAAAAATTGATGTTCCAAATGTTGTATTAAGAGAATGTATAAAAGAAAATAAAGCCATTCTGTCTTTACCCAGGAGTCTGTAATGAAACGGCATACTTTTAGTTTCCGGATTATAATTTTGGAATTTTTTTCTCAAAATATCTTTTATTACTTCTTCAATCTTGCTAATTTGTACTTTAGTTAAGCTCACAATGAATTCTCCTTTAAATGAAATATTATCTCTGCATATGCCGATCTATCTTTTTCAACGCGGTTAAGCACAGGCCTTTTGTATTTACTAACTATTTTCATACCAGCTAATTCAGCTATTTGAGGATATAGATTATACTTATCATTAGCAACAAGAAATACATTATAATCTTTTTTTAAAAATCTTTTGCAGTTCATAAGCACTTTTGCAATTCCTTCAACATATGATTCTCTTGCTTCCCTTCCTTGACCTTTGAATAAGGGGCCTATTTCTAACTCATCTCTTCTTTCAAATCCAAAAATTTCATAAGCATAAGCATGCTGCTCATGGTAGTTTATTAAACCAACATAAGGCGGAGATGAAAATATACCTGATATACCCTGTTTTGCAATAATTCTGGCTAATTGTGAGTTTTTGTTTTCTACTTCTTTTATAATATTAATATCTCTACTATCTCCAACAATACAGACCTGGATTGTATCTGTTCTAAGTTTATTAAATTGCATTAATCTATTTAAAGTGTCTATTGAATATCTACGCCACCAACCCTTTATAGAGAAAATAGGTTTGCAAATTTTACCGTGCTTTTTACAATAATATGTCGTTGTGATAGGTTCTTTTAGTGTTGCTAAATCAGCATGTGTTGTTGCTCGGCAGGAACGAACGGTTCTACTTAATATTATTGCTAATGTTTTCTTGATCCCTGTATCTTCTATTTTTCTGATTTTCTCAAACAAAAAATCTATTTCTTCTCTCACTGGTGATAAAAACCATTTATCAAGAAAATTATTGTTTCTATCTTGTTCAACATTAATTTGATATTCTCTCACTAACTTCCGATATATTAATAAAAATTCTTTTTCTTTTTCTTTAGCATATTGTTTCTCATTAATTAGTCCTTGTCTAATTTTTCTTTTGTAATCAGGTGAAGGAAAATATCTCTTATTAAATTTTAATAATTCTAAACTTAAATGTTCTTCAAACTTTACATTTTTTCTGTTTCTTTGAAAATTTTCTAATTGTACTGTTAACTTTTGGATAGTTTTGTGAAGCTCAAAGAAATTATGTTTTGCTATTTTTACATTACTAATCATAACATTAAAAGCAGATATATCAACCCCAACTGCATGGAATCCAAGTTCATTTGCTTGAACCAATGTTGTTCCACTACCACAGAAAGGATCCAATACAACATCACCTTTTTTGAAAAAAATTTCTTTTTTAAATTCATCTGTATGGTCGTCGAGGAAATACTCTACTAATTGAGGGATAAATTTTCCTTTGTAAGGATGTAATCTATGAACATGTTTTGTTCTTTCAGACTCTTTATATTCAACAAATGATAAATGCCAATTAAGGTCATCACCTAAAATATTTTTCCATTCTTTTTCTTTTTTGGTAAATGAGTCATAATATTTTTTCAATTCATCTATATCAATTAAAGGATTACCATTATTTCCATATTTTTTTATTCTTCCATATTGTATTAAATATGATATATTAGATATAGTGATTTTTCTATCTAAATATTGTGATGCCCATTTACTTGCATCCCGTAAACTAAACAATTTTTTACCTTGTTCAAACAAGGTTTCTTGATTCATATATTCTATCCCCATTTATATTTTAACACAAAATAAATTTCAATCTCAATAAGATTTTATTTTCTATAAATTAGACACAACAACAATATTAGAAAATCAATTTTTTGTTATCTATAATAATATAGAAACAAAATAACTACCAGTTAGAGACCGTTTTCCAGAAAATCTCAAGTAGCCTTGAAATCTCATGATTTCTTAATGATACCTAATCCACTTTAGTGCTTCTCTAATCGATGGCTTCTTCCCATACATCAATATTCCGACGCGGTAAATTTTTGAAACAATCATTATTAATACTACAGTTGAAATTGACATAATCACAATAGAAAGATACGTACCCGAAGGAATTATAGGATCACTCACGGCTATTCGAGCAAACATCACCATTGGTGTAAAGAAAGGAATTAGCGACACCCAGAATGCTCTTGCGGTCTCAGGATGTCTGGCAACAGTAAACATTATGAAGTAACTAAGCATAAACATTATCATAAATGGCCACTGAAACTGCTGGCCTTCATCCTCGCTATTAACAATCGCTCCGAGCGCTGCATAAAGGCCTGAATAAAAGATAAAACCGAGTAGAAAAAATAAAACCATAAATCCGAACACAGGAGCAGTAAAGTGAAGCTTGCGGATAACATCAAGAAATTCTGGTGCTGTCATACCAAAACTTTTAAAAATTGGTTCTGCAAAGTAGATTGCACCAAGCATAAATCCTCCAAAAATGACAAGCTGGGTGAGTCCGAGTCCGCAGATGCCGATAATTTTGCCAATCATAAGTTCAACAGGTCTAACAGCAGAGACAATGGTCTCTGTTATGCGCTGTGACTTTTCCTCTATAACGCTTCGCATAAGTATTTGACCATATATCATCATCATGAGAAACATTACATATGTGAGAATGTATGTGAGTAAATAACTCGATATTCCACTCTTCTCTACCTCACCCTTGTCTGTTATCTGGTGGCTCGTCACTCTGACCCTTCCCTGTTCCATCTCTTTCCTGATCTCTTCAGCCTTGAACCCTCTGTTTGTTAAACGGATATTTGTGACTATTGTCGAGAGTGTTCGGGAGAATGAGCTCTGCTCCTCAAAATCGCTGACATTGCGCACAGAGTAGATTACCTCTCTTTTTTGAACAACATCTTCAGGAATAAGAAGATAACCATCGATCTCTTTATTTACTACCTTTGATTTTAAGGTTTCCAGTAATGTTTCAAGCTCTTCTGATGAGACCTTTTCTCTAATGAAATTATATTTCGGTTTCCCATTTTTCAGCGTGTCGGATTGGATCCTCACAAATTCATCAAAAATAATTCCGCTCTGATCAATTATATGGTATGTGCGTGTCGAGGGCTGAAAAAGCACACCTACTATGAATATTCCACTAAAAATCAATATCAGAATCACAGGAAATAGAACCGTTCCGATGATAAATCCCTTGGTCTTTGCACGGCTGATATACTCTCTTTTAATAACTGCCACAACTTTTTTGCTCATTATTCTTCTCCTCCAGGATCTTTATCCTTTACTGATTCTAAAAAGATCTCATTCAATGAAGGTTCCATAATCTCAAATTTTGTTATCTGTGCCTTCTTTATGGCTTCCTTTAAAATTTTTTGTGGATCTCCATCCTTTGCAAGCTGTAGTTCCACAGCATTGCCATAGTTATTATATTTATTGATATGATCTGATTTCAGGAATTCATCGTCACCATTATATTCAATATAGACATTCTTTTTTCCAAATTTCTTTTTGATGTCACTCAATCTTCCATAGAGAACCTGTTTGCCTTTATTTATTAAGAATATCTCCTCGCACAGCTTTTCTGCGCTCTCCATGACATGAGTTGAAAAGATTATTGTCGTGCCCTTGCTCTTCAATTCCATAAGAATGTCCTTTATCAGGTTCTGGTTGATCGGATCGAGCCCTCCAAAAGGCTCGTCTAAAATCAGAATTTTTGGCCTGTGAAGAAGTGTTCCAATAAACTGTATCTTTTGCTGCATGCCCTTAGAGAGTTCCTCTATTTTTTTCTTTTTCCATTCAGACAGTTCTATTCTTTCAAGCCAGAAGTCAATCTCTTTTTTTGCATCTTTTTTGGACATCGATTTTATAGAACTAAGAAACAATAGAAGCTCATAGACTCTCATCTTCCTGTATAATCCTCTCTCCTCAGGAAGATAACCGATATAGTCTGTAGCTATCTTCATATCTCTGTTTCCAAGTACAGATATGTGTCCAGAATCAGGGATAATTACATTCATTATCATTCTGAGTGTGGTTGTTTTTCCTGCTCCATTTGGTCCCAGCAGTCCAAAGACCACTCCCTCCTCTATGGAGAATGATATGTCATCGACAGCCTTGAGTGTACCGAAACTCTTTGTTATCCTTTCGACTTCAAGAACGCTCATTTTTACCTCTTTTGCTATAATATGGATTTTATTAAAATCTCAAGGGGCCAATCTAAGATGTATTATTTATTTTCAGGCCCCAGTTCAATTGGGTTGACCATTGCATTATAACTTGCCTCGAGGCGTTCTCTGTATGGAGTAAGCGATATTTCTATCTCATTTGGAACACCTGTCTGCCATGGTATTCTCTCCTCGTCTGACTCAAGAGCACTTATTTCATTTTCCAGTCTCCTCATCCAAGAGCTTCTGCTTCTGAGCGATTGATACTCTTTTAACTTTTCTAACTGGTTTCGCAGCATCGAAAGTAACATTTTATTTGCCCTTCTTCTCATCATGCTTTCACGTTCCTTTATTATCTCGGAAAGCTCCTCCTTTTTTCTCTCTTTGTTTTCCTTTTCATAATTTATATATACATTCTGATTCCCCATCAGTCTGAACTTGGGTCCATCTCCAGGCGATTTTTTCAGCCAGCTGTAGTATGCTATCACATAAATGTAATAATACTCGCCCTGGCCCATGCCGTAGTTCATAAGCGCTCTGTTTCTGGTCTCGTAGTATTCTGCAATTTTGGGTATTAATCTCATGCCTTTTCGAACCAGTCCTAATACACCCCAGAAAGACTTCTTCTTATCACGACCATCATCGATTCCCTGTGAGATGGCCCCGAACGTCTCTTCGAGCTCTTTTCTGACAGGTGCAGTACTGTCACGAACGGCAAGGAAGATTTCGATCCTTTCAGGTTTAATATATCCATCAGCCTGGGGGCAGAACTCTTCTGCAGTACCATATACGGCTTCAAGTGTATCAAGGGATGCCTCAACATCTTTGAATTGTTCAACAGTACTCTTTACGCATAAAAAGCCAAAACCTGCTATAATAACCAGAATCAAGATCAAAACACCGCAGCCGATTCCGCATCCAAGAAGCCATTTAGAAGCATTGCTTTCCATTTTTGACTCCTATATTTTTATTATTTAGATATACAAATGATTGTTAATCTATCAAAAGATCAATCAGTAAATCTTTCATAATATAAATAATTTTTTAAAAAATTTAAAGAGTAATGTTAAAAATTTTATCTGATAAAAAATAAATGTTTTCCAACGACAAAGTTCATTATAGATATTTATCCTCTTTTTTCATTTTTACTTGCATTTATTAATAATATTTTTTATAATTAAATGTAATTTTTAAACTCCGCAATAAAAAGTGTATAAACCAAAAAAAATTATCGGCATTTTCGGTGGCATGGGGCCCGATGCTACTGTGGACTTCTATAAAGAGATAATTAGAATTACACCTGCAAAAAGGGATCAGGAACACATTCCAGTAATCATATACAGTCTTCCACAGGTCCCAGACAGGACAGAGTGCATTAAAAAGCACGACGACTCCATCATCCCATATCTAAAAGAAGGAGTAAAGCGTCTGGAATATGCGGGTGCCTCTTTTATCTGTATTCCATGTAACACCGCTCACTACTATTTTGATCACATGCAGAGCGAGGTTTCAATACCGATTCTTCATATGATCTCAGAAACTGTTGAAAAAATAAAGAGAGAGAATCCATCTGTAAAAAGAGTCGGACTCCTCGCAACAATTGGAACAATAGAATCTTGTGTGTATGAGAAAATATTTAAGCAGAGTGGATTTGATCTAATCGTGCCTGAGATTGAGGTGGAAAATGAAAAAGTCATGAGGGCAATATATGGTATTAAGTCGGGCAGGAATGATGAGGTCATAAAGAATTTACTTAAAGATGGTGCAAATCATCTCATCGAAAGAGGAGCAGAACTTATAGTGCTCGGCTGTACAGAGATTCCACTGGCCTTCGACTCAGGTTCTATATCAATACCAGTTGTAAATGCTACCCGTGTTCTTGCTGAAGCAGCAGTCAAAAAATATTTTTCAGATTGATCCAATGACCTAAAAAATTAGAGGGGGAAAGCCTATAATGAAACTGTTTGCCAATCCAACGAGATGGGGGACTATTTTTTCAGGGAAATGCTGGATATTTCTTTTTGTTTTGCTACTAATCCAGAGCTATGGATACTGTGATGCTGTAGGAGATACAACCATAGCTCCAAAAATCTATATCGACGGCTATTATGTTGACCTCGACTATATACGCACTGAAATCACATTCGTAAACTATGTTATCGATCCAAAAACAGCAGATATTCACATAATAATAACAGCACAGCGTACAGGAGGAGGTGGATATCAGTTTACAATTAACTTCATAGGGAAAAATTCTTATGCATCAAGAAACGACACACTAATATGTTATACGAGTCCAGATGACACAGAAGACATTAAGAGAAAAAAGATAGTCAAAACACTTAAAGTTGGACTGCTGCAATTCATTACTTCATCGCCCTTGATCGATGAGATATCCATTGAGCATAAGAAGACAAAAGAGGTTGTAGTAAAAACAGACAGATGGAAAAACTGGATATTTTCAATACGATTCAGCAGTTATTTCAGCGGTGAAAAGTCATATAAGAGCAATACGTTTAACACATACATACGTGCCGAAAGAATTACAGAAGAGTGGAAGATGAGGTTTTCTCTTCAATCAAGTTTGCAGACAGATAAATTTAAGATAGGGCAGAACGAATCGACAGAGACAGTAATAAGCAAGTATGAGAGGAATTCGCTAGATGCACTTGTTGTCAAGAGCTTAACCAACCACTGGTCTATAGGTCTCTCCTCTGAAGTAAACTCATCAACATTTTCAAACATAAAGATTTCCTATTTCACGGCTCCAGCAGTTGAGTTTAATATATTTCCATATTCAGAATCGACTCGCAGAGAGCTTCGTCTTCTTTACCGCATTGGATATGATTATAGAGTCTATCATGAGGAGACATTCTATGGTAAGCTCAAGGAAGGATTGGTCAATGAATCTCTCGAGTGTGTACTCAATGTCGTACAGCCGTGGGGCAGCATTAGAACAGAAGTAAGGGGATCACACTATTTTCACGACTTCAGAAGGAACAATTTATATATATTTACGATCTTTTCACTGCGGATCTTCAGGGGATTCGAAATTGGAATATCTGGAAGCTTTTCAATGATCCACGATCAGCTCTCTCTTCCAAAGGTTGGAGCAACGAGGGAAGAGATACTGCTGCGCCGCCGCATGCTTGAAACAAACTACAACTACTTTGCTGGAATCAGTCTGCAATATACATTTGGTTCAATATACAGCAACATTGTTAATCCCAGGATGGGCCGTTAAGGATTAAATGATTTTGACAGGGAAGGGCTGATTTTTTGTTTTCTACAGATATATCCTCCCTTACTGGACTTGTTGATCTAGTACATTATCACAAAATTTTTTCAGGATTGAATCCTTGGTTCTGTTTTAAAAAAGATAACATCTTCTCATATATGAGAAGATGGTCATAATGGTCATGGCAGGATAGGGCCGGTTCACTATTAATATATCGTCCCTACGGGGCTGTTTTTTATGTTGATGTTTTTCTACAGATATATTGTCCATAACGGGACTGGTTTGACATGTTGCCTTTTTCTATGATACTCATTCATTGTCTTGAGAAGGCTTACATTTTCTCATAATAGAATATGGTCATATTTTGAGGGATGTGCATGTCCCGTCCTGAAAAAGTTGTTATATTTAAGCGCATAAATGAGCTGGGCCTATTCACTGTGCAACTATTCACTCATCAATTTTCCCCCAGAAGGAAGCACAGGTTTTTTTCGGAATATCCATCGTGAAATAGAATCTCGGTACTCCTTTGCCCTGTGTTCTAATCTGTTTATTCCATTTGCAAGATATCGAAGCAGTGCGGATGTGTGTGCAAGTCCTGCTTTGCATACCAGGTTCATCCACTCACCTGTTGCTGTTTCATCGGGTGCTTCTGTTATTATAGAAAAATAAGTAACCAGTGGTGATGATGTCCCTGATCCACCGCTCTTTCTTCCCTTCAGACTAGAATATACAAGAATACCTTTGTGGAAATGTTCTCTGAAGTTTTCATCATCCTGAATTTGATATTTTCTGTATCGTTTGTAGAGCCTGTCATTCAATCTCATCAACTCAGGAAAAGATGTGATTGAGGCAGCTATAGAGTCGAGTATGGCAAAAGATACTTTTTTTAATTCAGGATATTTTTTGTTTTCTATCCATGTGAAATAGGGTATATACCAGCCTCGTGGGAGCCAGTAGCTTCTCTGGTTTGTATAGCGATTGTTAACCCAGCCACTATATCCTGCAAAGTATTGAACCCACTCGTGAGAAGGAATCCCATGAAGATCGACATAAATATCAGGAAGCCATGTTTCCTTGAGTCTTGTAATAATCCCTGCTTCTGGATACATTTTACTATTTCCAGTGTTTCCGGCTCTTATGTCTGCACTGAGTGCTCCGAATCTCCCTGCATGAAGCATGTGATCTTTATTTAATAGATACATTTCATAAGCTGTTTGAGCTCCATCAGGATTGGCAATGGGGTATAACACAAGGTTTACCTTCTTTAAGTAGTTTTTATAGACCGGATCTGTAGCGCATAACTCGGCAAGCCTCAGTATATGGCTTGTACTCGAGACTTCGTTTCCGTGTACTCTGCCTGTCAGAAGCAGTGTTGGCCTCAGCGCATTTAGTTTGGCCTGAGATAGATATCTTGACTTTACTGGCGGAAGGATGTCTACAGCATAGACATTGTTTCCGAGGAGTGATGTGGCCATATAATAAACATTTATCTCCGGAAATGTATTGAGCATAGAGAGTTTCTTCTCCACATCGTGAGGACTCATGGGCCTGTCCCACTGGATTATTCGTTCTCCCGAGTATTTATAATTTTCATCAATCAGTGTCGGATTATCGGTATTTTTAGGATTCTTGCTCTGCGGCAAAGCTGCCAGATGATAAAATTCTGAGCTGTCTTCGAGAATGATCTTGAACAGGATCTGGCCAACCCGATCATAGCTTAATCGATCTTCAAACAGTCCTGAATCGTGAAGATCTTTGAGAATGTTTACCATTCCTGTAAGTTTCCCAATAGAGATAAAGGTTTGATCTATATGATTCTCTGATGCTCTCATCTTATACTCTTCATATCTGTCAATAGAATCTGTAGCTGTCACTTCGAACATGAGTCTGGAGATTCTCTCCTCACCAGGTCTGACCCATATTCCTGTTAATTTAGGATTTTGAATTTTTAAATTGTCCAGAGAATAGACTCTCTTAGTCCACTCGCCCTTCTTTTCTTTATATAAAAGAACAAGCTCAGGCCTTGCCCTCTCTTTGCCAATTAGTTCTATTTTTACCTTTCCAGGCCCCATCTCTGATGATTTTATATATGGGAGGATGGATCCAGGCAGCCTCAGAGAGCCGACTCCATAGAAGCTGCCCACTACATGAAGGAGGGTCAATGTCTCAAAATATATGTCTTCATGAAGAGCTTCAGTGGAGGAAATTATCTCTCTGTCTATTCCTATTGGATAATCGGGTTCGCTTAATGTAAGTTGGAGAGTGAACCTATCGAAATAGGGGGCATTGTTTGTAGAGAGTCTTCCTTCCTGTATATTCATCAAGTAATCGATAAACCTTTTGTAGGTCACGTTCTGGAGATGATCCCAGAATTTTTCAATATCGGTTTTAATTCGTTTGTCAATTAGAATCTTACCATCGATTTCTGCTGATACCCATCCTGTAGTCACACGCACAGATTCATACTGGGGGAAAAGATTCAGTAAGGGACGGATCACATATTTGGGAGAGAAAGAGTCTTTAAATATTATCTCCCCTTTTTTATTCACTACCCTTACTCTATAGATCGGTCCTTTTTTAAAGGTTGGATGAAATGTGATAAGCGAGTCGGGAATGTTTAATTTCTTTGCCATGACCTCATCTATTGGATAGATGTCCTGCAGCCAGCGTATGTTGGATTTTATTGTCTGCCATTTTACCTCTTTTGAGTCCCGCAGGTTATAGTATGTTATCTTTATCTGACCGACAGGTTTGTCTACAATTTTCGGGAGCACATAGTCATGAAGCCAGCTGTATCCCTGCTTGTAAGCGCAGAGAACATTAACCTCTATTGATCCCTCAGGAACATTTTTTTTCGAGAGTTCTTTTTTTATCCGATCTTTGATCCTCTTTCTTATTTCTGGTGATTCGCTCAGAATCACTTCAATTTTGCCGTGAGATTGGTGTGTGATATTTGGCAGGATTTTGTCGTAAAAGTAGTTCCAGAATTCATTAACCTCCCATGGGATTTCAAACTCTTCATCAAAGATCTTTTTCCCTGTTCCAAATCCTGTTGGATAGGTTTTTACATCAATGGCTGCTTTTTTAAAAAAGCCTGCTGCAACATCTTTGATATATGAGTCCAGACCCACGAGAATTTTTCTTGCTGCAAGTTCAACATAGATCGAATCGATCTTCTCTTTTTTGATTCTGTTCAGCCACTCTTTGAGTTTATATATGCCACAAGCCACCTGGCCAGGTGCTTTTCTGATCTGGAAGAAATCCCTTACATCTCTTTCGATCTCTCTTAGATGAGGATTGCCCTTACCATGGTTCCACAAATAAGGGAGTCTTTTTGAGACATATTCAGAGATTGCATCCAGCCCTTCCTGAGTGTTGGCACTGATAACGATCCCATTTTTTTTATTGAATGATTGTGAAACAAATTGAATGAAGCCTTCATTTGAGCAGTCAGAAAACCAGATGAGCTTTTTGTCTTTTTTCAATCTGTTGATAAGATAGTGATTTCTGCCAAATAGGATCGCGAATCCAAACTTATCTGCTTGGCTTTCCTTGCCTGCAACTCTTGCCATTGGTATTCTTATTCCTGCAGATTCAAGACCAATTCGGGCAGCTATATTGACACCATTTTGATGGTTGTCATCTTCACCGATCGACAGATATGCTGGAATTTCATCGGGCAGCCGGTCTTTGTTTGTATCACGGAATATTCCGTTTATTGTGTAGAACTGCCAAAGCGGAAAACTCAGCGATGGTGATGGTGAATGAGCTTTGGCTACTTTTATATTCCATGGATTTTTAGGCTTCAGATAGGTTATCTGACTAGTGTCTGGTGAGACTATATTGATTGCTGTCTCACGGATACCATCAAATTCAAGATCCGAAATTTTTAGTGTTTTCTCATCGTTGCTATATTTATCATCTTCCCTGAAGCTTCTGATGGCATCGAGCATCTTATCTGTATTCCTGTATCTTATGGTCAGAAAGAGCCTGGAAATCCCTGGATTGTTTGCATCAACATTTACATAGTCGATAGATATCCCGTCGGGCGTTAATTTACGTTGCGTAAGAAACTCATAGAATCTCTTTCGTACATCGCTAAATCTTTTTCCCTTAACCTTCCAAAGATCGGGATATCTACCTGCAAGATAATTTGCTGCTGTAATCAAACCTGTATCGTCTGCTCCTCTTATAGAGATCAATCCATACTCGGGACAGATCTTTTGGCTGATAAATTGTATCCGCCCCTGTCCTGGTGCAAGGCTCGATATATCTATGAGGCTGGGGTCGATCAGATTCATTCCCAAGAAACTCTTAATAGGAACTCCGATACATATAACAGGAGTATTGGTTCTGTAAGGAGGAACAGAACCTGTCTGAACAATATCGAGATTCATGGCAGATGTCTCATATGCCAGTCGTGCAGCTATGTTTGCAGCACAAACAATATGGCTCTTTGAATGTTTCTCTGGGACAATTATTTTTACATTCAAAAAGTCTACAACAGAGTCTCCATTAGTATCCTGAAATATATAGCCTTTGTCAAATATCGTGCTCAGATCTTTAATTTGAAAAAGTGAATTATTATATTTTGATATAGCATATGAATTTTGAGACAAGATAACAGCTAAAATAGATATTATAATCACTCTAATAGAGTTTAGGCTTTTCATACTGGATCTCCTCTTCAAAGTATCGTATAGATAATATTATGATTTTGGATATAAAATGCAAATCGAAAGTAATGTTGGTTAATTATATATAATAAGAAGTAAATGCAAATTTATTATTTAATTGAATCTAATTATATTAGATATGAATGATATTAATACAAAGATATGAAGAGAAGGTAGGTGGAATTCATAAAAGAAAAGTTATTTTTCAGGGTGACCCCCAAAAATTTTGAATAATGAGAGTTTAATCTTTGATAAATTAG
>CAZYVD010000057.1:0-18520 GCA_964651045.1 uncultured bacterium
AATTTGAGAAGACTTTAAAATGGTATCTCTCTTGATTAAAAGTGCAAAAGTGCAGCATTAATAGTCAATGACGAATAAAATAAGATATTGCATTTATCTATCAAAAATAGTATTTTTAATTTATTAATATCCGATAAAAAGGAGCGGCTTGTGAAGAGTGAAAAATGGTCAAGAACACACAATTGCGGTCAGCTCAGGGGCAGTGATGAGGGTAAGAGTGTTACATTAATGGGATGGGTTGCAAGCCACCGAGATCACGGAGGCTTGATTTTTGTTGATTTGAGAGACAGGTGGGGTGTTACTCAACTGGTATTTAATCCTTCTGAGAATAGTGAGATTGTTGAGTCTGCAAAGTCGCTGAGAATGGAGACAGTCATAGGAATAAGAGGCGTTGTTCATAGAAGGCCCGATGAGATGATAAATGCTTCTATGCCGACCGGTGAAATAGAAGTGAATGTTGAGGAGATGACTATTTTCAATCACTCAAAGCCTCTGCCCTTTATGATAAAGGATGATTGCGATGCAATGGATGAATTGAGGCTGAAGTACAGGTATCTTGACCTTAGAAGGCCTGTTATGAAAAGAAATATTTTTCTCAGGCACCGTGCGGCCCAGTCTGTAAGAAAGTATTTTGATGAGAAAGGTTTTATAGAGATTGAGACGCCATTTTTAATGAAAAGTACACCGGAAGGGGCAAGAGATTTTCTGGTTCCGAGCAGGATACATAAAGGGAAATTTTATGCTCTTCCTCAATCTCCACAGACCTACAAACAGCTTCTCATGGTTTCAGGATTTGATAGATATTTTCAGATCGTAAAGTGTTTCAGAGATGAGGACCTTCGAGCAGATCGTCAGCCAGAATTCACACAGATCGATGTTGAGATGTCTTTTATTACTGAAGAAGATATATATAATATAATAGAAGGATTAATAGTTCGGCTCTTCAGAGATGTTCTAGAAAGAGAGATAAAAAGGCCGTTTCAAAGATTAAAGTTCGAGGAGTCGATGGCACGATATGGCACAGACAGTCCTGATCTGCGTTTTGGAATGGAGATAGTCGATATAAGTGATATTGTAAAAGATTCAGGATTTCGTGTGTTTTCAGAGGCAGTAAAATCGGGCGGATGTGTAAGAGGCTTGTGTTTAAAGAATGGTGTTCCTATATCAAGGAAGCGAAGCGATGAACTGAATGAGTTTGTAAGGAGTCATGGGGCAAAGGGAGTTGTAATATTGCAGAAAAAGGGTGATGAGACTGGTTCTGGTGTTGCTAAGTTTTTAACACAAAAGACTATAGATCAAATCGAAAAAAGGTTTGATATGCAGACTGGTGATGTGTTATTTTTAGTGGCGGATGATGAGGATGTATGTAGCAGGGTTCTCGGAACATTGAGGGTAAAGCTTGCTGAGGAGTATGATCTAATAAAAGGCAATCAATTTGCAATTGCATGGATTGTCGATTTCCCATTACTTGAGTGGAGCGATGCCGAAGATCGGTATGTTCCAAGACATCATCCATTTACTGCTGCAGTTGAGGAGGATGTTCACTATTTAGATGAGTCGCCGCAGATGGTAAGAGCCAGGGCTTATGACCTAGTATTGAATGGATACGAGATTGGTGGTGGAAGCATTCGTAATCATACAAGGTCGATGCAGGAGAGGATGTTTAAAATTTTGGGTATTGATGAGAAGACTGCACAAAGAAAGTTTGGATTTCTAATGGAAGCGCTGGAGCTTGGTGCACCTCCACATGGAGGGATTGCACTCGGATTCGATCGGCTGGTCATGATTCTTGCTGGTGAAAGGTCGATAAGAGAAGTAATTCCCTTCCCAAAGACAACAAGTGCACTCTCACTTATGGATGGTTCTCCTTCAGAGGTAGATTCTGAGCAGTTGAGAGAGTTGGGTATAGCCATAATAAAAAGCAGCACATAATATTTTTCCCTTGACAATAACAGATTTTTTTGTTAATATTTCAAGTAATTTATTGTTATTAAAAGTTAAAGGAGGTGTAGGGAATGAGTCGAATAATTCGATGTATTGTGTTGTTACTGTTTGCTCTTGCCTTGGTGTCATCTATTTTAGTTACAGGATGTACACGGTATGCAAATGAGGAGCAGCTAACAACTCTCGACGAAACCAACGCGGCGGCACTTTCAGCAGAGAAGAAGGTTGCTGAGAAGGAAAAGGAAAAAGCAGATCTTGAGGCAAAATTGAAAGCTAAAAAGGCAGAGTTGGATGAAGTGATGAAAGAGAAGGAAAAGGTTCAATCAAAGCTCTCAGGATTTTAATTTTTATTGCAGGGAAGTTGAACCTTTAAAACTAAGGAGGAGATAAGAATGAAAATAGAGGGGAAAAGAGTTCAGATTTTTTTAGTAGCAATGATTCTGCTTCTTGCTTTTAGTGCCGCAGGATACTGCCAGGAAGAGCGTAAGATCAAAATGGATGAGTATAAGATCCAGCTTACTGAGGCACAGAAACGGGAGGCAGATGCCAATACAAGACTCCAGGAACTTGAGGCACAGATTGAAAGCCTGAAAAAACAGATAGACGAGGTTCAGAATAAGATTGATGCTACCTGGGATGAGATTTATTCGATGTTGGATTCCGATAAGGCTGGTTACGAAGCATACAAGTCTAACCTGGAATCGATTGGGAATCAGATAAACAGTCTTGCCGCATTGAGTCCTGAAGATCTTTTCCGCAAGAAAGATGAGGTAGGAGAGGTCGAGAAAAGGATCGAAGAGGCAAAAAAGAATAAACTCTCTCTTTTAACAGAGATGGAAAATAAAATTGCTGATCTTGAAGGCCAGTTATCAGCCCTGAAGGCAAAGATGCCGGCCAATATTTTCGATCAGTATGTTGTTGTGAAGGGAGATTACCTCTGGAAGATTGCCAAAAAGGATGAGATTTATGGATGTCCATATCAGTGGATTCGCATCTACTGTGTGAATAAAGATCAGATCAAGGATCCAGATCTTATCTTCCCGGGTCAAATCTTCAATATTGCCAGAGGCGTTGGAGAGAATGAGTATCTTGTCAGTAAAGGTGATTTTCTCTATAAGATAGCCGGAATGGCCAAGGTCTTCAACGATCCTTCAATGTGGACAAAGCTCTATGAGGCAAATAAGGATATAATCTCAGATCCAGATCTGATATATCCGTATCAGGTATTGAGCGTTCCGAAGAAATAACAATGTCTGGATAGATAAGTTCGTCTCAGATACGGACTTAGGGATTATAATGGCGATTTGATTCAAGCGTTCGGTTTTAGCTCTCGGTTCCGTGAATTTTTCACAGGCTGAGAGCTTTTTTATATTATAGATATGGATAAGAGCAGAATATCATTAAAGGGTGTTGATCAGCTTCAACTCTTTGGTACTCATGACGAACATCTCCGTCTTATAGAGGAGAGGTTTAATTCGAAGATTGTGGTACGAGGAGATGATCTTATTATATCTGGGCAAAAGAGTGAAGTTGATAAAATAAGAAGTGTATTTACAGAGCTGCTTTTCCTTTTGAACAGGAATGGCCGGCTCGATAGAAGCGACATCTCTACAGTAATTGAATTGATTTTTATGGACAAACAAAAAATATCAGAACAAGATCGGAATTTTAATGTTATATTGTACGGGAAAACAGGTCTGATAAAACCCAAGACTGTGGGCCAGAGAGAATATGTATTATCTGTATCAGAAAATGATATTGTGTTTGTCATAGGGCCGGCCGGTACTGGCAAGACATATATTGCTGTGGCCATTGCACTCTCAAGGCTGAAGGAAAAGGTGGTTTCACGTATAATTCTGACTCGTCCTGCTATTGAGGCAGGTGAGAGTTTAGGTTATCTTCCAGGAGATATGATGGAAAAGGTAGATCCATATCTGCGTCCACTTACAGATGCCCTTTTTGATATGATTCCTTCAGACAAATTGCAGAAGTACTTTGAACGCAGGATAATAGAGATTGTGCCTCTTGCCTATATGCGGGGTAGAACGCTTGACAATGCTTTTGTCATACTTGATGAGGCACAGAATACTACCCCCATACAGATGAAGATGTTTCTTACACGGCTTGGTGTTCGCTCCAGAGCAATTATTACTGGGGATGTTACTCAGATAGATCTGCCTGCAAACGTAGAATCTGGATTGATACAGGCTCAGGAGGTATTGAGGGGTGTTGAGGGTGTGGGTTTTGTACAACTTACAGGTGAGGATGTTGTCAGACACAGACTCGTAAAGCAGATAATTGAGGCATACAATAGTTTTGATGGAAATAGCAAAGAGGAAGTTAATAAAGGATGAATTTTTTAAATAGGTTAATATTTAGAGTGTTGAAAAAAGATAGGGCTTTGAAACATCCACAGAAGGAACGGAAGGATAAGTGGATAAAGTATCTTATCGCAGGGGTGCTTCTCATAGTACTTCTTTCCATGTTCCCGGGTGATGGGGCACTGCAATTTTCAGATCTAAAAGAAGGAAGCATTAGTAATCGACAGGTTGTTGCACCATTCAGCTTTGAGATATTAAAAACAAAAAAGGAAATAGAAAAGGATCGTGAATTAGCGGTTCAGAAGGTCTATCCGATATTCATTGATGATAAAGACCAGGTAGAGCTTTCTCTTAAGGGATTGAATTCGTTTTTTAATGATGTAGAAAAGATTAGATATTTAGTGTTTAATAATGGTTCTTTGAAATCTGCATTGATGGATTCTTTATTTATACTTTATCCTATTTCTGTAATGGATACATTTGCAATAGAACAGATGGTAGATCCAAGAGGTGGGATAAGTAAAAAGAAGCTCCAGGAGTTTAAAAAAGAGCTGCAGGAAATCATGAAGGATATACTTGCAGTGGGAGTGCTGAATGTAGAAAAGAAAAAATTGATGAATCCTGATAGAAGGTTATATGTAGTGGTTAATGATGAAGAAGTCCTGCGTTCGTTTGATGAGTTTTATGATATGGATGAGGCAAAAAACAGGGTGGTAAACACTCTGAAGGATTTATATACAAAGAAGAGATATTTTGCACAGCTCGGATTTGGAATAATAAATTTTTTCCTTCGTCCAAATTTAATATATGATGAGGAATCCCACAAACAGAGGATTTTAGAGGCTCGGGCCAGAGTTCCTCTGAGCAGCGGGTTTGTGTATGAGAATGAAAGGATTGTTGACAGGCATGAGCGTATCACTCCTGAGATAAGAAGGAAGCTTACATCACTTGCATCGAAGATGGCAGAAAAGGGGATGATAGAGAAGGGCTTCAGAAAGGTCTGGCCGGTTATGGGGAAATTGATGTTCATAATGGTTGTTTTTTTCCTGTTCATAATATTTATCTATCAAAACAATCCTGAAATATTAAAAGAGACAAAACTGCTTGTGCTTGTATCGCTTATAGTCTTTATGGTCAGTTTTTTTACATTTTTGATTCACAGGCTGGATGGATCGGAATATCTCGTGCCCTCTGCACTGGGAACAATACTGCTTGCCACACTGTTTGGTTCTAACCTGGGATATGCGAGTGCCGCGGTTTTTAGCATATTGATAGGAGGACTATGGGGAAACGAGTTTAATCTAACAGTTGTCTCCTTTTTTGTTGGTGTTGTTGGTGTTGTTACAATAAAACACCTCAGGAGTCGCCGTCAGCTTGTAAATGCCATTTTTTATCTTGCATGTGCATATATACTGTCGATCACATTCATGGGATTTCTTCGTTTTCTGCCATTCAGAGAGATAGTTAGAGAATGGCCCTGGGGCGCCTTTGCAGGTCTCCTAACTCCTGTGATAGCCTCTGGTCTTTTGCCGATAGCAGAATCGCTCTTTGATATAACTACCGATTTTACACTGCTGGAGTTGTCGAATTTGAATCATCCCCTGCTCAAGGAGCTCTCAGTGAGGGCACCCGGTACATATAATCACTCCATAATTGTAGGCAATCTATCAGAGGCCGCTGCACAGGCGGTTGGAGCAAATTCATTGCTGGCAAGAGTTGGTTCTTATTATCATGATGTTGGAAAGATCGAGAAGGCAGAATATTTTACTGAGAATCAAATAACAGGCAAGAATCCTCATCAGAAGCTGACCTCAAGAATGAGCTGTCTGATTTTAATGAACCATGTTAAAAAAGGCCTTGAGCTGGCCGAGAAATATAAACTTCCAAAGAGCATTAAGGATATAATACATCAACATCATGGTACAACAGTCATGTCCTATTTTTATCAGCAGGCACTCGACAGAAGTGACCCAAAGGAGACAAGAGAGGAAGATTATAGATATCAGGGACCTAAGCCGCAGACAAAGGAGGCCGCTATTGTAATGCTTGCTGACACACTTGAGGCTGCCACGAGATCGATAAAGACACCGAATCACAGCAGATTGAAGGGATTGATCGAAACGCTCGTGGATGAACGCTTCAGGGAGGGAGAACTTGATGAATCTCCGCTGACACTGAAAGATCTGGAGAAGATTAAAGAGAGTTTTTTAACTATTCTGGCAGGAATATATCATACAAGAGTTGAATATCCAGATAAGAAAAACAATAAGCCTGAGCATTCAAATGGAGATTGAAGTATCATTTCAGACCAATAAGGCGGATGTGTCTGAGGAGTGGATTCGCTCTCTTTTAAATAAGGTATTGGTAGAGGAGGGGTGTAAAGGAAAAGGGACAATATCTGTAGTATTGGTAGATAACAATTATATAAAGGCGTTGAACAGTCGCTTTCTTGACAGGGATTGTCCCACAGATGTATTGTCGTTTATCCTGGGAAACAGAGACGAGGAGGTATGGGGGGAGATATATGTGAGCGATGATATGGCAAGAGAACAGTCAGAACAATACAATGTTGAATATAAAGAAGAGCTTTCAAGATTATTGATCCACGGCCTGCTTCATCTAATGGGATATGATGATAGTGATCGTGAATCCAGAGAATATATGATGCAGAAAGAGGATTACTATCTAAATAAAGTTGGAATAAATAGAAAACATTAATTACAATAGGAGGAAGATAGAATTTGGTATTATCCATAACTATTTTCATCATATTGGTACTTTTATCCGCCTTTTTTTCGGGTTCTGAATCTGCTTATTTTTCAATATCACAAGTCGAACTCGGAAGGCTTGAAGAGAGGAAAGATAAGACTCGGCCGGTCAAGAGGGTATTGGTTCTTCTTTCCAAACCAAGGCGGCTGCTCATGAGTATTTTGATAGGGAATACAGTAGTAAATGTGGCAGCCGCAACAGTGGCTGCCCTTTTCATCAACGGATTTGTACAGAGAGGAGAATTAGAGAGCCGTATAGGAATCTTGCTCGAGATAGTAGTAGTGACTATAATAATTTTGATTTTCAGTGAAGTTACTCCAAAGATAGTTGCAGTAAGAAAACCTGTTCAATTTGCATGCAAGGCCTCATTTTTCTTTGTGTGGTTTGTAAAGATGCTAATACCTGTTTCATTTATACTTGAAAAACTTACAACTACAGTCCATTCATTGATGGGAGTGAAAAAAGAAGCTCCATTTGTTAATCAGCAGGAGTTTAAGACTCTTTTTGAAGTTGGTGAAGATGACGGAGTACTCGACAGAAATGAGAGGGAGATGATATCGTCAATTTTTGAGTTTCATGAAACCATGGTCAAGGAAGTAATGGTGCCGAGAACAGACATGGTGACCGTTGAAAAAAACACACCAATCAAGGAGATAATGAAGATAGTTAAGGAGAAGGGACATTCAAGAATACCAGTATATGAAGAAAAGATAGATAACATCATAGGAATTTTGTTTGTTAAGGATCTGCTTCCATATATGATAAAGAATAAGGAAGTTGTAAGGTTGCCAGATATGCTGCGTAAGGCCTATTTTGTTCCTGAGAGCAAGATGATAGATGAACTTTTGCGGGAGTTCCAGAGGGAGAGGATTCATATGGCAATCGTGGTTGATGAATATGGGGGAACCGCAGGTCTTGTTACAATGGAGGATGTGATAGAGGAGATAGTCGGGGAGATTCGTGACGAATATGACCAGGAAAAACCTCTTTTGCGAAAGATAGATGAGTATTCATGGATCGTTGATGGGAAGATAGATATTGAAGATATGAATGAGGCATTAAATCTAAACATTCCAGCCGAGGAAGCATACGAGAGCATGGGAGGGTTTATTTTTAGTCTGCTGGGAAGAATCCCAAAAGAGAAAGAGGAAATAAACTACAAAGATCTACTCTTGATTGTAGAAAAGGTAGAAGGGCAGAGGATTAAAAAGGTACGAGTAGTAAAAAAGACCAAACAGCAGCAAGAGTGATTTAATTTTAGAGATGAATGGTAAGAAACAGAATGTTTTAAGAAGAGTTGCTTCATTAGAGCCGCCACAGATAATTGTGTTGAGTTTTGCAGCAATCATAACTGTTGGTACTGTTCTGCTTTTGTTGCCGTGGTCTGTTCATGAGGGCAACCTGAGTCTGATTGATGCACTATTCACATCGGTTTCTGCTACATGTGTCACCGGGCTTACAGTGATAAATACAGGAAGCCAATTGACACTGTATGGACAAATTGTTGTGCTGAGTCTTATTCAAATAGGTGGACTGGGCATCATGACATTTTCTACCTTCTTTTTGTATCTTTTTCGAAAAAGAGTATCGCTTCGTGGGAAAGATGCAATAGATAACACGCTCAGCCATACACCTGTACGCAATATTGGTAGTCTGCTTAGTAAGATCATGATCACAGTTTTTTCTATAGAACTTGCTGGCGTAATCTGCCTAACCGTTGCATGGTCTCGTTATTATCCGATTCATGATGCCCTGTACAATGGAATCTTTCACTCTATATCTGCTTTTTGCAATGCTGGTTTCAGCCTATTTAATAATAGTTTTGAGAGCTTCAGATCAGATTTTTTTATTAATAGTGTAGTAATGATTCTGATAATACTTGGAGGACTGGGATTTATAGTTCTTTTAGATCTTAAGAACATATTTTCTCCTTTCAAAAGGAAAACAGGAGGATTTTCATTTCATTCAAAGGTAGTAATAACGGTTACCCTGTTTCTTATTGTATTTGGAGCACTATCTATATTTTTAATCGAGAGGAATCATATTTTTTATGGAGTAGTTCCACGATCGTCTGTTCTGATTTCACTGTTTCAGTCAATAACAGCAAGAACGGCCGGATTTAATACAGTAGAAATCGGCTCTCTCACAAATGGGACATGCTTTATTTTAATGATTCTCATGTTTATCGGTGCTGCTCCAGGCTCTTGCGGTGGAGGAGTAAAGGTAAGCACAGTAGGAATTCTGGTGGCAATGCTACTTTCTCGTTTGCGAGGACATGAAGATCCGCATCTATTTTATCGAACAATACCTGGCGCAGCAGCAGGAAAGGCGCTTGTAATAGTGTTGAGTTCGGTCATACTGATTGGGGTAGTATTCTGGGGTCTTTTATTAACAGAAGAGGGTTCTATACATGTTAATGATAGCAGGGGCAATTTTTTAGTATTATTATTCGAGGCCATTTCCGCCTTTGGCACTGTGGGATTGTCGATGGGAGTGACGAACACTTTAACAGTAATGGGTAAGATATTGATTATTATTTTAATGTTTGTTGGAAGACTTGGCCCTCTGACAATGGCCATAGCGCTGACAAGTAGGTCAGGAAGGCAAGCGGTACGATTTAGATATGCGATGGGCGAGATAATGGTAGGATAAGTAACTGAGAATGGAGTGAGAAATGAGAAGCGTTGCTATAATCGGATTGAGCAGTTTTGGTTCTTTTCTTGCAAAGGAACTCGTACGAGAAGGTGTGGAGGTAATGGCACTTGATTTGAACGATGAGAAGATAGAGAAGATTAAAAATGAGATCCATAAGGCGGTTATAGCGGATGGGACAGACAAGGATGTACTGGATAAACTGGGACTTAAGGAGATGGATTGTGTTGTTGTGAGTCTGGGCCAGATAGAGTCGAGTGTTCTTGCAACACTGAATCTACGCGAGTTGAAGATTAAGCGTATAGTTTCAAAGGCACTCAGTGAAGAACACGGAAGAATACTGCAGATGATAGGTGCTTCAGAGGTGATTTTTCCTGAAAAGGATATGGCATGCAGGGTGGCAAGAACTCTGACTCATGAGAACATCCTCGATCATATTCCACTGGCCGAAGGATACAGCATAATCGAGATCGAACCTCCAAAGTCATTCTTAAATAAATCTCTTGGAAAGCTTGACTTAAGGAAAAAGTATGGAGTGCAGTTGATAGTAGTTAAGGAGAGTGTGCCGGAGAAGGTGGTCATGGTACCGACTGCTGAATATGTTATCAAGGATAGCGATATACTCGTCATGATGGGACGTGACATAGATTTAAAAAAGATACAGGATTTGTAGATTGGTGTTTAAAAATATTTTGAATTTTAAGTAAAATTTATATATTTTATGCAGTCTAATAAGGCGAGAGTGGCGGAATTGGCATACGCGCTAGACTTAGGATCTAGTCCGCTGAGCGCGGATGAGGGTTCGAGTCCCTCCTCTCGCACAAATTTTAAATGGAGGAAATTCTTTTGAGAGTCGAAATAACAGAGATTGGCAGTTGCAAGAAGAAAATGGAGGTCGAAGTTTCATATAGTGAGGTCAAACCTTATATAGAAAAAAAGATCGCCGATTATCGCAGTAGAATCGCAATCGATGGATTTAGAAAGGGCAAGGCACCGCTCTCCATAATAAAGAAAAGGTTTGGCGATGCTATCAATGCCGAGGTAGTTGACGAGTTGATTCAGATATATTATCAAAAGGCAGTCAGAGAGAAGAAGATCGCGGTGGTTGCACCTGGTACAATCCAGGAGGTTTCTTTTGAGGAAGGCAAGCCCTTAAAATTTACTGCAGAGGTCGATGTTGAGCCAGAGATAGAGGTCAAAGATTATAAGGGGTTGAGTTTCAGCAAGGAGATTGTTAGAGTCACTGATGAGGATGTGGAGAAGAGCATAGAGATTTTACGTGAGAAGAAGGCAGAGATAAAGCCGGTAAAAAGAGGAGCTAAGAGAGGCGATATCATTGAGGGAGACATTCAGGCCCTCGACGGATCGGGTGTTCCAATAATTGGACATAAGTGGGAGGACAGGAGTTTTGAACTCGGCAAACCACCACTCGGCGATATTATAGAAGATCAGCTTCTTGGAGTTGTAAGTGGAGAACAGAGAAGATTTACAATAAGATCGAAAGATGTAGATGAGAAGGGAAGAAAAATCGACAGAGACGATCATTACTCTATAAGAGTGGAAAATGTAAAAGAGAGAATCCTACCGGAGGCGGGAGATAAATTTGCAAAGGATATCGGCAATTTCGAATCGATTCAGGAGTTGAGGGAGGATATAAGAAGGAACATAATAAGGCACAGGCAGGAGGAGGCAGAGAGGGCGCTGAGAGAACGCATTGCAGACGAGATCATAAAAAGGAATGATTTTGAGCTTTCGGATTCTATGATAGAAAATACACTAAACTCACTCGTTGAGGACTATAAGAAGTATGGGGAAGAAGATTTTGATGAGAATAAATTTAAGGAGAAAAATCGAGCAGCAGTAATATGGAATCTAAAATGGAACATAATCTGGCCAAGGATAGCCGAGAATGAGGGGATTTCTGTAAAGGAGGATGACATTGAAAAGGAGATTAAAAAGATAGCGGAATCCTCTTCGCAAAATGAAAAAAAGATAAGGGCTGTGCTGAAAAAACCAGAGGAGATGAGGAGATTAAAAAACAGGATACTTGAAGATAAGGTGTTTGATTTTATAAAGAAGAATTCAAAGATAAAAGAGATTGAAGTCGATCCAAAGAAAAAGAGGGTTGATGTAGTTTCATAATTGAGGAGTCAATATGAGTTTAATTCCAATAGTAGTTGAACAAACAGGGAGAGGAGAGAGGGCTTATGACATATTCTCTCGTTTGCTGAAGGAGAGGATCATTTTCATCGGAATGAGCATCGATGATGCTGTTGCAAGTCTTGTGATCGCCCAGCTTCTATTTCTTGAGGCAGAAGACAGCGAGAAGGATATTTATTTATATCTAAATACTCCAGGGGGATATGTTTCATCTGGTCTTGCTATTTATGATACAATGCAGTATGTAAGGCCAGATATAGTAACGATTTGCATGGGGCAGGCATCGAGCATGGGTGCGCTTTTGCTGGCTGCTGGAACCAAGGGCAAACGTTCGGCACTTCCGCATGCAAGAATAATGATACACCAGCCTCTTGGAGGAGCTCAGGGCCAGGCCACAGATATAGAGATACAGACAAGGGAGATATTGACTCTAAGAGAGAAATTAAATGAGATACTCGCATATCATACAGGTCAGCCCCTGAAAAAGATAGAGAAAGACACAGACAGGAATTTCTTCATGTCTGCAGAAGAGGCAAAGGAGTATGGAATAATAGATGAAGTATTGAAGCGTGAGGAAAAGACAGGGAAAGCAAAGAGAAAGGATTAACATTGGCACGTCAATATATATGTTCATTTTGCGGCAGATCTTCAGATGAAGTAGATGCGATCGTCACGGGTCCTGGAGTAAATATTTGCAACGAGTGTGTGCAATATGCCCAGGATATAATCAAGAGTGATGTTTCAAGAAAGCCCATGAAGATGGTCCATCCTGTTCCTACTCCGCAACAGATAAAAGAGGAACTTGACAACTATATAATCGGACAGGAGAGTGCTAAAAAGACAATATCTGTTGCAGTGTACAACCACTACAAGAGGATCAATGAGTGCGATTCTTCTGGTGAGGTTGAGCTTGACAAAAGCAACATACTACTGATCGGCCCGACTGGAACAGGCAAGACCCTGATGGCTCAGACACTTGCAAGATTTTTAAAGGTTCCATTTGCAATAGCAGATGCAACTACCCTTACTGAGGCAGGATATGTTGGTGAGGATGTAGAAAATGTTCTTGTGAGGCTACTTCAGGCCGCAGGTTATCATTTGGACAGAGCAGAGCAGGGAATTGTTTATGTCGATGAGATAGATAAGATAGCAAGGAAGAGAGAAAGTTCCTCTATAACCAGAGATGTCTCAGGAGAAGGCGTTCAACAGGGGCTTCTAAAGCTTCTTGAAGGCTCTATTGTTTCTGTTCCTCCAAAGGGAGGCAGGAAACACCCTGAACAGAGTTTCATAAATGTTAATACTAAAAATATTCTGTTTATCTGCGGAGGCTCTTTTGAGGGGCTTGAGAAAATAGTTGCCAGAAGGATTGGAGAGAAGATGATGGGTTTTGGTGTAGATGTTAATAAAAAGAGAAGCTATACTACAAGCGAACTTCTCAAACAGGTAGAGCCTGACGATCTTTTGCACTTTGGACTTATTCCTGAATTGATAGGCAGGCTTCCGGTCATTTCATCCTTTGATGAACTGGATGAGGATGCACTTCTTCGTATTCTCAAAGAGCCGAAGAATGCACTGATCAAGCAGTATAAGCGGCTTTTTGATATTGATCGTGTAAATCTTGAATTTGAGGAATCGGCATTGAAGGCGGTTGTTAGACTGGCCACAGAGAAGAAGACAGGTGCAAGGGCACTTAGATCGATTATGGAGAATATAATGCTTGATATTATGTACGAACTTCCATCCATGCAGAATATAGATTCGTGTATAATTACAGAAGATGTGATTTTAAAAAGGAAAGAGCCTGTCTATAAATATAAATCTAAAGTAAAAAAGAGTGCTTAATTAAATCCTGCCTAATGTTTGTCTTGTCATGAAAAAAAGGGTTTCAATAGGAATCGATGTTGGGGCGGTCAGTGTAAAGCTGGCAATTTTTTTTAATGGTCCATCATGTGATGGTGCTTGCAAAAATCTTGTCCAAAAGCAGCGATTTTCAATATATAAAGATCTTTTAGCTCCTCTGGAGAAGGGGGTGCTTCTAATTTCTCCATATATTCGTCACTATGGCAGTCCAAGGGAGGTCCTTCAAAGAACCATTCATGATATATTAAAAATCCTATCAGGTGATGTGAGGGTAGATATCTGCATCACGGGTTCAGGTGGAAAGACTTTTTCCGAAGAGTTCGGTCTGGAGTATGTGAATGAGTATATCGCTGTTGCACAGGGAGTAGGCAGTATATATTCTGATGTAAATACGATCTTCGAGATTGGGGCTGAGAGTTCAAAATATATTTTACTATCGAGAACCAGGTCGGGATCGGTACAGATTCTTGATTATGAGACAAATGGAGAGTGTGCAGCAGGCACTGGTTCATTCTTTGATCAGCAGGTAAAGAGATTGAAGTACAGTATTGATGATGTGAGTGATATTGTTCAGAGAGCCAAAAGAACTGCACCTATTGCTGGCAGATGTTCTGTGTTTGCTAAATCCGACATGATTCATGCTCAACAAAGGGGATATCTTCCCGACGAAGTACTCAAAGGACTATGTGAGGCTGTTGTTAGAAACTTTAAAGGTGCTATAACAAAGGGTAAGGAGATAGTTCCAAATGTTGCATTCATAGGAGGCGTCTCGGAAAACAGGGGAGTTGTTGAGGCATTTAAAAAAACATTTAACCTTAACGATGAGAATCTAATAGTTCCCGAGCTTTCTCTATGGGTTGGTGCAATAGGTGCAGCACTGGCTGGTGGTAAAGAGACCATAGAGAAAGGTCGATTAAAGAGTAGCGAATGCAAAACAAAAAATTATCCGACAGCAGAACCATTGAAGATGGACAGGGTCAGGCTTTTAAGAGAGAAGGTTCAGCAATACAGGTTTCCTCAAAATGGCAGGATTGATGCATATCTCGGAATCGATGTAGGATCTGTAAGCACAAACCTTGCACTCATCGACTCGGATGGAGAGCTGATATATGGTATATACCGGATGACAGACGGCAGACCAATAGAGGTTGTAAGCGATGCATTGAATGAGATATTTAACAAAATAGAAGTAGATCGAGTAGAGATAAGGGGTGTTGGAACAACTGGATCGGGCAGAGAACTCATAGGAGCACTCGTTGGTGCAGATGTAGTAAAGGATGAAATAACAGCACATAAGACTGGGGCTTTGTTCATCAGTGATAAATTTTTGAATAAGAAGGTTGATACGATTTTCGAGATTGGGGGACAGGATTCCAAGTTTATATCTTTAAGAGATGGAATCGTTGTTGACTTCAGTCTCAACGAGGCATGTGCTGCTGGCACGGGTTCTTTTTTAGAAGAGCAGGCAAAGGAGCTTGGAATCGACATAAAGGGTGAATTTTCAAGTCTTGCCCTTCAATCCCAGCATCCGTTACGACTCGGAGAGCGGTGTACTGTGTTCATGGAAAAGGAACTTGTTCCTTATATTCATAGAAATGTTTCCAAGAAAGATATTGTGGCAGGCCTTGCTCTATCGGTTGTGCAAAATTATTTAAACAGAGTTGTAAAGAGGAGAAAGATCGGGGAGGTCATATTTTTTCAAGGTGGAACTGCATACAATGATAGTGTGGCAGCCGCATTTTCTACACTTCTTAATAAAGAGATTATTGTGCCGCCGCATAATGGAATAATAGGAGCAATAGGTGCGGCACTTCTTGCAAGAGAGAGGGAGAACAATAAGAAAACATCTTTCAGGGGGTGGGATATGGGAAGGGTGTCATGGAGCATGAAGGAATTTACTTGTAAGGGATGTACAAACCAGTGTATTATTCAGCAATTCACAGTAGAGGGGGAGAAGAGTTATTGGGGCGACAAGTGTTCTGAAAGATATAGAAAGAGAACAAAGAGTACAAAAAAATCATCTATAGAAGATCTGTTTGATTTCAGGCTTAGACTGTTGTTTGGAGATGAGGTTGAAAACAGAAGTGGTGAGAGAGGAGGACGCGGAACAATTGGAATCCCGAGGGTGCTCCATTTCTATGACCGTCTTCCATTCTGGTTTTCCTATTTTCATTCTCTTGGATTCGATGTTGTCATCTCTTCGCCAACAAATCAGAAGATAATAAATCGTGGTGTGGAAGCATCTGTTGCAGAACCTTGTTTTCCGATTCAGGTTGTTCATGGACATATTATGGATCTAATAGAAAAGAGAGTAGACCATCTTTTTCTTCCAAATGTTGTTGACGAGGAGGATCCAACATCTGGTGTAGCATCATTTATATGTCCATGGGCTCAGACAATACCACTTGTAATAAAAAGGACGCCTGGGCTCAGGGAATGCTGGGATTATCTTTTTTATCCAAACATAAAGTTCAGGAATGGCAGATCTTTTGTAGAACACCAGCTTAAAACCCAGATAAGAGCTCTTGGGATTGGCTCACGGGAAAATAGGAAGGCCGTAGCGGAGTCGTACAGCGCACAGGCCTGGTTTAGAGAGCAGATTGTGCGAAAGGCCGATGATGTTCTGAAATTTATTTCCAGAACTGATGAATCTGGTGTTGTATTACTTGGAAGGCCCTATAATCTTTATGATTCTGGTTTGAATCTCAACATCCCTAAAAAATTGAGAGATATATATGGTGTGAATGTGATCCCAATGGATTTTTTGCCGCTGGATGATGTAGACATAGACGATGTAAATAGGCATATGTTTTGGAATTATGGAAGGAGGATATTGCAGGCTGCTCGCTTTGTAAGAGATTTTTCGAAACTGCATATTATATATATCAGTAATTTTAAATGCGGACCGGATTCATATATTCGTCATTATATAGAAGAGGCATGCGGAAGACCGTTCCTCTTTATTCAGATCGACAGTCATGCTAACGACGCTGGAATTATGACGAGAATAGAGGCTTTTCTTGAAAGCAAGAAGATGATATAGTGTTTGTATTATTAGAGTTTGTAGAGGGATGAGTTCACTATTAGGAAGAAGAATGTATATACCGCGGATGAGCAGTGGTGGGGCAATGTGTATGGCAGCAGCATTTCAGTCTATTGGTGTTGATGCAAGGCCTTCGCCAGATTCAGACGAGGAGACCCTTCGACTTGCAGCTCAGTTTACAACAGGTGAGGAATGTCTTCCACAGCGGGTTGTTCTGGGAAACTTCTTAAAGGTTATAACAAGTGATGATTTTGATGGTTCCAGAACGGCCTTTCTCCTGCCCACATCTTCAGGGCCATGCCGCTTTGGTCAATATGCTCCGCTGCTTCGGAAGATACTCAGAGACATGAACATTGAAGATGTTATTGTTTTTTCACCAACAAGCAGTGATGGATATGAGACTATATCCCTGGGTTCTATCCAGTTTCAGCGTACTGCATGGCGTGCTGTTGTAGTCTCTGACATTTTGAGAAAGATGCTTCTCATGTACAGACCATATGAAAAAAATCCTGGCAGCACAGACAGAGTGCATGATGATGCGCTGAGAAGTGTGTGCAGAATCCTATCAGATGGAAGAGTTGATTCATCAAAGCAGTTGAAAGAACTGGTAGGCACACTCGAAAAGATAAGGGATTGTTTCCTGAATATCGAGATGAATGAGGAGCCTGGTACAAGGCCGCTTGTTGGGGTGGTTGGTGAAATATATCTCAGATTCAACACCTTCAGCAATCAAAACATGATAAGGAGGATTGAAGCACAGGGTGGTGAGGTATGGATTGCGGATATCTCTGAATGGGTCTGGTATACAAATATTGAGGAGAAAAGAAAGTTAAGAGAGGCAGGGAGAGGCTTTTCTCTCTCAATGGCAAAAAAGAAGGTAAAGCATGTCATCCAACTTCACGATGAGAAGGCTCTGCTTTCTCCATTCAAAAAAATTTTTTCGACACGTCCAGAGGGAAGGATTGAAAAGATTCTCAGATATAGCCTTCCATATTTACCATCTACAATGGCACTTGGTGAGATGACACTCAATACAGGCAAGGCGATAGATTTTTACCATGCAGGCTGCGATGGAATTGTAGACATAAGTCCTTTTAGTTGTATGAATGGAATTGTTTCTGAAGTGATCTATCCACACCTGAGCAGAGATCACAACAATATTCCAATAAGAATATTCTATTTTGATGGTGTTCCATTCGATCTAGACAGCGATCTGGAGATTTTTATGGAACAGGTCAGGGCCTACAAGGAAAAGAAGTCTATCCCAAATATGGCCTGATCACATTTAACATTATATATAATTAAGGGGAGGTTAAAATGAAGTACCTGTGTATGATAGCAGCACTAGGCGGCATTGCTGCCACAATTTTGGCATTTATCGTTGTATTGACCCAAAAGTATTTAATGGGAGTAACCGGTGCGGGTTATCTGAGGGGTGCATCTGTACTTTTTCTGCTCTCGCTTGTAATTATGGTTTACGACAGGGCCTATTTAAAGGGGAAATAGGATAGTGGCATTTAAATATGTGGCCTTATACTAATTATTTCCCTACTTTTAGATGAAATTCAAAAGAGCTAAAAAATTGGTGCAGGAGTCGAGGAATAATTTTTAACAAATTGATCTACACACTAAATATTAATTAAATTTTTGCATTAAAAAAGAAGATTCTCAATTGTTTGTCTCTCTTATATTTTTATGATCATACCCATTTATTATGGAGGTAAAAAATGAGTGCGCCGAGCAAAGCTTACCTTATCCAGTTGGTGACCCA
>CAZYVD010000058.1:0-18091 GCA_964651045.1 uncultured bacterium
AGATCAATTAACTCTCGATTTGAAATGGACTTGAAAAATGGGGGTCATTCAAATAATAAAATATTTTCACTTGACATGATCATAATATTTTATTATCTTATTTATCATTTTACAACCTACTATTAACTTCAAGCATTTACCACAGATTTATGGGGAGAGAGTATGCTCGAAGAAAGAGTTCGTATTATATACCTATCTAAAAATAGATCAGACATAAAAGAAATAAGTTTAACATGGAAAAAATTCTGCATCCTATCCCTATTTGTTTTAATGGTTCTAAGTTCGATTATCATATTTTCTATAAGCGTCTTTACACGCATGTTCCACAACTACAGAATAATATCTCTGGAAAACGACAGGGAAGTACTGCAGAAGGAACTATTAGCAATAAAAGAAGAGGTGGCACAGCTCAATGGACGTCTTGCTAAGGTAGAGACAACAGGCGATGAACTAAGAAATGCTGCGGGTCTACCACCAATAGATAGCGATATGAGAAGAGTGGGCATAGGTGGCCCCGATTATTCTTCTGTCATTCACTTCAGCTATGCATCTGATGAGGTGCGTGCAACAGCAGAGGAGATCAAGCTTGATCTCAACAAGATGAGGCGGGAAATACAACTCGAAAACAGCCTGCTGAGAGAAGTTGCCCAGAAATTCAAAGAACGTGATGATTTTATCAATCACCTTCCTACCATACGCCCCATAGTAGGAGCAAGAGTAACCAGCCCATTCGGGAATCGTATTGATCCATTGACAAGACAGATAGAAAATCATCTAGGAGTAGATTTTGCAATGCCAAAGGGGACACCTGTCATTGCAACTGCAGACGGTATTGTCGAGTTCGTAAAGAGAACATACATTCCAAACAAAGGTTTTGGTAAATTTGTAATAATAAATCATGGTAATGGCTACAGAACCTATTACTGTCATCTGTCAAAAATCTATGTAACAAAAGGGGACAAAGTAAAGAGGTGGGATCCGATTGGTGAGGTTGGAACAACAGGAAGATCAGAGGGATTTCACCTTCATTATGGAGTCTCATTAAACGGCAAATGGCTGAATCCAGAAGACTTCATTCTTAATTAACCTTAAGAAAATCTTGAAAAATCTGAAATCCGCCAGGAAAACATCACTTGGCGGTTTTTTTATTGGATCAATCCGATCTTCAACAGTGAAATGTGTAAAATTGGCAACGATTACAAGAGCTATAAAATGACAACTTTATAAATCCACACCTCTTAATAACCTGTGGTTGGCATTTTTTTACTTTAACATAAGATTAAGTGAGCAGGGTATTGAAGAAATTTGTAAGCGATTTAAGCTTCTCTTTATAAGGCGAATTGATACTTGTTCTATATTGAACATTATAGAAATGATTACAGTAGGGTTTACTAAAACAGACCCTTACTGCTGGACGGAGAAGGCGGCATAAATAGATGTTGATCAGATTAAACCTTATGTCGAGGTCTATGAAGAGATCAAAAGAGTGAGCAGAGAGTTCTCTGATCGATTTTGATCTAACTATATTCCATAAATTCTGCCTTGTAACATCAAGAAACTTTATGGGATGATCAAAAAGGCTCTGAAGTTTGTGTTTCTCAGGTGTGTATCGATCATAACCAAAGTGAATTATCGACAGATTCTTATTGCTAAAAATAGAGTTTATTTCAGAAAGCTCTGCACTGTAGCGGATTGCATCATCAAATATTGGATAACAGATGAGTACATCCCGACACTTTTTAAGATTCTCTCTGTAATCAATCGGTCTGTCTCTGAAACCCGGATTTACAAAAAATCTTATATAATTTTTTGTTATGGAATGTGTGATTGCCATGCTAATTCAATCGCCTGTTAGTTTCAATCAATATAGTAATTATTATAAATCTAATCAACCGAAATTTTCAGGGTCAAATTAGAAGAAAATCTATCTTTCTTATCTCCTTCACAACTCTAACCACTCTGACTCTGACAGGGTCCCCAAGTTTGAAAACTCTTCCACTCCTGTGTCCGGTCAGCGTATATGTTTCCTGGTTAAAAATATATCTGTCATCATTTATCGTGTCGATATGAACAAGTCCCTCAACAAGGTACTCTGGAATTTCTACAAATATTCCAAAACCTGTGACACCTGAAATTATGCCTTCGAATATATCTCCTATATGTCTTTCCATAAATTCGACCTGTTTTATCCTGATCGATTCCCTTTCTGCCTCCTGGGCTCTTATCTCCATTGAAGTAGATATCTCGCAAATACTCGACAGCTTGCAAGGAAGATGAAATCTTTCTGGCTGCTCCTGCAAATAATTCTTGAGGAGTCTGTGGACCACAAGATCGGGATAACGTCTTATTGGAGAAGTGAAGTGAGTGTAACTCTTAAATGCCAGTCCAAAATGACCGCTATTTTTTGTTGAATAGACAGCCTTCATCATGGTACGCAGGGCAACATCCTCAATAACAATCTCATGCTTTGTACCCTTTACCCTGTCGAGAAATGCCTGAAACCTCTTTGGCGTGACCCTCCTCCCGGGTTCAAAAGAGTATCCCATTGCTCTCACAAACCTAACAAAAGAGTTGAGCTTCTCCTCCGAAGGCCTCTCGTGGACTCTGTATATAAAGGGATACTTTCTTCCTCTCTCCTCTCTCAGGCGTCCTATGTGTTCTGCAACTATTTTATTGGCAAGCAGCATAAAATTCTCGATGATCTCATGGCTCTCAAAATGTTCTCTTATTCCCAATCGCACGGCAACCCCATTCCTATCAAGCTCGACATATGGTTCCGGCAGATAAAAATCAATGGATCCTGCACTATTCCATTTCTCTTTCAGTTTTCTGCTCAAATGAGCCATCATGATCAGCACATCACAAAATTTCTCCTCACGATCTCTACCAGAAGAATGCGACTCTTTTACACTGCCTCTTTCATTACCATCTCTGCTCGAGTTTATCAGTTCCTGAACCTCTCCATATTCAAAACGTCTTCTACTTCTTATGACCGATTCTCTGATACTGTAATCCTTCAAACTACCATCCGGAGAAATTTCTATTAGCACACTTACGGTCAATCTATCTTCATCAGGCCTCAGACTGCAAATCGTATTCGACAACCTCTCTGGAAGCATTGGAATTACCCTATCTACAAGATAGATACTCGTTCCCCTTCTTAGGGCCTCTCTATCTATTGCCGAACCAGGCTCAACAAAATAGCTCACATCGGCAATGTGAACACCAAGCAAAAAGTTTCCATTTTTTAATCTCTCCAGTGAAACCGCATCATCAAAATCCTTTGCATCAGGGGGGTCTATTGTAAATGTTAGAGTGCTGCGAAGATCGATACGATTCTTAAGAGCAGACTCTGGAACAGGATCAACAAATGATTCGGCTTCGTTTAAAACACTATCTGAAAAACGATCAGGAAGATCAAAATTGTGGATAATAGAGAGAACATCCACACCTCTCTCCTCTGGATAACCAAGCACCCTAACAATTCTGCCTCGAGGTTCGATCCGAGAATCCCCCCAGTTTTCAATCTCAATAACAACCTTCTGTCCGTTGCTCGCATCACATCTTTTATCCTTATGAACATATATTCTCCTGAACGTCTTTACCTGATCAGGAACAACATAAAAAGAGGACCTGCTTTCATGAAAAGTTCCAACGATCCTCCTGTTCCCCCGTTCAAGGATCTCGACAACCCTTCCTTCCTGAAGCCTTCCACTCCCTTTTTTAAAGAGTACTACCCTTACCCGATCATTATGTGATACATTTCCCATATTTTTCTGACCAATAAATACATCCTCTTCACCATCATCCCTCCTCAGAAAGCCATATCCCTGTGCCTTAATATGAATAATACCTGAAACCTCATTCTGCTTTTGATACTTTCCGTACTTGTTTCCCTTGTGGCGCAATATCGATCCCTCCTCAGCCATCTTTCTAAGAAGTGCTTTAAAATCCTGATAATCTTTATTTTTCACACCCAGATATCTGGCCAGCCTTCTGCTTTTATAGATTTGACTCGGATTGTTGTCTAAAAAATCGATAATTCTGTTCTTATAATCTTTCATACAAATTATACCCAATAAGAATTTCTCTACCATCCATTCATCCTGTGCCACACACAAACCACCTCTGTTGATCCGTCAACAACATAATAGCGATCGTGCATGGCAGATGTTGCACACGCATGGTTTGGCAGTATGCGGAGCATTGTACCAACTGGAAACATCTCTAGAATCGATTTGTCACTGCTGCTACTTCCTATTATGCCGTGTTCCTGATTTGCAGAATATACAATCATATCATCCAATGGTTTTCCTTCAATGCTGCAAACCAGACCATAACCTCTATCTACTCTCTGTGATGATGTTCCTCTGTCCCGTGAAAGCGACATCCACCCTCCGTCTGTTATTATCCAGCCCCTAACTTTTTGATGACCTATAACAGAGACAAGAACTGAGATAGCAATATCCTCTATCCTGCAGACACCAAGACCTGCCATGAATAGATCGTAAAAAACAAAAACCCCGGCTCGCACCTCTGTTACTCCCTCAAGATCATCAACAAACTTTGCAGTAGGTGTTGAACCAACACTTACCACAGGACAGGCAAAACCCTCCCTTCTCAAACTCTCTGCACACCTCACAGCCGTATCTCGCTCAACTCCTGCCAATCTTTTAATACACCCAATGCTTCGACAATTGTACGACTCACCAGCATGGGTTACGATCCCCCTCAGCTCAACACCCTTTTTTCTTGATATCAGATTTGCAATATCAATCAGTAGTGGATCGTTTGAAGATATACCAGATCGGTGGCCGTCACAATCGATCTCAATGAGAACAGGTATAGTAATCGAAAATTGCTGAGCCGCAGCAGCCACAAATTCTACCTGCTCAATGGAATCGAGTATAAGCGTAAGTCCGGCACCCCTATTAATCAGATCTGCAACTCGTCTCAGCTTTACCGGAGCGATTCCCACACCATAAACAATATCTCTTATACCATGATTAAAAAAGTACTCCGCCTCCTTCATGGTTGAAACCATTATTCCGCTCCCTTCTCGCATCAGGGCCATTGTTGTTAGCTCTATATTTTTCACTGTTTTTACATGAGGTCGAAAATCAACTGCAAGGGATCTTATGTGTTGGTGGAAATGTTCGATGTTCTTTTTCACCTTTGCCAGATCCAATACGAGACAGGGAGTCTCAAGTTCTCTGAGATTCATTACCCTCTCCTCTTTGAGGAATCGGTTCCGATAAATGCTATTGCATCAATTTCTACCTTAAAACCATAGTGAAGCCTTCGAGTAGGTACAACACTTCTGGCCGGATGATGCTCACCAAAAAATCGGGCATAAACAGCATTTACCCTCCCCCAGGCTTCGATGTCCGAAATGTAGATAGTTACTTTTAAGACACGATCTTTCCCACTTCCAGCATCAATAAGAATAGCATTAAGATTTTCCAGCACCTGTTCTGTCTGCTCCTCAATAGTGGCCATCTCAACCTTTTCTCCATCGGGTCTGATAGGGAGCTGACCCGAAACATAAACTATTCCCTGATGTTCTATTGCCTGAGAATAGTGTCCGCTCGGTCGAGGTGCCCGACTCGTTGAAATTTTTTTCATGACATATCCCCTCAATTTTGAAAGACCAACCCGATCTCCTTCAAACCAACCCCCAATATCTTCTCTGCAATTTGATTAAGTTTCTCCTCTCTTCCTTCAAAATGGTAGGTTGTATGTGTGTGCTTTATCTCCTCACCCACTCTAAGCTCCCTTGAACAAGAAGAAGACTCCAGCTCATAAAAAGGACCAAGCTGGTTTCCGCTTTCATCGATCGGGCCATCATTATAGGAATTAATTGCATCACCTCTGTATGGATGTTCCTGATACTTCCACAGCGAATTAACATAAGTGGTGTCTCCACTCAATGAGTACTGTATAACTGTCAAAATTTTTCTCTCCGAATCATAACTCCCAAAAAATGGAAGACAATTCTCTGGTTTAACCCCGATTTTACATCTGTATTTCCCATCACCCCTGAAAAATATTGTTTGACCCTTTACCTTTAATCTGTCTTCGCCTATCTTACCAAAATATTCGGTATTTAACTTTAAACAGCCTCTATAGGGAATTACCACTGTTGTATTATCAGATGGCCTGAACATTCCAAGAATCCAGATAGAGAGCAATCCTGTTCTTTTTGACCAGTCCGACTCACCGATATTTTTTATTCCATTTTTTGTCTGAAAAGCAACACAAGAGATATCATCACCCAGGGAGATTTGTAGATTTTTTTCGATATCTCTGTTTGAAAGAAGCAATACTTCTCTTGTAACCTCAATGTTAAATTCAGTATCCTGATAATTTACAAGCCTTATCTTTTTATTAAATAGTGCAGAGGTATCTGTGTATTCTATGAGCTCAAAAGGTTCAGTATCAATTGCGCTTGGCGTATACCAATTTTTAAAATCAAAACTGGTGCCCTTTTTAAAAAATATAGAGAATTGGCCTCCTTCAGGCCCGAGCCAGAATCTGTCCTCTCCTCCAAAAACATTGATGTGAGGCTGAATTTTACCAGAAGAGATCAAGTCATAATTTATCCATCCATAACTGTTTCCACTTAATCCATTGGATGTACTCGTCATTACCCTTCCTTGATAATCACCCACAAGAATTACTTGGCATCTATCACTGTTCCTCTTCAATACTGTTATTCTTTTATACTTTTTTAAAAAATCAAGATCATAGCCAAAGCTCCCCTTTTTATACGGAGAACTGCAGCCCGATATAATAATCAAGCAGATGATTCCAGTCAGAGTATTTGTTAATAATGAATTATTCATTGTGTTTCTCCTTCTGATTTTGATTTCTATCTATCTCACATTCATCGAATAGATAGCTTAAGAGACAAACGCCTGTGATTAACTGTCAATCTTCTAAATGACCAATACTTCCAATCATCTTGCAAACAATTCATCAAACCCCAATTCTACCCATTTCATATAGGGTGCATCCCACAGATCAGGTTTTAAGTCGTCTACTGCAACGAGTATACGCATCTGGTTTGCTGAGAAGATAACAGAATACTCGGTCGTACCATGGGCTACAGATTGCAGCAGGCGCTTGGCATCCTCGATGTCGAGTATTTTATTTTCTCTCGACCATGCTTCGAGGGTCTGCTTGCCCACTTCATATCTCCAGCGTGATGAGAAAGAGATCCGCCTACCAAGGGAGTAATCGGGATGGTCGGGATCGTATCCTAATACCCTGTGATGATTCGAAGCCATAATATTGAACCTATCCTTTGGACGCACATCATCAGGTAGCCGCACGGCATAACCCGTTCGAGATCCCTCAAATACAAATGCAGGATTTTCCTGACCAGTATAGGGCATGGCCCACAGTATGATTGAACCTGCTGCTGTAATACCGCCAGTAGAACAGATATATTTTTTCATCATTCCGAGAACTGTTTCTGGTGTTGCCCTTTTATCAGAGTTTTCCAGCACAAACTTCTGTATAAATGAGCAGGGAACTATTCCATCTGGAACAGGACCTGGCCCCGTACCACCTGCATTTTCCATACTGTAGATTCCATCCTCATTTATACCAGAGATGGTGCCTACAAAGCCGGGCCACATTGCAGAGATCCACCGCTTTTTACCCGATAGAGAAGGATCTACAGCAAAGAGAAGAAAATGGCTGACTGTAACCTTGCGCACATCGCATTCGCCGTCCATGTTGCGGGCAGCCACGAGCCCTCCCTTGAGTTCACCTCCAGATGTCAGATCGCCCCAGAATGCAAACTGTGTGCATGAGGAGGCAGGTGTACCTAAAAATGCGGCACGCCTCTCAATATAGCAGTTTATTGCCAGAAGATCGGTAAGACAAAAATCCCTGTTGAGAAACTCAACCTTCATATCAACTCCTGACGCCTTCATGCCTCTGATCACTGCCTTACACTCTTCTAAAAACTCACGTGGATAATTGAACTGGTTTTCAAGAAATGGCACAAAGATATTCTGATATCTCTCAGAACTCTGCCAACTGTCTTCAAGTATGTAATATTCAAAAAAATCGATGATCTGCCTAGCTACAAGATATCCATGTGCAAATCCCCTTTCGGACGGCCCTCCCCAGAGTTGGAGAACAGGAAGACCCTTTATCCATCTCAAAGCACCGTGATCGATTATCCTATCCCTTTTGTCAAAATGTGTAGGCACACGTAGATATATCTTCAAATCTTTTCTGTCCGATTTTGTCAGATCGATCGGACTGAACCTGTAACCCTCACCTGAAAAAAACCATCCAAATGGCTCTGGCGGGTCAAAACTCACCTTTCCGTTCTGATCGCTATCCTGAAATGCAACAATAGAATAATATCCAGAATCCAGCCCATCGAAATAAAACTCACCTTCATCAGGGATTCTTTTTACCATCAATGGTTTTGCAGCACCATAAATATCCGCCTTAGAGAGTGGATATACCCGGCTGCCAGAAGTTTTAAGCCTGTAGAGCTGAATGATGATTTCACCTCCATGTTTACTATCAAGGATTATCCTGCCAGATATGGATCTTTCCTGCCCTGATATTGAATGAACAATAAATAAAGATAACACAAGAACTAAAATTTTCCGACTCATCACTGATCTCCTGTTATAAAGTTGTACATATACACTTTAGATATAGAAATTTGATAACATAAACTTCAAACCGCAGATTCGGTTAAGTTTGATCTCTCTGGCATTATAGACACCATAACTTAAATAAAAATAAAATATAAAAAGCAAAAGTTGTTTGAATTTATTCCTGTAATATGATTAAAAAGACTTCTAATGACAGATCGCTGGAGCATCCATCCTCAAACTGGAATGAAGGACTCAGGATTAATACTCACATGTCGAAGCGATTTAAAAATGTTTTCCTTTATGTTGGCATATTTTTCACTCTCCTGCAACGCACCGATAATATCTTTGATTTTCTGTCTGCGACTCTTACCATCAACAGGACATATTTTATTTAAGGTTGTAATTTCTGCCTCGACAACAAATTTCTTTAAAAGCGCCTCTTCTATATAGATAAAAGGACGAATAATGTGCATCTTACCCTTAAAGACTTCCTGTACCGGATTCATCGCCTCGATCTTCCTGCCATATATTATATTGATGAGAAGAGTCTCTATTACATCGTCTTTGTGGTGTGCATAGGCAATCTTGTTGCATCCGTGCTCATGTGCAGCCTGATAAATTTTTCTACGCCTGTACATAGAACAGATAAAACATGGATTTTTTCTCGCATCTTTTGATAGCGCCTCCTCTCCTATCCTAGTCTTTATTATTAATCCCTTCAGGCCCAGTTTGTCGAAATAGGATCTTAAGATTCTCTCCCTTTTGTAATCATTGCTCTGAAATCCGAGATCGATATGCACAGCAAGCAGTGAAAATTGCTGGCCAAAGAGAATCTGCCTCTCTCTGAGCAGTTTAATAAGACTTAGACTGTCTGCACCACCCGAAACTCCGACCAAGATTCTATCTCCCTCTTCAATCATTTTGAAGTCATGAATCGCCTTTTCCATCTGTTTTTGAAGAAGTCTGTGAAGTCGCGTCATTTTTCACCCGCTGTGGATGAATATGAATTTTGTAGATCGTTAAGGATCGCTGGAGTGATATCTTCAAGAGATCGAATGTAGTCTTTAATAACTACCGAATTTCTGCCCCAGATAAGAGTCATTGCGCTGTTTTTTGTATGCGTCTTTACTGAAAGGTCTTCAATATTACCGTGATCACTCGTGAGTATGATCAGTTTATCATTCAGATCAATATGTGTAAGCAGTGATGTTATAAATTCATCGAGCTGCCTGATTATCGTCTTGGCAAAATCAAGGTCCTGAGCATGCCCTGCCCTGTCTGTCAGAAAATATTCATATAATATAAAATGGTACTTTGATGAGGCTTCGGCCAGAATCGCTGCTGCTTCATCAGGAGTAAAAAGTGGAACATCAAAGCCTCTCTTTATAAGGTAGTAGTTTGTAAAGTCATGATATATTGAACGCCTTTTATTTATATCATCTATTTGAAAAAAATCAAGACCAGCCGAAAGAGTTGCCACAGTTGTTGTTGATAGACGCCATTTGGTCTTTTCGTTTAATCTGAAAAAGATCGGACGAAATGCATTGATAAAAGAGACCTTCAGCCCCATATCTTTGACCTGTTTTAACAGTGACCTCTGGCGGAGAAGGTTTCTGAGCATCTCATTTGGAAATCCTGCCCTGTGAAACCCGAGAAGTCTTGAGCAGTTCACACCTGTCAGAATAGTAGCCTGGCCTGTGGCACTCTGAGGTATTCCACTCAATCCCAGGTTGGCATCAGTTGGAACAAGAAAACCACCCGATTCAATCGATATTGTTGATCTGCCGTTTTCAAAACAGTTCAGATAGTTAAGATGATCTTGCATGCATGGATTGCTGCGCCTGTCTTTCTTCCCGAGTCCGAGTCCATCTACAAATATTAAAATTGAACCCTTCAATATCCCAACCTTTTGATCATTTCAAAGTTCTTACGCCACCTCTTGCTCACACTCACTTCAAGTTCCAGAAAGACTGGTCTTCCAAGAAATCTCTCTATCTCCTCTCTGGCCCTTATGCCAACCCTTTTTAAGGCTTCTCCCCTCTTTCCAATGATGATTCCCTTCTGTGAGTCCCGCTCCACGTAAATTACTGCCCTAATATAATCCTTACGACCAGGTCTCTCTTTGAATGTTTCTATAAATACTGCAGTAGAATAGGGTATCTCCTCGCCATATTTAAGAAATATCTGCTCACGTATGATCTCTGAGACAAAGAATCTCTCTGCAGCATCTGTTATCATGTCTGGAGGGTAGAATGGCTTTCCTTCAGAGATATATTTCAAAATCAAGGAGATCAGAAGCTCGATGCCATCGGCCTTCAATGCAGATATTGGAACGATTTCCTTGAATATATCTCTTCTTTGATATTTATCTATTATCGGAAGAAGAACATCTTTCTTTATTGTGTCTGTCTTATTGATTATCAGAAATTTTGGTTTGCTCGTCTCCCCTAACAGAGTTATGATCTCCTCGTCTTCAGGCGTGATCGAATTGGGATCTATCATCATCAATATGAGATCCGCCTCATTTATTGTACTTTTTGCAGTCTTTACCATCGACTGCTGCAGAGGATATTTGGGATGAATCATCCCTGGAGTATCGAGAAGAATGATCTGATAATTCTCGCCGTTGAGAATTCCAAGAATTCTGTGACGTGTTGTCTGAGGCTTTGGAGAGACTATTGCCAATTTTCGATTGAGAAGACAGTTCATCAGAGTGGATTTACCAACATTGGGCTTTCCTATTATTGCAACATACCCTGAATGGAACCTGTCCTCTTCACTCTTTGCCATCTCAATAAATCCTCTTTATTTGGGCAGTCGAGTAGTAGTGCTTAAGAATATGATAGAACCTACTCCCCCTTAGTGCCATGACTGCCGCCCCTGTCTGGCACATTCCCACTCCATGTCCAAAACCAGCTCCTTTTATAACAAACCTTTCTGGAACTCCATCTCTTCCATTGATCTTTTTCACATAGAAGCATGAGCTCCATAGAGCCGTTTTTGATAGAGTCTTTCGTATCATTAGTTCATTATCTATTATCAGTATAGATTCCGTTCCAACAATTTTCAGAACAGTAATTCTTCCAGATGCCCCTCTCCTCAATGCAATGAGGTCTAATATCTTTCCGACTATTTTCCCCGACTTTTCCTGAACTATCCGGCTTAGCTCATCCTGAGAATATGTGACCTCCCACCGAAAATACTTTTTTAAATATTCAAGCGATGGAGGAACCTCTTTATTGATCAGATTACAGTTTGCAGCAGGTTTATCATCTATCCATCTCCTGAGATTCTCTTCTTTATCGAGCCTTCCATATCTGCTCAGAAACGATGGACCGTCGAATCTACCTTGAAGATAGGATTTAGGCTGACTGTTCCACAGTCTGCCGCTGTCTTCTGTATGTCCTCCGCAGACTGCAGAATAGACTGCATCACAAATTTTACCATCTTTCCATAGAATCAGACCGCGCGTACTATTTACAGCCAAATCGGTTGCCTCCGATCTACCATTGAGACCTGTATAGGCCTGACAGTGAACATCTGCACAGATATCAAAGGGATCTGTTGAGTGTACAATCCCAAGCTTCGCAAGCGCTTCTCCACGCGAGGCGATTGCCTGTGCCTTTAATGCTTCTATCGGAAATGTTGCCGGCATCTCTGCTGGCACCACACCCTTTAGATATGTTTCCAAAGATACTATGTTAACAGCAACAAGTTTACCGTCTGTTCCGAGCCTGAATGAGACCGTCTCAGGATATGTGCGATCTTCCAGATGTTCCCAGTGATACCCCTGACCCGCAGGTATGTTGTAGATTCTTACATCTGCCCCCCTTATGTTGATCGGCTTTGACGATTCAAACCACTCTCCATTATGAACATTCTTCACAACAATTGTTCCTACCGCATCTTCTACAACCTGCCTGATCATGAATGTCTTGAGCCCATCAGATATTCTCCCGCTGTATCTCTCAGCCTCCTCTTTTGTTTTAAATATCTTTTTCAGTACTACCCTATAGAAATGATTATCCGATATTACTCTCCCACCAACTCGAATAGAACGGCCGAAAGGACAAATCTCTGTTTCTATTCCCCTCCTCTTCAACTCATGATAAAACTTCTCTGCATTTTTCATTGTGCTCATCGATCCAATAACAAGACGGTATACAATCTTGGCCGGACTGGAATCCTTTACCTCAAGTCTCCATCTACTGTTTTTAATCCCTCTTGCTATAAATGTTCCATCATGGCTGAATATATCGAAAGGCCTTTCTGTTGAAAAATCTATTGAATCTTTACCCCACAAAAGACCAACCGTTATTGTAGGAATTCTGCTCTCCATCCTTATTATCGGCTTTTTGACAGCACAGGCCGAAAGAATAAGAAGAAAGATAACAGTCAAATAAATAATAAAGTTTCGCATGTTTGTCACAAGCACATCCTTTCTTCTATTTGCCTAATCAAATAAAAATATACCCTTCAAGATCATAAAATGCAAGGGGAAATGATTATTGTAAGAAGGTAAAAAATTAATTTTAAATTGGCTATTTATCCATTTATTTTTTATATTAAAAAAAATATCCATCAAATTAAACATGGAGAATATCATGAAGAGGAGAACTATTTTATTTGTTTCTGCGATCGCTATTGTGATTGGCTGCAGCAGGTCGGGTGAACCATGTTATGAAAAGGGCACAAGGGAGTATACATTCTTCAAGAAGGTTGCTGATTCCCTGGATGTAAAGATGCTCAATCCTGATAGATCGGTCGCCCTGATAGGCACAAACAAGTTTAAAATCGGTACAAAAGATGTTATGCACAACATCTATCTTGTCTTTCAGTCCTACACAGATGATATAAGGAAGATTCCAGCAGCACAAGTAAGAGAGTTTCTAAGACAACTTGCTACAAGAGAAGCAGAAACCAGGATGATGCTTTTGAGTGCTGAAGAGAACAATATTACTGTTCCAAGGGACACAATAGATGCGCAGATAAAAAAAGTATTTGATGCGTATGGTGGTGAAGAAAACTTCACAAAAGAAGTAACCAGAAGAGGATTGACAGTCGAGGAGATTAAAAAAGAGATCGCAAATAACATGATTGTACAGAAGTATCTCGATGATGTTGTGTTTAAAGATGTCAATGTCAGTGAGGATGAGATAAAGGCGAAATATAAAGATGAACGGGCAACCGTGCGTCACATCCTTTTTCTTACGCAGGGCAAATCTACAGAAGAGAAGAAAAAGATCTATGATAAGGCAAAGAGGATTCTTGCACTTGCAAAATCTGGAGAAGATTTTGCAGCTCTTGCCAAGGAGTATTCCGAAGACCCTGGTTCTAAGGACAGAGGCGGACTCTATGAAAATTTCCCGCGTGGACAGATGGTTAAACCATTCGAGGATGCTGCATTTAATCTTCCTGTAGGGAGCATAAGTGACATAGTGGAGACAAGATACGGATACCACATAATTAAAATTCTTGAACGATCGAGTGAAAAGCGACCCTACAATGAGGTTAGAGAAGAGATAAAGAACAGCATAATAGGCACAAAAAAGCAGAATGCATATATTGATCATATAAACTATCTTAAAGAAAAATATGACTATAAGATTCTGGTAGACTTCGAAGGCTGATGCGATCTTCAAAATAGTGATCTCCTTGTTCTATGGATTGATAAACTAGAGCTCTTTTTAATTCTATTGGGGATTTCGGCTAATGAAGATATTAAAGTTTTTTCAGGACAGAGAAGATGAGTTTATATCACTGATCAAAGAGATTGTCTCATTCACTACATATTCGGGGGAAAGGGAATCGATAAACAAATTTTTAGAATATATTCAAAATCTCTTTGCCCCCTTTGAACCTCAAATATCGAGAATAGATACACCGGCTGGCGATATCCTTACCATGGATTTTTTCCAGCATAAGCAGAACAGGATTGTGCTTCTGGCTCACGCAGATACTGTTAAGGTTTCCGATAATCCGACTGCTGTAATAGTGAAGAATCGGCGGCTATTCGGAAACGGAAGTTTCGACATGAAAAACGGCATCTGTCTTTTCTATTTTTTAATGAAATCATTTGCCCGACTCGGGATAGAACCTTCAAACCAGATCAGGATCATCATCACTCCTGATGAAGAGAGTGGAAGCAGAGAGTCGATGGTTCATATTTTGAGGCTCTGCAGGGGAGCAATCGGTGTTCTTCTTCCTGAACCGTGCTGTCCTGATGGAGGTGTTAAGGTCCGCAGAAAGGGTGTTGCATCTATCAAGGCAGAGCTTACAGGAAAGGCTTCCCACAGCGGCATTGAGCCTGAGAAGGGAATCGATGCAAACAGGGGCCTTGCCAGTCTGATTTTTGAAATAGATCGGATTGTTGAGGCCCATTCTGACCTGACATTTAACCCTGGAGTGATAAAGGGTGGTTCAAAGACCAATATCGTGAGTCCGAGAAGTATTTTAAATGGTGAGCTGAGAAGTTATTCAAACAAAATTTTAAAGGCCGCATCAAAGGAGATCGAAAAAATAGATAGAATCGGGAAGGTAGGAGTCAAGATAAAGTGTGAGGTAAATCATCCTGCCCTTGAGTTTAACGATAAGAACAGACACCTCTACAACATTGCAAAAAGATGTGCTGAGAGAATCGGCTATGATCTTCCAGCCTGTTCTTCGGGTGGTGGTTCAGATGGATCGAGTATTTCCGCAGCTGGCATACCAGTACTCGATGGACTGGGAATGAAGGGTGGAGGTGCTCATGCAGAGAATGAGTATATAGAACTCTCTGATTTTCCTTTCAGAGCTGCTATAATAACTACTCTATGTATGGAGCTTTGATATGGTAGAGATAAAAAGGCTCGATAAAATAGATTATTTTTATAAGCTGCCTGAAATAGAAAAGAGTGCATGGGGTTTTACAGACCTTGAAGTTGAACCTCATCATTTAATGACAAGAGTGCAGAAGTATGGAGGATTAGTACAGGGACTCTTTGTTGACGGAGAGATCATCGGCTTTTCGTATGCAATAATTGGCAAGTGGAAGGGAGAATATTTTATCTACTCTCATATGGTAGCAGTTCGCAAAGAGCATCAGGGAAAAGGATTTGGTTTTATGCTGAAGAGTGCTCAGAGAGAGGAGATAATGAAAATGGGATATGATGTAATCCGCTGGAATTTCGATCCGCTCGAGTCGCTTAACTCATATTTCAACATCCACAGGCTTGGTGTTATTAGTGATGAATATGAAAGAAACATATACGGTGAGGGGAGGAGCGGACTTCACAAGGGGCTTCCAACAGACAGGCTTATTGCAACGTGGTACTTGAGGTCTGAGAGGGTTGCAACACGAATTGATAGAAAAGAGCCTCCTCTAATAGAAGATATACCGTCGAACATCATCGGAAAATTCAAGCAGAGCAGAGCATATATAGAGATACCCCGTAACATCAGGGAACTGAGGGAGAGAGATATTAAGAAGGCCAGAGAGTGGAGAACAAGAACACGTGAGCAGTTTGAATATGCGTTTGAAAAAGGGTATGTTGCAACAGATATAGTTTTCTCTCCCGATAAAAAACGAATCTTCTATAGGTTGAACAGGAAAAAGGATTATAATGGAAAAGATTGACAGGATAGACTCGGTCGAGCTTTTCATTATCAGGCTGCCACTGACCTCACCATTTGAAACAAGCTTTTCGGTCCAGAAATCGAGGGAGGCATTGATCGTCAGGACTGCCTCGGGTCATGAGTATGGATGGGGTGAGTGTGTTGCAGGCTCCGATCCATTTTACAGCTACGAGACAAACACAACCGCCATGCATATAATAAAAGATTATCTTCTGCCAATCCTATTTGGAATGAAGAGATTTTCTGCACAAGATGCTGTGAGGAGGTTCTCAAGAATCCGAGGTCACAACATGGCCAAGGCAGCAGTGGAAAATTCTCTTCTCGATCTTACTGCCAGGCAGAAGGGAGTCCCCCTCTATGAGCTCATCGGGGGAAAGAAAAAAAGGATAATGTCTGGCATAAGTATAGGAATAAAAGATGATATTGATGAACTATTGCGGTTGATATCAGACGCTGTAGAAAAGGGATATCACAGGATAAAGATCAAGATTAAAAAGGGAAAAGATTTATCGGTCATCAGAAGGGTGAGAGAAACCTTTCCAGATATCAGGCTAATGGTAGACGCCAATGCGGACTATTGTGAGAAAGATGTCAAAACATTAGAAAAGATGGATGAGTTCAATCTCATGATGATTGAACAGCCACTCGGTTACGACGACATCTATTTCCATTCATTAGTGCAGAAAAGGATAAAGACACCTATTTGTCTGGACGAGTCAATAAAGAGTATCAACGATGCAAGAACGGCAATCCTTCTCGGCAGTTGCAGGATAATCAATATAAAGCAGGGCAGGGTAGGCGGAGTGCTAAATGCAAAAAAGATACAATCATTTTGCATGGAGAATGAGATTGGCTGCTGGTCAGGCGGTATGCTTGAGACAGGAATCGGACGAAGTTTCAATATTCATCTCCAGACTCTTTCTGGATTTAATTTGCCAGGCGACACGTCTGAGACTTCACGCTATTTTAAAGAAGACATTGTCGATAAACCGGTAGTACTCGAATCAGACGGTTTTATAGAGATACCACAAGGAATCGGAATCGGGGTGGAAGTAATGGTTGAAAGACTGGATAAATATAAAACCTTTTATGAAAGACTTGAGCGCTGAGGGTAAAAAAACAGATAATCTTTTAAAAAGATTTAAAAAGGAGTGCAGACTCATAAAGGAGATTCACTTCCAGCCATCCCTGACAACACAGCAGAATTTTTGTTAATTAAATCATAAAAAAGTAAAACCCGGTGAGAGGCTCCTTGCTCGTAAGCCGAATAACTGTTTCTCAAGAGGGATCCATTCGATTTGAGATCACAACCGCATAAGAACTTGAACCAGTAAAAAAATTCATCACAATCAAGACATTAAGCTAAAGGGGAAAAAGTTTTATGAGCTCTGTTTGGATTCGCGTCTTTGTTGAAAACCGTTTTAGAAAATCCATGCTTGATATTGTTCTATTCATCTTTGGACTGAGTTTGACTCTTTCCTGCTCTGGCCAAAAAAGTTCAGCCAAAGATTCTGTCTTTACATTTGAAAAGGGCAGAATAACATTGACCTCCTCAGACACTAATCTTGTAAAGAGCTTTCTCTGGGCCAAAAGGCAGGCCCTAGCCTATGTATTCGAAGGCGATCCTGTTGGAGATTGGTATGAAGCAGCCCTTCCGAAACGTGAGGCCTTCTGTATGCGGGATGTATCGCATCAGAGTATGGGAGCCAATGCCCTTGGCTTATGGAATCACAATAAGAATATGCTGCGCAAATTTGCCGAAAACATTTCCGATTCTAAAGACTGGTGTACCCCTGACTTCATCGCGTTTTATTAAATATTAGAAATTTAGATAATACATAACATAT
>CAZYVD010000059.1:0-17810 GCA_964651045.1 uncultured bacterium
ACATCGCTACTCTCATCATACTCATCAGAAAGATCCTCATAACCCCCCTCCTCAATAACATATTCACCCTCATCTATCACTCTGGCAAGATCAGGCCTGTGAAAATCAACAACAGTATAACAACCCGCAAACTGCAAGGCCAGAAACGCAATCAGCAAAAGTGATAATCTTTTTAAATTTAACATGACTATGATTCCTTATTTTTAAGAATCAATATTTAACATACACTTTTATTTTACAATTAAAAGATTAAAAATTCAAGTCTTTTTTCACCGCTTCAATAAAAAAGCCGTTTTATCAACGGCTTTGCTTTTCAGGTGCATGATCACTGGTGAACACTGATTATTTTTCTTTTGCCCTTTCTCTCAAATTTCACAAACCCGTCTGTAAGAGCAAAGAGTGTATCGTCTCCACCGATTCCGACATTCGTTCCCGGATGAAATTTTGTTCCGCGTTGTCTAATGAGAATATTCCCTGCCCTTACCCTTTGGCCTCCAAAACGTTTGACACCAAGATATTTAGCATTGCTGTCTCTACCATTACGAGAACTTCCTACTCCCTTTTTATGTGCCATCTATTTTTTCTCCTTCTTAATATCTTTGCCTGTTGCTGCCTTTATATTTTTTGAAGAAGATCTAGTTTTGACCTCTTTTTTAGTCTCTCCACTCTTTACCTTTTCAGGACTTTTCTTTTTAATGTTTTCTATTTTCTTACTTTTAACCTCAGCAGTCGCAGGTTCCTTTACCGTCTCTTTTGTTTTTGAAATGCCGATATTATCTATTCTAAGTTCAGTGTACCACTGCCTGTGTCCCTTTAGAACCTTATAGTCTTTTCTTCTCTTTTTCTTGAAAACCTTTATTTTCTTGTCTTTTCCATGAGATAAAACAGTTGCCTTTACATATCCATTTTTAATATATGGTCTACCAATGTTTACATTCTCCTTATCCACGATTAGCAAGACTTTATCGAGTTCTACCTTTTTGCCCTCCTCGATATCGAGCTTTGGCACGCGGATAATGTTAGATTTTGAAACCTTCCATTGTGTTCCACCAGTCTCAACTATTGCATACATCTAAAATCGATCCTCCTCAATAGAATAGAAATAGAACATAAAGCCAAACAATTTAATTAAATTATTATATTAAGTCAAGATTAAAATTACCAATTTGGGGAAAGTTCATTCATATTGTAGTACTGATATTCGGGTAATTGAGTCGAAGATTATCATAAAAACAAAAATAATATATAAGAGTCTATCAAATTCTAAGTTAAAAAAGTGGAGTTTTTTATATTATTTTATGATGCGACATAGTTTTTAAATCTAAAAAAATTTATAAATATCATTATAAATAATTAATAAACCAAGTGTTGCGTTTTTTACCTTGACATTTAAATAAATAATTAATATAATAAGTAAAAATTTATAAACTTATTTAATTAAATAAAATGGGGAAACTTATGATACCTAAATGGATCAACACGAGATACGAAATTCTGTGGGATGCATTTAATTCATCACCATTCCGTGCTGAGGACGCTGCTGCTATTTTAAAAGAAAAGATACATGAGAGTAGTGAGCAGGTCAATGTAGTATTGTCTGAGCTAAGAAAAAATGGTATGCTTGGGGTTGAGTTTGACCCAACTGATGCAAGAAAACGAATCTACAGGCTCCACAGCAGGGAAAAGATAATATCCGAAAGACTCTCTCTTGATAGTGAAAAACTGACCAGAGGCGACCTTAACAACCTTCTCAAGGCAGCAGCAGACCTTATAAGAACAAGGGTCGATTATACCTTTATACTTGTTCTTCTTTTCTATAAAAGGATAAGTGACAAGTGGGAGATGGAATTTGAGATTGCCAAAAAAGAAGCCCTTGAAGATGGAATGAGTGAAGAAGAGGCAAAAGAAGAAGCAAAAAATTCTATATATCACGACTTTGATATTTCGGATGAGCTTCTATGGGATAACATAAGAAAAGATCCTGCAAGATTACCAGAAAACTTCTCTAAGGCAATGAAGATCCTGGCAGAAAAGAATCCTGAATTTAAGGATGTATTTGAGAATGTAGATTTTGTTCAATTCACCACAAATAGAGAAAATGCAGAAATATTAAGGCAGCTCGTTGAACTCTTCAGCGCTAAATCGCTTCATCGTGTATCACCTGATATTCTTGGAGATGCTTACGAGTGGATATTAAGGTACTTTGCTCCTCAAAAAGCAAAAGAAGGTGAGGTTTATACTCCTAAAGAGGTCATCAATCTAATTGTCGAAATGGTCGATCCAAAATCAGGTGAAAGTGTATATGACCCAGCTTGTGGTTCGGGCGGTATGCTTATCAGTTCCTACAAACACATTGAGGATAACCTTGGCAGGATAGAGGCAGATAGGCTTTTTCTTTTTGGACAGGAATACAACCACAAGACGCTTGCCCTTGCAAAAATGAATCTCTATATCCATGATATCAAGAATGGTCAACTCGCTCTGGGAGACACACTGCTTTATCCAAAATTTAAAGAAGGCGATAGTCTGAAAAAATTCGACATAGTTATAGCCAATCCCCCATGGAATCAAAAGGGATATGGTGAGGAGGTAATCAAGAAGGGCGAATTCTGGCGAGAAAGATTTAAATCAGGATTAACACCAAAACAATCCGCAGACTGGGCATGGATAGAGCACATGTTAGCTTCAGCAAAAGATAATACCGGCAGGGTCGGGGTTGTTATAGATAATGGATGCCTTTTTAGAGGCGGAAAAGAAAAGGCAGTCAGAACAAGCATAATCAATGCTGACCTGATAGAGGCTGTTATTCTCCTTCCCGAAAAACTATTTTATAATACCGGAGCACCAGGGGCAGTAATTGTTCTAAATAAAAACAAATCAAAACCAAGGAAAGGAAAAATTTTATTTATAAATGCGAGCAATGAATACGATAAGCACCCCGATGTTCGGAAACTCAACCGTCTGGGAGATGAGCATATAGAGAAGATAGTCAAAACATATAGAGCAAAGGATGAAGAAGGAAGCATGGAGGATGATGGTTTTGCTAAACTGGTATCAATAGAGAAGATAAAAGAGAACGACTATAACCTGAATGTTACGATCTATGTTTTTCCAGAGGAAGAGATTGAACAGATAGATGTTGTGCAGGAATGGAAAGAACTCTTGAAAACCGAGGATGAGCTAAAAAAACTGGAAGTTAAAATAAAGGGATATTTCAAGGAACTTGGTTATGAGTAAAGACACTGGAATTAAAAATATACATAAACAATCGCAATCAATTGTTCCAATAGAATTGATTGAGAAGAAGATTTATCTAATCCGGGGTCATAAAGTTATGCTGGATAGTGACCTTGCAGAACTTTATATGGTTGAGACCAAGATGTTGGTAAGAGCGGTTAAACGAAATATTGACCGATTTCCAGCGGATTTTATGTTTCAACTTACTAAGGAAGAATTTGATAACTTGAGGCTCCATTTTGGCACCTCAAGTCAGTGGGGTGGACGGCGATATTTACCCTATGTCTTTACAGAACAAGGTGTTGCTATGCTCTCTAGTGTTTTGCGCAGTGAGAGAGCGATACAGGTCAATATTGCTATCATGCGGGCATTTGTAAAACTTAGGGAGATCCTTTCAGCTCATAAAGAACTTGCTTATAAGTTAGCAGAATTAGAAAGAAAAATAGAAAGACATGAGGAGGAGATAAAAGCAATTTTTGATGTAATCAGACAACTCATGAAACCATCAGAAAAGCCGCGTAGAAGGATTGGATTTCGTGTTAAGGATGAGAAAGCATGAAAAGGGAAATAAAAAATTAGGAGGCGAGTTATTGCTAAAAGTGAGCATGACCAAATTGCATAAAGGTTAACAAAAGAATTTGTAGCTGAATATAAAAAAGATATATTGATTCCAATTGACCAGAAATGGATTAAGTTATTATTTAAAAGAGCTTGAATTATTATGAAAATATCTGACCTGAAAAATTTTGAAGAATCCAGAATTGAATACAAAGAGGCATCACAAAAAGTGCCTCAAAGTATATATAAAACAATTTCTGCCTTTGCTAACACAAAAGGGGGATTATTAATTTTGGGAGTAAAGCAAGAAAAGAACAAAATTCAAAAAATAGGGGTTAAAAATCCACAACAAATAGTAGATGATATAGTCTCAACAGTTACACAAAAATTTAATTTCTGTCCTGTTATACAACCTGAAATAGTAAGGGATAATCGTAAGTATTTTGTTATAATAAAAGTCGAAGAAGCATCCAATTATGAAAAACCAATTTATATGGCCGATGCTGGTCCTCTAAAAGGTGGATATAAGAGAATTGGTTCCTCAGATATACGGCTTACGGATAAAGATATCCAGAGATTTTATCAGGAGAGGCTAAATTCTCCAGATGCTCAGATTTTAGATAATAGCAGTATTCAGGATATTGATACCGAATATATTTCAATATTCAAGAATTTAAGAAGAATTCAAAAAGAAAATGCTCATGAAATATCCTTAAAAAATAATGATCTATTAAGAGCTTATAATTTACTTTCTAAAGATAATAGATTGACAATTGCTGGACTATTACTGTTTGGGGAGACAAAGGCTATAAAGAGATATTTCCCTCATTTTAGAATAGATATCATTCGCATAAAAGGGATGGAGTGGGGGAAAGATAAGGACTCCTTCTTATCAAATGAGCTTCGAGGAAATTTAATATATTTGCGGACACAGGTATTAGATATTCTTGATAGATTTTTTCTTACCCCATTTAAGTTAGGTAAAAACCTTGTTCGTATGGAGGATGATCCATTCAAAAGAGCAATAAGAGAATCTCTCAGTAATCTATTAATGCACCAGAATTATTTTCATAAGTCTCCATCTCAAATAAGAATTTATAATGATAGAATAGAATTTTACAATCCTGGTCATTCATTAAAAGACCCTAAAACTTTCTATATGCCTGGTTCTGAATTAAGAAATACCCTTATTGCCCCCATATTCTATGATCTGGGATGGGCAGAAACAAAGGGCACTGGTTTTAGGACAAATATTCTGGCTTTGAAAGAAGCAGGATTGCCTGAAGGGCAATGGATTAATGATGAGGCTAACGATACATTTACACTTATATTAACTTATCCAATTGACCATGTCACCCCACAAGCTACTGGACAAGTTACCGGACAAGTTACCGGACAAGTTGAGATGAGGGATAGGATAGCTAAGATTTTAACTTATTGTGAGCAACCAAAGTCATTAAAAGAAATAATGAATTTTCTGGGCTTAAAGCATAGAGAGCATTTTATAAATACCATGTTGAATCCATTACTAAAAGAGAAACTTTTAATGAGAACAGTTCCTGATAAACCCAGAAGTAAGTTTCAAAAATATGTAACTGTGAAAAAGGGAGGGAAATATGAGTAAAACAAAGCATGACCAGATTGCAGAAAGATTGGCAAAGAAGTTTAAGAGTAAATATAAGAGGCACAAAGAAATAGATATAGTAACAATCAGAAATACAGGATGGGAATTTGAAAATGTAATGACTAAAGAGATTAGTATTTCAAATACAGGACAATTAACTCTTCTTGACATTTAGGGGAAGGCTTATGAGTAAGCAAGGGGAATATAAACAAACAGAGATTGGCAAGATACCGAAGGAATGGGAAGTGTTGAGGCTGGAAAGAATTTTTGATATTCGGGCTGGTGGAGATATATATAAATTGAATTTTTCAAAGCAAAAAGACGAAAGATATAAATTCCCTATCTATTCAAACTCCTTAGAAAATAATGGATTATATGGGTATGCTGATACTTATCAATATCAAGAAAACTGTATAACAGTAACAGGAAGAGGAACTTTGGGACATGCTACACCACGTTTTGAAAAGTTCAGTGCTATAATAAGATTATTAGTATTAATTCCTAAATCAAATATTAATATCGTATTTGCTTCGGAATACATAAATGCTAGAATCAGTTTCAGGATTGAAAAAACAAGCATTCCTCAATTAACAGCTCCTAAACTCGCAAAGTACAAAATCCCTCTCCCCCCCCTCCCAGAACAAAAGAGAATCGCCGAAATTCTTTCAACAGTGGATGAGGCTATTGAAAAAGTAGATGAGGCTATAGCAAAAACCGAGCGTCTCAAAAAGGGCTTGATGCAGGAACTGTTGAATGGAAGTCTAAGAGTCAGGGAGTTAAAGAGTTCAAGAGTCGGGGAGTCAAAGGGTCAGGGAGTCAAGGCCTATAGACTCTATAAACCATCAGACCCTGAGACCTATAAAAATACAGAGATCGGCAGGATACCGAAGGAGTGGGAGGTGGTGAGGTTAGGAGACGTATGTACTCAACGAAAGGAAATAATTCTGCCGGTAGGTAAAGGCCAAATAAAATTTATTGGCTTAGAACACATAGAATCAGGAAAAACAAAAGTAAAGTCTTTCTTTACCGATTCAGGTATCAAGAGTTCAAAGTTTAAATTTTATAGGGGAGATATTTTATACGGCAAATTGCGACCCTATTTAGATAAAGCTGTAATTGCAGAATTTGGAGGAATTTGCTCTACAGATTTAATAGTTTTAACTTCTGACGAGAAAAAATACATTAAAGAACTTCTGATTTATGTGTTACATTCTGATAGTTTTATACGCTATGCAATTTCTAATACTTCTGGAACAAACCATCCAAGAACATCGTGGAAAGCCATTTCAAATTACAATCTTGTATACCCCCCTCTCCCAGAACAACACAAAATCGCAGAAATCCTTTCAACCATTGATAAAAGACTGGAGCTTCTGAGAAACAAAAAAGAAAGACTGGGGAGAGTCAAAAAGGGATTAATGAATGATCTGCTTACAGGAAGTCGAAGGGTTAAAAGAGTCGGGGAGTCAGAGAGTCGAAGAGTCGGGGAGTCATAAGAGTCAAAGAGTCAGAGAGTCGAAGAGTCAAAGAGTCGGGGAGTCGGAGAGTTATAAGTGTCTAAGAGTCAGGGAGTTAAGGTAAATGCCAAAAATCAAACGATTTGAAGACATTGAAGCATGGAAGAAAGCAAGAAAACTTACAAAAGAAATTTATAAAATAAGTTCAACCGGTCAGTTTGCAAAAGATTTTGGTCTTAAAGATCAGATAAGGCGAGCATCTATTTCTATTATGCTGAATATTGCTGAAGGATTTGCAAGAAAGACGGATAAAGAATTCGCACAGTTTCTTGTGCATTCTCACGGTTCTACCGCTGAAGTTCAGTCTGCACTATATGTTGCCCTGGATCAGAAATATCTCACAAGTGAACATTTTAAATTCCTATATTCTTTAGCAGAGGAAATCTCAAAAATGATAATGAACTTTACAATATATCTATCAAAATGTAAAAAAACCTAAGACCATAAGAGTCAAAAAGTTGTAGAGTCAAAACCTCAACCAACTCCACAAACACCACACACCCTAACGACTCTAAAGACTCAATAGACTCAATAGACTCAATAGACTCAATAGACTCTATAGACTCTAAATACTATGAGGCCTAAAAATGACAGAAAAACATCTTGTAGAAGATTATATCATTAAAAAACTTCAAGAGAGAGGTTGGAACTTTATCCCTGCTGATTCTCTTGAGAGGGAGAGCCTGGATGAACCTTTACTCATCCCCACTCTTGTAAGGGCGCTGGAGAGGATAAATAAAGAATCCGGTATTGGGGATGAGGAAATAAAGAAAGTTTTAAATGAGCTTAAACTTACAGGAACAGGTATAGAGGGTGCCAAACGCATTCTTAACTTCTATAAGTTCGGCATTCCTGTGAAGTTTGAGAAAGAAAAGGTTGTAAAGTATATCCGTCTTTTTGATTTTCAATCTGTTGAAAACAACGAATTCATAGTCTCAAGACAGGTCTATTATTATGGCAGAGATACTATAAGAACAGACATTATACTCTATGTAAACGGTATCCCTCTTGTAAACATCGAATGTAAAAATCCAATAAGTTTGACTGAAAGCTGGTACAACGCTTATAAACAGATTAAGGACTACGAAAGAGTTGTTCCAGAGCTCTACAAATATATTCAGATTGGAGTAGCTGCCGAGAGTATAGCTCGATATTTTCCTATAGTTCCATGGCAAAATGAACCAATGACACACGAGTGGCATGCAGAAGGGAAAGACTCGATTGATTCTATGATTGAGATGTTATCAAGAGATGTTCTGCTTGATATTATCAGAAATTATCTCTTTTTCAGGGTTGAACTCGGCAATGCAACAAAGGTAATAACAAGATATATGCAATACAGAGCAGCCAATAAAATAGTCAATAGAGTCAAAAAGTTTATAGAGTCGATAAAGTCTGCGAGTCAAAGAGTCAAGGAATTCCGGGACTCTGTAGACTCTGAGGCTCCCAGGCTAAAAAATAGAGGTTTAATCTGGCACTGGCAGGGCAGCGGTAAGACACTCACAATGATCTTTGCAGCAAACAAAATTTACTACACAAAGGAACTTGAAAACCCCACACTATTTTTTATTGTTGACAGAATTGATCTTGAGGAGCAGCTTTATAAGGAATTCTATTCCTTAGATATTGTTGAGCCTGAAATAATAGGCTCAGTATTTGAGCTTAAGAAAATCCTTCAATTTGATGATTATCGGGGAAAGCGAGGAGTATTTATAACACTCATTCATAAATTCAGGCCCGAAGAATTAAAAGATCTTAATACTGAACTTGAAAAAGTTTCCAGACACAAAGAAACAATCATGAACAGAAAAAATATTGTAGCATTCATAGATGAAGGGCACAGAACACAATATGGACTGCTGGCCGCTCAAATGAAAAGCATTCTTAAAAATGCTTTTTTCTTTGCACTCACTGGAACCCCAATATCGAAAAAAGGAAGAGATACCTATTTGGAGTTCAGCTACCCGCCTGATGAAGTTTATCTTGACAGATATTTCATAACAGATTCAATAAGAGATGGATTCACAGTAAAAATTGCCTATCAGCCAAGGCTTGAGGAAAAGGTGGGGTTAAAGAAGGAGCTGCTTGAGGCATTTTTGGAGACAGAGTTTGAAGAACTGCCGGAGGATGTAAAGGAAGATATTGAAGAGAGGGTTAAAAAAAGGCTGAATGCCATAAAGATAGTTCTTGAGAATCCAGAACGAATAAGGGTAATAGCAGAAGACATAGCAGAACATTTTAAGGAGAACATAGACGGAAAGTTTAAAGCCATGGTTGTATCCGGTAGTAGAAAGGCGTGTGTGCTCTACAAGAAAGAGCTCGACAACCATCTGCCGCCAGAATATTCCGAGATAGTGATGACGTACACAAAGTATGATGAACAGCCTTTAGTGGAAAGAGTTGCAGAGACACGAGCAAGATATGGCAACAGAGATATAGCCGACATAAGAAAAGATATAGTTGGAAAATTTAAGGAGGAGGAGTATCCAAAAATACTCATTGTCACTGACATGCTTCTTACAGGATTCGATGCTCCAGTTCTGCAGGTCATGTATCTTGATAAACCTCTTAAAGAGCACAGACTTCTACAAGCAGTAGCGAGAACGAATAGACCATATAAAGATTTAAAGGAAGCCGGTCTTGTAATTGATTATGTGGGAGTGCTCAGGGAATTTAAAAAAGCCCTTGAGATGTATAATGAAGAGGACATAAAAAATGCACTTACAAGTTTCGACAGCCTCAGAGAAGAATTTGTTATCATGCTTGAGGAGATTATTGAGATACTTAAAGAAATACCCAAAGATTATGAGAGGGAGACACTGTTAAAGGCTGTAGAGATTCTTACAACAGACAAAGAGAAAGAAAAAGTTTTTATTGAAAAATACAGGAACTTAAGAAAGGTTTTTGAACTCCTTGGACCTGACGACATTAAACTTAAATATTTTGAAAACTATAAATGGATTTCTGCTGTTTATACATACTATATGAAAACTGTAATACAGAAACCACCAGCCGAAGGTTATGTAGAGCGGTATTGCAGGAAAACAGTAAAATTCATACATAAATCTACAGAGATAGAAAAATTGGAAACCGGCCTCCCAATAGTGGCTTTTGATGAAGAATACCTTATGAGGCTTGAAAAGAGGGTCAAAAGTAAAAAGGAAAAAGCTGCCAATATTCTCTTTACACTAAATAGAATGGTTCTCGTTGAAAAACACAGGAATCCAATATATGAGTCTTTAGTAGAAAAGGTTGAAAGGTTGCTTGAGCTGTGGAAAGAGAAAACAAAAGATTATGAAAAGATATATAAAGAAGGCGTAATGGCTATAAATGAAATAAAATCACTTTCAGAGCGACAAAAGTCATTGGGTTTTTCTGACCTTGAATATTCGTTGTTGCTTGCACTTGAAGAAAAATTTGGCAAAGATGAGAAGTTGCTAAATGAAGTAAGAGATCTATCAGAGAGGCTTAAAAATTACATGTTTCCCGGCTGGTTTAACCAGCCCACGGTAGAAAAAAATGTAGAACGAGAAGTAAGGAGATTCTCAAGAATGCTTAAGGGAAAATACGGCATGACCTTGGAAGAGATGGATAAACTACATAAAAAGCTTATTGAAAGAGTAAAGAACTATGGAAAACTATAAATATGAAAATATCATATTTGAGAATCTCCACATCCCCTACAGGATCTCTCATAGAGCTGTAAAATATCCAAGACTGGAGTTTAAAACAGCAGAACTTCTCATTGTTCTTCCCATTGGTCATGAGCCTGATCTCCTTTTAGAGAAACATAGAGACTGGATTTATAAAAAATTTGATTTCATAAAAGAATGCCTGAAAAATGCGAAAGACAGAAAATTGATTAACAGGACAGAGGAAGAATTCAGGAAACTCATACATTCACTTGCAAAAGAAACATCCAAAGAGTTAAGAGTTGAATTGAATCATATTTATTTCAGAAAAATGAGAACAAAATGGGCATCCTTAAGTTCTGCAAAAAATCTGACAGTTAATACTCTTGTAAAATATTTACCGGAGTATTTGATAAGATATGTGATTTTTCATGAACTTGCTCACATAATAGAGAAAAAACACAGCGATAAATTCTGGGATATTATCTCACTCAAGTTTAAGAATCATCAAAAAATGGAGAGAGAGATGTTCATATATTGGTTTTCTGTTTCAAACAATAAATAGTCTTATATGTACTGCAATTTTTCCCAAATAATTATGACTATATTACTACGGATGCCATCGCCTGAAGCAACGGCATCCGCAGATTTAAATAAATATAAAACAATAATAGAGGCTCTATTTTTTTACGCATAATTTTTTATTGTTTAATACTTGAAAAGTTTATTTAGATTTAAATTATAAATTTAAAGTATAACTCTTAAGAGGAAAAAATAAAAAGCTTATAGCAAATACTGTGTAAAAATATTAATCAAAAACTCATGGATGATATGTGTTATAAGGTCACGATTTATTCTATAAATATGGTTTAAAAAAGCTTTGTACGCTCTGTGATGATCGATTCTTCTACAGTCGAATTCACCTCCATTATCTGTACAACAGTGCGCATGAACTTATGCACACTTATGAGAGATTTTTCTTGATTTAGTGCTAATTATTGTTTAAATTATCGCCCCTATGGTGGGTATAGCTCAGTTTGGTTAGAGCGCCAGGTTGTGGCCCTGGAGGTCACGGGTTCGAGTCCCGTTACTCACCCTAAAGTAATATATCCGTCCCCATCGTCTAGTGGCCTAGGACTCAGGATTTTCAGTCCTGAAACAGGGGTTCGAGTCCCCTTGGGGACGCAAATCAGGCCCGTTCCAGATATCTGGAATGGGTTTTTTTATTGATATATTTTCCGCAATTTATTATTTTCTATTTTAAAAATAATTTAGGAGTCACATCAATGTCCTTAAACAGGAGAGAATTTTTAATTGCTGCTGCTTCTCTACCCATATCCAGAAGCCTCTTAGATTCTCAGAGAGCACAAAGTCGCCTTTATTATCCTTCAAAGACTCCTATCGATCCATGGCTTGAGATCGATCTTGACAGCATTGCCTGGAATCTGAAGGCGATTCAAAAAATCGTCTATCCGCGTCCTGTAATGGCAATTGTAAAGGCCAATGGTTATGGGCATGGAGTCGTCGAGATTTCAAAATTTCTGGAAAAACAAAACATTAAGTTTCTGGCAGTAGGAAAGTTTGAGGAGGCATGCAGAGTAAGAGAGGCAGGAGTCAGAGTTAATATCCTGAATCTTGGACCATTTTCAGATCAGGAGGCAAACCGCTTAATAAGAGATAGAATATCTCAATCGGTATATACAGACAGTGTAAAAGTTCTATCCGAATCGAGTGTTAAGATCGGGAAGAGTGCGGGAGTTCATATTAATATTGATACTGGTCTTGGGAGAGTCGGGGTTCCATATTATAAAGCAGTGCGTTTCATAAAATATGTTGCATCACTTCAGGGAGTAAAGATCGAGGGAGTCTTTACTGTTCTTACGGAAGAGAAAAATTTCGACAGAATACAGCTCCAGAGATTCACCGATGTATGTAGAAAGGCAGAAAAGATGGGCATATCTGTTGGATTGAAACATGCTGCAAGCAGTGCAGGTATACTCTCGTTTCCAGAATCGTATCTTGATATGGTAAGACCCGGTATTACAATATATGGACACTATCCCTCAATGGAAGAGTATAGAAAAAAAAGGGTGAAACTCAAACCTGCAATGAGCCTTAAGACAAGAGTAATCTATTTGAAGCGGCTTCGCAAGGGGGACTCTGTTTCATATCATAGAAAGTTTCAGCCTGCCAAGGAGACCCTTGTTGCAACACTTCCTATTGGCTATTCTGATGGGTATCCTGCAAACATTGCAGGAAAGGGCGAGGCAATTATAAGAGGAATCCGTCACCCCATTGTTGCAATAACTGCGAATCATACAGTGCTGGATGTCGGCCATCACAAAGATATAAGGATTGGAGACGAGGCCGTTCTAATAGGCAGACAGATAGGAAACGAAATACGTACAGAAGAGGTTGCTGAATGGGCTGGTACTTCTGTGTACAAAATAGTTATTGGAATGAATCCGCTGCTACCAAGAAAATATACAACTAAAAAATAATTTTAATGGTGATCTGCACAAATATTCTATTTAATCAGAAGCGTGCTACGGCTGCGGCTAATCTCTGGTGAATCCACTATCTTAAAACCTCTCTTCTCTGCATTAGACACCGTTGCCCTAAAAGCCTCCTTTGATACATGACTCTTGGGTTCTGCCACCAGAAACATGGCCCCAGGCTTGAGAAGTTCATAAATTTCACTAAAAAAGCTCATCTGGTCAGAAACCTCGTGCACAACTGCAAATGCCAGTGCAAAATCGATCTTACCCTCAAAATCCCTGAGCCCAAGAGAAGAGGAGGTGCAGACCCTGGCATCTATTATCTCTGAAAGCCCGGCCCGCTTTGCTTTCTTCTCCAATCTTTCTATCATCTTCGGTTGAATATCGACAGAGATTACCCTCCCATCCTTTCCAACCATCCTTGCAATAGGAATACTGAAAAATCCCATGGCACAACCCGCATCTAAAACCCACATCTTTTCTTTGATATACGGAGCAAGGATCTTTTTCGGATTCTGGGACAGCTTTCTCAATGGGCTTGAGAGAAAGTAACCAACCCAAACAGGACATATGTTATCTTCCATAAACCCTTCCGTCTTTTTTACAGTTTTAAAGAATATGGATTAATTTATTATTTTATTTTTATTATACAACTCCTTTTCAACTAACAGTAGATTTTTGTTCATTCATCGATCTATAATGCAATTAACAGAAATTGAATTGCAGATTCTGTATCGAGAGCTTATATTTTGTATGAATTCTAAAATTATAGTGGTAAATAGCTGTATGAAGAGAGTAAAATTAATTATTGTTTTTATTACAATCACAACCATACTAAATGTAGTGTATGGTATTGATGTTCGAGGAGTAATTATTCGAGGCTGCGTGAAAGATAAGAATGGTATGCCGCTGCCCTATGCAAATGTTTTTCTTAAAGACAGTTTTGAAGGTACGATAACCGACAGTACTGGCAACTTTTCATTTGTCACTCGCCGCATAGGAACTCAGACATTAATCTGTTCATACATTGGATACAAGAGATTTATTAAAAATATTGATCTGACAGGAGCGAAAAGAATAAACATCTCCATAATCATGGAATTAGAGCCTGTGGAGATTTCTCCTATCACCATAACTGCAAGCGCCTTTACAACATCTGATGAGGAAGGCGTGATTCTCAACTCACTTGAAGTTGTGAAGACTCCTGGAGCTGCGGCCGATGTATTCTGGGCAATAAAATCATTTCCAGGACTTCAGCAGGTAGAGGAGGGCGCCGGGCTGTTTGTAAGAGGTGGAGATGTTTCAGAAACAGCAATATACCTGGACGGTGCATTAATAAATCATCCATATAAATATGAGTCGCCAACAGGTGGATTTTTTGGTACGTTCAATCCTTTTCTTCTAAAAGGCACATTCTTCTCGAGTGGAGGCTTCTCTGCAAGGTATGGGAATGCACTGTCAGGAATTCTTTCGATGGAAAGTCAGAATCTACCCGAAAGGCTACAGATAGGTGTAGGAATCGGACTTGCTGCAGAGTCCGTTCTCATATCTATGCCTGTTGTTAAAGATAAACTTGGAGTCAATCTATCCGGCAATCTCAGCAATACAAAGATGATGTTTTATCTCAACGGATGTAGAAAAAACTTCTCCCACTATCCATCCTCATATGATTTCAATCTAAATTGTGTCTATAAATTTAATTCTTACACGAGATTGAAGTTCTTCATATTTCGTGAAGACGACCGTGTTGGTCTCGAGGTTGATGATCCCGACTACTCCACCTTCTTCTATGGTGACGGATCAAACAGGTTTTATAATATTCAATTTAGTACAATGATAGGCAGAAAGTTTGTCCTCAAGACAAATAGTGCCTTAAACGACTTTATCAGAAATGTAAAACTCGGTACCATGAAACTTAAAATGACCGACCGCCTCTACCAGGCAAGGATGTCCGTGGAGGGGGAATTTATTGGAGGTATGACCCTGCATACAGGTATTGATCTGTTCCGATTCAGTACACTCATAAATGGGACAGTTCCTCTTGAAAAAGGAGATGTTAACCCAGATGCCCCTTCAATTAAAGTCGACACAGATTACTGTTCAAACCGTGTGGCACATTTTACTGAATTTGAATTACTGACTCCTCTGGGAATCAAATTTATTCCGGGTTTCAGGTTTGAATATGAATCTATATCAAAGAGTTTCAGGACAGATCCGAGACTCTCCATGGTGCTTGCACTAAGCGAGCATGCTTCTCTAAATTTTGCCTGGGGCAGATACCATCAGGATCCGGCTCCTGAATATTTTGACCCCTATATTGGGAACCCGAACCTCAGAGCAATGGAATCGATTCACTATATAGTTGGACTGTTCTATAAAAAAGGAAACATGATCTTCCGATTGGAAGGATACAGTAAAAGATATAAAAATCTTCTTCTCAAGGACGAAGAAATAAACTATACAAACAAGGGATATGGATCGGCAAAGGGAATAGACATTTTTATTAAAAACAGGCTCGGCCCCATTTCTGGATGGATATCCTATTCATGGCTCAGGGCCCGCCGCAAGTGGATGGATATTCCTGTTATGGCACCGCCCTATTTTGACATCACACACAACCTCACATCTGTCTTGAGTGTGGATCTGTTTTCAAACCTTTCATTTGGTACCAGTCTTCGTTATGCAACAGGCAAACCATACACACCAGCAAAAGGAGAATACAACACAGCAAGGGTTCCTGACTACATTAAACTCGACATTACACTCAGCTATTTGTGCACAATTTTCAGATCCAACATGACTGTTTTCTATGTTGCAGTCTCGAATCTCCTAGGCCGTATAAATATATTCGATTATCGATATTCAGACGACTACAAACGCAGAGAAGCTGTAGAGAGCTCTTTTGCTAGATCGGTCTATTTCGGATTCTCAACAAATATACTATGAATTATATGTAAAAAAACAATTTAGAGAGGATCTCATGAAATACAATGCTGTAGTAAGAGTGGAGAACTTGAAAAAGCTTTACGGTTCAACTGTGGCCGTGTCTGACATTTCATTCGAGGTTAATGAAGGAGAAATCTTTGGAATCGTTGGGCCAAACGGGGCCGGAAAGACAACAACAATCGAGTGTGTCGAGGGCCTGCGCCGTCCAACAGGAGGAAACATAGAGGTTTTTGGGCTAAAACCACTGCAAGATGGATATGTCTTAAAGCAGCGTATAGGCATACAACTGCAGGAATCTTCACTTCCCCCGAGGATTAAGACATGGGAGGCCCTTGATCTCTTTTCATCATTTTACAGCCGCTCAATAGACTGGCACGATCTTGTAGATAGGCTCGGCCTAGATAACTTTCTTGATACTCCATTTGCCAAACTCTCTGGAGGACAGAAGAGGCGTCTCTTCATCGGGTTGGCCCTGATAAACGATCCCGACCTGATCTTCTTTGATGAGTTGACAACAGGGCTCGATCCTCAGGCAAGACATTCTATGTGGGATATGTTGAGAGAGATAAACACAGACGGAAAGACAATATTCCTCACAACCCACTTCATGGAGGAAGCAGAACGGCTATGCAATCGAGTGGCAATAATAGACATGGGCAGGATCGTTGCTTTAGATTCCCCTGAAAACCTCATACGGAATCTCAACATTGAAAGCCGTATCATTTTTACATTAAATGGTTATCATAAGACAATCGGCTCTGACCTGAAAAATCTCAACGCCGTAACACGAGTCGAATCCATTGGAGACAGGGTCATTGTATATGGTTCGGGCACTACTCTAATATCTGATGTTGTGAACTTTCTCACCTCTAAAGGGATTTCCTACAGCAATTTCCGCACAGAACAGCCAAATCTTGAGGATGTTTTTCTCACCCTTACAGGAAAAAAGATGCGTGACTAAAGGAGGACAACTAAATGCGTGGTTTTTTAAAATTAACAATCATAGAGTTTAAGCTTTTTCTCAGGGAGCCTCAGGCAGCCTTTTTTACTCTCATCTTCCCACTAATGATGCTTTTTATTTTCGGCAGTATCTATGGAAACAAACCAACCCCATTTTTTGGTGGGTTTGGCTCTGTAGATGTTTCGGTTCCATCATACACTGCAATCATTATTGCCACTAGTGGACTGATCTCACTGGCCATAGTGCTTACATCCTACAGAGAGAGTGGAGTCCTGGTACGTTTTCAGGCTACTCCCCTGAACCCATTGACAGTCTTAGCAGTCGAGGTCATCGTCCTCTTTACAGTAACAGCCACTGGTATGGCATTACTCATAATTGCAGCAAAAATAGTATACGGACTGCGATTTGCTGGAAATCCCTTAAATGTGATTGCCGCATTTGTCCTGAGCTGTTTTAGCTTCTTTTCATTTGGATTTATTTTAGCAGGCCTGATGCCAACAGTTCGCACTGCTCAGATTGTATCAATGGCACTATTCTTCCCAATGATATTTCTCTCAGGCGCCACAATTCCAAGAGAGGTCTTGCCAAATGGTATACAAAAATACTCAGAGTTTCTGCCTTTAACACATGTAGTAAATCTGCTGCGCGGATTCTGGGTCGGAGATGGATGGGGAGTACATTTAAAAGAGGTCGTAATACTGATCAGCATATTGGTGACTGGTGTTATTGTTTCTGCAAAAACATTTCGCTGGAAATAGATTAATATAAAAAGATGGAGGAAAAAGATGAGTGCGCCGAGCAAAGCTTACCTTATCCAGTTGGTGACCCACGAGGGTG
>CAZYVD010000060.1:0-17315 GCA_964651045.1 uncultured bacterium
CCATTTGATTGTTTCTTGTTTACCGCAGGGGCAAGAGCCCCTGCGGAGCAATAAAGCGACTTGTTGGGCCGCTGAGATTTTAGGACAGAATGTTGGAATATTTATTAAATGCTTCCATTCTCATTCGATAAATGAAAGAACTAACAGTTATGACCACAAAAAATCCTAATGAAATAATAATGGATAAATTCTTGCTTAAAAAATGGAATCTAGAAATCACGTGATGAAAACTTGATATAAAGGTGCCCAGCACAATAACTAAAATTAATGGCTTGCTCGCTTCGAGTTTCTCTGTATGCACGATGGTGCCAATGAGCCAGTAAAAAACAATAAAAGCAGGAGACATTAATCTTTCATTATTTGAACCGAACAATGTACTTAGAAAGACTAAAAACATAAAAACTAAGGCGTATTTTTTATCTCTAAAAAAATCTATCGTCCTTTTTAAAAAAATGAAGGGTAATAGACTCAGCGGAATAAAAGGATTAACCAATAATCTGAACCAGTTTTCAACCGAGCGAAGTTTGGTTGAATGTGTGATAAAAGCATGTATAATATTATTTCCTGGAGCTCTAATTAATAATCGAGGAAACAAAAAAACAACTATTGATAGAACAGTTACAATTAATACACTTCTTGCTTCAGTTGATATTTTTTTCTTCTCAAACAAATAGACAAATACTACTGGTATCATAAGCATTACAGTTTCTTTGGTGACTGCTCCCAGAAACATTACAATACTAAACAGCTTCCAATTTTTTCTCATCATTGCCCAAAACAGAATGAGGATCCAGATAAGAGATAATAAATCATTGATTTGAAAAAAATCCCAAACGGTAAAGCCAAACAGATATTTATTGAATAGAAAAAGTATAGTAGTAATAACTGAAGCATTTGTATTTATCCCCATATTGCAGAGGAAAAAATAAATTAAAAACACCAGTGCAAAAGAAGCACTTACAGTAAAAATATAAAATCCTAATGGATCAGGGATAGGGAATAAACCTACAATGTACGGGCCCAGCAATCGATATGCAAATGGTCCTCCGATACTTGGGTCAAATTGAGGGGAGGCGATTGCTATAGCTCGATAATATAACAAATCCCATTTGGAATAAGGTTCCTGTGTATATTCAATTTGACCATATAAAAAGATCATAAATAATGTTATAATACCTATGATGCTGATATTTAGTAAGTGTCTTTTTATGATATCAATCATTTTTATGGTTCATCTCCAAATGAGTTATTTAAGTGGTAATTTTTTAATAGGAGTTCAAAATACTCCATATATGAAAAACCCTAAGCTTTTCTTTTTATAGTTTTGATTTTTTTGTTAATGCCTTTGAATTTGCTGTTATGGATAGGATAGATAGCATGATTGATTATACCATATCCATACCTCAACAATTTCTTGGCAAATTTGATCAATTGTTTGATTCCGGAATCAATAGCGAAATCCACCCACTCAAAAATGTGTCGTCTTACATTATCAGTGCAGCAGTAACCCTACAACTGTTTCAGAGAATCTTTCAATATGTAGCCGATTGAAAAATTGCAATTAATAGATAGCAATTTCTCAAGAGGCTGTTTATCATTTTCTCTCAGGTTCTCTGGGTTGAAGATATTTTGTTCCTTTAAAATATTTTTAATGTTCTTTGTCCGAAGCTTTAAATTCAGAGATTCTAACTGAATCAATAACTTTACCGTATTCCTTAACCACATCAGACTAATCAAATACGATTCGAGCATTGGAAAGATATTCTCTTACTGCTTTGATGTAAAGCTCCCACATCTCTATTGCAACTGCTTGTATCCTTTTCTTTTCCTCTTCGGAAAGAAGCGAAAAGAACTTGCCCAACCACTTGGGTTTTATATCGTTATTTGTCCACAATATTCTTCCTGTTTCAAAATCACAATGGTCAGATATTTATGACCTTTGCGAATAGATATCTTATCAACTATCTCTTTATATGGAAACTTAATAATTCCCAAATTTGTGCAATTTATTAACAATTATTCAGCTAAACCAGCATCCCACGAACTCCAAACACTGATTTTTAATTTTTGATTTTAATACAAATAAATCCTGAAATCCTCTCCAATATTTCCAAAATCAAAAAATTTTAATCAACAATCATTATTCAATCTGTTACATTCAGACGCAACTATCCCTATCCGCGGATTGGTGTAAAATTTAAAATCGGAATAAAAACTCTTTCTTATCAAGGCAATGGCTGCTATTTTTGCCAGTTGCGGTGTGCTGCTCTATTCTCGCAGGAAACATTTCTATATAGTTAGAATTAATGATACCAGTAGTATCTATAAAGTTTTTCTATTTTATCAAAATTATATTAGAAAGTCAAGAAAAACTTACATTCTCTGCAGAAACCAAGAATTTAAATAAATCCCGAATTAACGGATAAGCAATGTTTCCTACTCAAACCTCATTCTATTTAGATGATAAATAATAGCTATAAATCGATCTCTTATCCGTTAAATCGGGATAAATATTAAGCTACGGAGGGGCAAGAGCCCCTGCTGAGGCAATAATATATCGAAACTGAGTTTCTTTTCAGAGCAGCGTTCCCAAACTCCAGCTCAGGAACGAGGAAAAAATTTAACTCTTCAAATGCAACCAATTATAGGGGGGAATTACTCTTATAGCTTTACTGTATAGAGACTGCCTCGTATTTTGATCCTATCAATGATAAATAGAACATTGCTGCTTTGTTTTGATCGACTTTCACAATCTATTATAATATTCTTCCAGAATGTTCTCTTTTACCTTATCTCCTATCTGGCTCGTACTCAAATATTTTGAGTTTTTTCCAGCAATGTCTTGTGTTCTATATCCTTTTTCGAGGGTCCTCTGTATTCCGTTTTCTATTGTTATGGCTGCTTTTTCAATGAGAAATGAATATCTGAACATCAGAGCAACAGATCCAATTGCTGCAAGAGGATTTGCAATATTTTTACCTGCAATGTCGGGAGCCGAACCATGAACAGGCTCGTACAATGCTGAGCACTCTCCAATGCTAGCAGATGGAAGCATTCCTAATGAACCTGTCAGCATGGCTGCTTCATCGCTGAGTATGTCGCCAAACATGTTGCATGTTAGAATCACATCAAATTTGCCAGGATTCCGAACAAGCTGCATTGCACAGTTGTCAACTAACATGTGGTTCAGCTCAACATCAGGGAAAGATTTTGATACTCTGTCTACTACACTACGCCAGAGCCTGGATGAAGCAAGAACATTGGCCTTATCTACGGATGTGATTTTTTTTCTTCTCTTTTGTGCAGTTTCAAAACCAACACGGGCAATTCGTTCTATTTCGTGAGTACGGTAACGCATCGTATCCACAGCTTCTTCTTCATTGTTAATTTCTTTAATATATTTTGGTTTTCCGAAATATATTCCGGCTGTAAGTTCTCGAACCACTATAATATCGATTCCGCTTATAACCTCTCTCTTAAGAGTAGAAGATTCCAGCAGAGGTTCAAACATTTTGACAGGCCTGAGATTTGTAAATAGTCTGAGTTCTTTACGAATTCTCAGGAGTCCTGCTTCGGGTCGAAGATGAATTGGAAGGGAGTCCCATTTGGGACCTCCGACTGCACCAAGAAATACACAGTCTGCTTTGCGGCATAGCTCTATTACTTCATCCTGAATAGGTTTTCCATTAGCATCAATCGATGCACCACCGATGAGTCCCTTACTGATAGTGACATCCACTCCAAAGAGGATTCCCACCTGAGTCAATATCTTTATTACTTCTTCTGTAACTTCAGGTCCTATTCCATCTCCTGGTAGAACAACCACATTTTTTTTCATCTTAAGCCTCATATTATTTTTTTTCTGCGTGCATATTGAAAGAGTCCGCCTGCCGATATTATCTCTTCAGCAGGACCAAGAGGATTGAGAGAGGATTTCCAATTCTTTGAATGATTGGTTACAATACAACTCTTTGTATCGATCTCGATCATATCACCAGTATTGACACGATCAGTGATATCTTTTCGACTCTCATAGGGAATGAGTAATCCTCCATCGACTGCATTTCTATAAAAGATTCTTGCATAGGAAAGCGCGATGATGGCCTCAACCCCGGCTTCAGCAAGTGCTATTGGTGCATGTTCTCTGGAAGAGCCGCATCCGAAGTTCTTTCCAGCAATGATTATTTTGTAGGAGGAACGATCCCCTCCTTCTGATACAAAAGATATGTTGCCGAATGGAAGACCTGCCTTTTCATCAGGAATTCCCGATAGTGCATATCTTCCAAATATTTTTCTTTCTTCTGGATCGTTAACATCATACACGAGATATTGAGCAGGAATGATCTGGTCTGTGTCGATGTCATCTCCAACTACATAGGCGAGTCCTTTGATTATCCTCTTCATGATTCTCCTCTTTATTAAAAAAAGATACCAGGATCTGTAATCTTCCCACTGATCGCAGTTGCTGCTACGGTTAAAGGCGAAGCAAGATAAACAGCCGAATTGGGAGATCCCATCCTTCCAGGGAAATTTCTGTTTGTAGTTGAAATGCAGATATCACCATCACTTAGTCTTCCGAATGTATCGGGTGGGCCTCCGAGACATGCGCCGCAAGAAGGAGGGCCAATTTCCGCTCCTGCATCCAGAAATATTTCTCTGAGAGTCCTTCCGTCGAGTTTCCTGGTGATCAGTTCCTGTTCGACCTCTACTGTTGCAGGTACAACTTTTGTATTTATTTGAACCTTTCTGTCTTTGAGAATATGTGCAGCTGAAACAAGGTCTGTGATTTTACCCCCTGTACAGGAGCCGATATAACACTGGGTTGGGATGACCTCCTCCAAGCTGGATGCAGGAAGGATGTTGTCTGGCGAGAATGGTCTGGCAACTACTGGTGTGAGTTTACTTAGGTCATAGTAAAGACTCTTTTCGAAACGAGCAGATAAATCGCTTCTGATAATTTGAAAATCACAATTCATTCGACTTCTAATCCATTCTACTGTTTTTGCGTCTGGTTCGATGATACAATTTTTTGCACCTGCTTCAACTGCCATGTTGCAGAGAGTCATCCTTTCATCCATGTTCATGTTTCTGACTGCTTCTCCACAGATTTCCATGGCCATGTATGATGCACCGTCCAATCCAATATCACCAATAATTGTTAATATCAAATCTTTCGCCATCACATGCGGGGACATTTCCCCTTCAACAATTACTCTAATAGTTTTGGGTATTTTCAACCAAAGCTTTCCGGTTCCCATGACAAATCCGGCATCTGTGTTTCCAATGCCAGTGGCAAACAGTCCAAATGCACCTGCCGTACATGTGTGTGAGTCTGTTCCAACAACGATCATACCCGGACGCAGTAGACCGAGCTCTGCAAGGGCAATATGACAGACGCCTCTGTAGCGGTCAGATCCGGCATCAAAGAAGTGCGGCAGGTTTTGCTGTTTTGCGAATGTGCGGAGTACCTCAAGATTTCGTTTAGCATGAGCATCTTCTGTGAATATATAATGATCAGGGAGGATTACGATCCTCTCGCGATCCCATACTGTGGCATTTGTTCCAAATTCATTCTTGAATATACCGATTGTTCCTGGTCCGCATACATCATGCGTCATCAAAAGATCGATATCGACCCACACGATTTCTCCTGCCGCTACATTTTCTCTATTTGCATGTGCTGTGATGATCTTTTCTGTGATTGTCATTCCTCTATCTTTTACCATTTCTATTCCCCGGATTGATTTTGGTTTTTAATTCTTTGGATAAAATCGATCAAATCATCATTATTAATAATCTTTTTCTTGTCTGCCAGATTTGTAAATTCTCTATATACATTGTTTAGTTTTTCTGCAGAGAGATTTATGCCGAGTTCCGCATAGCGTTTGGCAAGTGCATGTCGTCCCGAATGTTTCCCTAGTACGAGTCTGCTGGATGGCACTCCCACAGATTGGGGTGTTATGATTTCATAGGTAGTGTTGTGTTTAAGAATGCCATGCTGGTGAATACCTGCTTCGTGGGCAAATGCGTTTTCACCAACTATGGCTTTGTTTGGCTGAACATCGATTCCTGTTAGATGAGAGAGAAGACGGCTCGTTCTGTAAATTTCTCTGATTTTCACTCCTGTTTTCTTATCATAGATATCTCTTCTTGTGTGAAGAGTCATCACGATTTCCTCCAGTGCAGCATTGCCGGCTCGCTCGCCTATTCCATTTATTGTACACTCAACCTGAGTTGCTCCATTCTCTATTGCAGTTAATGAATTTGATGATGCAAGTCCAAGGTCATTATGGCAATGAATGCTCAACACTGCTTTCCCAATATTGGGAACACTATTGATGATAGACCTTATCAGGTCGCCGAATTCTTTTGGAGTGGCATAGCCAACAGTATCGGGTATGTTTATAACAGTTGCACCACTATCGATAACAGCTTCAATGATCTTGAACAAAAATTCCCGATCTGTACGGACTGCATCTTCTGCAGAAAATTCGACATCACGAGTCAGAGATTTTGCATAACGAACCGATTCTACAGCAGCATTCAATACTTCCGCTTTCTCCATATTCAATTTGTATTTTAGATGAATGTCCGATGTAGCAATGAATGTATGGATACGAGGATTTGATGCATTTCTGAGAGCTTCCCATGCACATTTGATGTCATCATGACGGGCTCTGGCAAGAGCTGCTACAGTGCATTTTTTAATTTCCTTTGAGATCATCTTAACGGCTTCAAAATCTCCTTTAGATGATATGGGAAATCCTGCTTCGATCACGTCTACACAGAGTCGTTCCAGCTGTCTTGCCATTCGGCATTTCTGCTCGACTGTCATGCCGAATCCAGGAGACTGCTCACCGTCTCTGAGAGTTGTGTCGAATATGATGATTTTATCTTTCATGATTTTTTCCTTAAATGTATCTATTTCACCATTTTGATTTTCATTAAAAAATAATTAAAACTATCGGCCAGGGCCTGCCAGCTTGCCTCTAAAATATTTTCTGAAACTCCAATAGTGCACCATCTGAAATCTGCATTTGAAGATTCGATCAGAACCCTTACACGAGCGCATGTGCCATTCTGTGTGTTTAGATCTCTGACCTTATAATCTGAAAGATGCATATCTTTTATTTGAGGGAAGAATTTAATGAGAGCCTTGCGAAGTGCACGATCAAGTGCATTGACAGGGCCATTTCCCTCTGCAGCCGTGTGCTCTACTTCACCATCGACATTTACACGAATCGAGGCTTCTGATCTGGGCAGACCTGTTTCATCCTTTTCTACAAGAACGCGAAATCCTTCGAGAGTAAAGTAGTCTTTCCACTCTCCAACAGCCTTTCTGATAAGAAGTTCAAAAGAGCCCTCTGCAGCTTCAAATTGATACCCTTCGTTTTCCATGAATTTCAGTTTCTTAAGTATTTCTTCCACCTTCTCTTTGTGTCTATCTAAATCGATTCCCAGTTCTCTGGCTTTAAAAATGACATTGCTTCGGCCTGAGAGGTCGGATACGAGTACTCTCTGGCGATTTCCGATCAAAGAGGGATTTATGTGTTCATAGGTTCTGTTGTCTCTCATCACTGCGCTTACATGAATACCACCTTTATGAGCAAAGGCACTCTTCCCAACAAATGGCATATTATCAGGATGCGGTACGTTTGCTATTTCACATACGAAGTGTGATAGTTCTGTAAGACGGGCAATCTTTGACTCGTGCAAGCATGCATATCCTGATTTCAGTTGAAGATTTGGTATTACTGTACACAGATTTGCATTCCCACATCGTTCTCCCCATCCATTTATTGTGCCCTGAACATGGCTGCATCCTTCTTCTACAGCCATGATAGTGTTTGCTACAGCAAGGCCTGAGTCGTTATGAGTATGAATGCCTATTGGGATATCCAATGTTGATTTTACTTTTCGTACTATTTCTCTTAACTCATCGGGCAACATCCCTCCATTTGTATCGCAGAGAACCACTACGTCGGCTCCTGCCTGCTGTGCAACCTGAAGTGTCTTCATCGCATACTTGGGATCATCTCTGTAACCATCGAAGAAGTGTTCTGCATCATAGATGATCTCTTTTCCATGTTTCTTTAAGAATCTAACAGAATCCTCTATCATCGATAGGTTTTCCTTTAGTGTAATTCTCAGGGCATTTTGGACATGGAGAATCCAGGATTTTCCAAAAAGTGATATCACTGGTGTTTCGGCTTCGAGAAGGCAATTTAGATTAGAATCGTTATTGGGATTAAGCCCTGCCCTTCGCGTGCTCCCAAATGCTACTAATTTAGAATTTCTCAATTGTACGTTTTTCATCTTCCTAAAGAATTGAAAGTCTTTTGGATTTGAACCAGGCCATCCACCCTCTATATAGTGAATTCCAAAGTCGTCGAGTCTTTTTGCAATACGAATCTTATCATCTGTAGAAAGAGAGATGTGTTCTCCCTGGGTTCCATCTCTTAGGGTTGTGTCGAAGATTTTTATTGTTCTCCTCAAACACTTTTGTTTTTTTTCTGAAGCCATGTCATTTTCTCCCTTAAATTTCTGCCAATCTGTTCGATTTGTAGTGAGCCGAGCTGCTGCTGCAGTGCATGCATGACTGGCCTCTGAGATCGATTTTCAAGAATCCACTCTTTTGCAAAAGAGCCGTCTTGAATCTCCCTCAAGACCGATTTCATGGTTTTTCTGACTTCCTCTGTTATGATTCGTGGCCCTTTTGTTAAACCACCATATTCGGCAGTATCACTGACTGAATAATACATTCCCTGGATTCCATCTTCATATATCAGATCTACTATGAGTTTGAGTTCGTGGAGACATTCAAAATAGGCAATCTCAGGTTGATATCCTGCTTCCACAAGAGTATCAAATCCTGCTTTTATAAGTTCTGTAATGCCGCCACAAAGTACTGCCTGCTCTCCGAATAGATCTGTTTCGGTCTCTTCTTTGAAAGTCGTCTCTATTATCCCTGCTCTTCCTGCTCCTATTCCACATGCATGGGCAAGGGCGAGTTTCTTTGCACTGCCTGTTGCATCCTTAAAAACTGCGATGAGAGAGGGTACGCCTTCACCTTCAAGATACATCCGTCTCACGAGATGCCCAGGCCCTTTGGGTGCAACCATGTATACATCGATACCGTGCGGAGGAATGATCTGTCTGAAGTGGATATTAAAACCGTGTGAGAAAACGAGTGCCTTGCCTGGTGTGAGATGGGGGAGTATGGCCTCTTCATAGAGTTTTTTCTGGATGTCATCCTGTACAAGGAGTTGAATTATTTCTCCCAGTTTGGCAGCTTTTGAAGCACTGCATGGAGTAAATCCGTGTTCTACAGCAAGGTTCCAGTTTGGTGAGTTCTCAGTTTCCGATACGATCACATCAAATCCGCTGTCGCGCAGATTTTGTGCCTGAGCGTGTCCCTGGCTGCCATATCCTATGATTGCTATTCTCTTTTCTTTGAGAAGATCTGGTTCTGAGTCTGAATCATAATAGATTTTCATGGTTATTTTCCCTTATTTTAATTGTTTTTTCAGATGCTGAATTCAATCTATTTTTTTGTAGGAAATTCACGCTTAAGTGCTACGCTTCCTGTTCGAGCTACTTCTATAAGACCAAATGGATGCACCATTCTCAGTGCAGCATCGATCTTATCTTCCTTTCCTGTTATTTCGATTGTTAGTGACCTGGGACTAATATCAACGATCTTTCCCTGAAAAATGGTTGCAAGATGCATTATCTCGGATCTGGTAGAGTGTGTAGCGCTGACCTTGATAAGAGCAAGTTCTCTTTCAATAAATGGTTCATGTGTTAGATCAACGACTCTGGTAACATCTACCAGTTTATGAAGTTGTTTGGTTATCTGTTCGATTGTTTCATCATCACCGCGAGTTGTGATTGTCATGCGCGTCAGGCCTGGCTGCTCGCCTCTGCCGAAGCTGATGCTTTCTATCTCGAATCCACGTCCGCTGAAAAGCCCTGTAATGCGTGGTATGGCATTGTATCTGTTCTGGAATGAAACGGATAATGTATGCTTCATCTCTGACTCCTGATTTGTTAATTAGTCCAGTCAATAAAAACTTGGATTTATCTCCGGTTTTTCTCAATCATCTCGTTAAGCGGTGCACCAGCAGGAACCATTGGAAATACGTTCTCTTCAGGATGAATTATAAAATCCATAACTACAGGATGATCGTTTACATCAAGACTCTGCCGGAGCGCTTTTTCTACCTCTTCTGGATCTTTTATTCTCATTCCAATTGCGCCATAACTTTCTGCAAGTTTTATAAAATCAGGACTTCCTTCTTTTATGCATGTGTGAGAGTATCGTTTCCCATAGAAGAGATCCTGCCACTGCCGAACCATGCCGAGATAGCCGTTGTTTAATATTATGATCTTAACCGGAATTTTATAGTAAACAGCTGTTGCCAGTTCCTGAATATTCATCTGGAATCCACCATCACCAGTAATGCATACAACCGTTCTGTCAGGCCTGCCTACAGCAGCGCCTATAGAAGCAGGCAGGCCGTATCCCATTGTACCGAGTCCTCCAGAAGAAAGAATGGAACGGGGATTTTTGAATGAATAGTACTGAGCTGCCCACATCTGATTCTGACCAACATCTGTAACGATGATTGCTTCTCTGTTTGTGATTTCTGATAATTTTTTAATGATATACTGCGGCATTATATATTCGGTAGAATCGGGCACAACAAGCGGATGCTCTTTTTTCCAATTTCTGATTTTCTGGAGCCATTTTTCATTATCGACACTTTTGATTAGTTTTTTTAATTCTGGCAGAATGTGTGCTGCATCTCCTACTATTGGTATGTCGACCTTGATATTTTTTGATATAGATGATGGATCGATGTCTATATGAATTTTTTTAGATCTAACAGAGAAATCTTCTATTTTCCCTGTAACTCGATCATCAAAACGTGCACCAACTGCAATTAGAAGATCGCATTGAGAGATTGCCATGTTAGCACACCATGTTCCGTGCATTCCAACCATGCCGAGCGAAAGGTCGTGATCTTCTGGAAAGCTTCCTATTCCCATGAGCGTGGTAGTAACAGGAATCCTTGCAGCAATGGCAAGACTGCGGAGTGAATCTGCAGCATTGCCAATGTTGACACCTCCTCCGGCATAGATAAGAGGCCGTTTCGATTTGTTAATCAGATCTGCTGCCTTTTCGATCTGCTGCTGATGGCCTTCATATACTGGATTGTATCCCGAAATTCTAACAGGCCGGCGTCTTCTAAATATTGTTTTTGCTCTAAGGATGTCCCTAGGCAGATCTATCAAAACAGGCCCAGGCCTACCAGTTGCTGCCAAATAGAATGCCTCTTGTATGGTTTGCTGGAGAAGATCTACATCTCGCACAAGATAGCTGTGTTTTGTTATCGGCCTTGTTATGCCTATGATATCCGCTTCCTGAAATGCATCGTTACCAATCATCACGGTTGGTACCTGTCCTGTAAATACAACGAGTGGAATGGAGTCTGTATATGCTGTTGCAATTCCAGTAACCGTGTTTGTCGCTCCCGGTCCGGAAGTGACAAGAACGACTCCAGGTTTGCCAGTGGCACGTGCATATCCGTCAGCAGCATGAGTTGCTCCCTGTTCATGGCGTACCAATATGTGACGTATCTTGGGCATGTGATATATTACATCATATATGTCGAGCAAAACACCTCCAGGATAACCAAATATGATATCTACACCTTCCTGGATGAGTGCATTCACAACAATCTCGCTGCCGGTCATAATGCGATCTAAATGGTTATTTTTTGTTGAGGTAATTTTCCTTTCTTTCATCTCTTTTACTCCTTATAGGATTATCTTATTTTTTATGTGTTGATCTCATGATTGCTCCCTTGCTTGCAGAATCAACAAGATTGCTATAACGACCGAGCCATCCATGAGTAGGAGTTTTTTTATGAGGTTTCCATACTGCACGCCTGTTTTGGAGTTCATAATCGGAAATGTCTACTTCGAGCCTCCTTTCAGGAATATTGATTATGATTCTATCACCATCTCTCAGAAGAGCAATCGGGCCGCCAACTGCTGCTTCTGGTGATACATGACCAATGCATGCTCCACGTGTTCCTCCTGAGAAACGGCCGTCTGTTATCAGTGCAACAGATTCGCCAAGGTTCATACCGATGAGGTTAGCAGTTGGCGCAAGCATCTCCTGCATTCCTGGTCCGCCCTTAGGGCCTTCATATCTTATTACTACAACATCTCCAGGTCTTATTTTTCCTCCGATGATTGCTCGTGATGCATCTTCCTGAGAATTAAAGATTACTGCAGGACCTTCATGAACCATCATTTTAGGATTTATTGCACCAGTCTTTACAACAGCACCCTGAGGTGCAAGGTTACCAAAAAGAACCATGAGGCCACCTGTTTTGCTGTAGGGTCTTTCGAAAGACCGAATAACATTGTAATCTACTATTCTTGCATTCTGGATATTATCTCCAAGTGTTTTCAGTGTAACAGTAGTACAATCTTTATTTATGAGTCCCTCTTTTTTGGTCAATTCTTTGAGAATTGCCGGTACTCCTCCTGCCTGATCAAGATCTTCCATGCAAAATTGAGAAGCAGGGGAGATGCTGCAGAGATAGGGTGTTTTATCTGCGATTTTATTTATTCGTTCGAGTGGATATTCAATGCCTGCCTCATGTGCAATGGCGAGATTGTGTAGAACAGTATTTGTCGAACCTCCCATTGCAACATCAAGCGAAAATGCGTTGTCCAGGGCTTTAATTGTTACAATGTCGCGTGGCCTGACATCCCTGTCAACCAGCGAGATGATTTGTCTTGCGGCCTGGCGGAGGAGAAGTTCTCTTTTTCTTGAAAGTGCAAGAGCAGTACCATTCCCAGGCAGGGCAAGTCCAAGTGCTTCAAGAATGCAGTTCATAGAATTTGCTGTAAAGAGACCTGCACATGAACCGCATCCTGGACATGCATTATCTTCGAGCTCTTTAAGCTCAGACTCATCTATAAAATGTGATTTTAATTGTCCAACACCCTCGAATACAGAGATAAGATTTATCTTTTTCCTGTCGTGTGTCTCTCCTGCCCTCATCGGACCTCCACTTACAAAGATGGCTGGGATGTTTACTCGAAGTGCACCCATGATCATCCCTGGTACAATCTTATCACAATTTGGAATACAGACGAGTCCATCGAACGCATGAGCCATGACCATCGACTCCACTGAATCTGCAATCAGCTCGCGGCTTGGCAGAGAGTATTTCATCCCCGTATGACCCATGGCGATTCCGTCACATATTCCTATTGTATTCCATTCAAATGGAATACCTCCTGCCTTGAAGATTTCTTCTTTTATGATTCTGCCATATTCCTGCAGATGGTTATGGCCTGGAATTATATCGTTATAGGAATTGCACACTCCGATGAATGGTTTATCGAAGTCAGAATCTTTTAGACCACAGGCCTTAAGAAGGCTTCTCTGGGGTGCCTTCTCTATTCCCTTTTTGACCAGGTTGCTTCTCATTTGAACCTCAAATTTTTGGTACCTGGTTCAGAGGTCAAACCTACGGGAAAAGAGAAAATTTAAATCGGGATTGTTAAGATGAGTTATGTGGTTGTAGGAATGATCTCTGAACCTGTTTTATTAGCCTATTATTAGCTCAGAGATAATTCCTACAGTAATTAGTAGGCGTATTATTATAATTATAGAAATAATAATTAATAATATATTGAGAATAGAATATCCATCCACATGGTGATGCTTTAATTTATCATCATGAGAAATGCTTGAATATGTGGACGGTATAAAGTTCATAGGATTTTATAATTTTCTACCTTAAAATATAGAATAAAATATAATAAAATTAATTCTACTTGTCAAGTGAAATATCAAATGGAATTGGAATCGATTTATATTTATTTTTATATTTCTATCATATCGAGGTTTAATCGATCGCGGTTTGAGAATAGTTGAGGTCGAGCCTTTTGTTCTTAAAAAATAATCTGTTGCCAGATTATTTAGAGAGTATTAGGGTAGATAGTTGTTTACTACGTATTATTTATATAAATTAAAAATAATTGTAAAAAATTTTTAATAAGAATATCTTTGAGTCTAAAAATTGAAGAAAGTCTATATATGGTGAAATGGAATAATAAATTGCAAATGTATTATTTAATTTGCATTTTTTATTAAAAATAAATATAATTTATGTAGTTCAAAATATATTGAATCAAAATTTTTATCTGATTAAAATGAGAGAGGATTAGAATGTTGGTTAGAAAGATATTTTCTTTAATTATCTTGCTTTATTGTTTTAATATATTTTCAGAAGTAAGACAGGATAATCCCTCGTGTGATTGGTATATTCTCGGCAGAGAGAGGCTTGATCAGGGCGACTGGAGAGGTGCTCTTCATCTCTGGCTGGTAGGTTATGACAGTCTCAGGAAGGATTCAAAGGTGGATCCCAGGATAGGGGTTGGCTATATAGAGCTTGCAACAGAGAAAATGGCGGGCAGTTATTACGATAAGGGTAGTATAATATACATGTGGGGTTTTTCTGGTGAGAGTTTAGAGCATAACGATGTTGTTCTTAAAGAGGCAGAGAGGATATTACCTCTTTTGAGTGAAGAGGAGAAGAAGAAGTGGAAGGGTTTAATCAAGAGGAAGGATAGTGGGATGTGGCGATTGATTCGAAAGTACTGGCTTGAGCGTGATCCACGTCCCACAACAGAAGTTAATGAGCGATTGATAGAGCACTGGCGGAGGATTGCTTATGCGAGGCGTCATTTTACGAAGAATCGTTCGGGTGCTTATGGTTGTGACGATCGTGGTACGATCTATGTAAAGTATGGAGAGCCTGACAGGAAGATGTCTGGAAGATTTGGGACTTCATCGATAGCTAATTCTGAATTAAATATCTGGGCTCCTGTAATACTGGCAGGATTACAAGGGGGAACAAGGAGTTATGGAAGATCGCCATTCTCTTCTGGTAATATGACTTTAAGCCCAGACCTGACAAAAAACAAGATAGTCACTCTGGTTAAGGTATTTGATCCCAAACCCGATTATGAGGTATGGGCATATGATAACCTGGATACACGTAAACCATGTATTTTCCTTTTTTCAAGAAGGGATGGGGTTGGAAGGTTTGGGCTTGTGAGCGGTGTAGAGGATGTATATCCTAAGGAAAGAAGGATATTTACTCCTACTGATTTAAAAAATATGCCACGAGATTATATTGTTTATCAGCTTCTTTATTATGCTGAGCTCAGTACATTTGACGATTTTTTCTATACTAGATTCAGACATATAACGAGTGTATGGAATTCAATGGAAGACAGGATAAGAAGGGGAGGTGTAGCCTATGCTTTTACAGAATCTGGTTTTATTAATGTGCTCCACAGCATTGAGAAGACCCACGATTTAAATGATAAGTTCAATCCCGTGCGGAAGTATGCGGAGCCTGAGAAATCGGGTTTTGAGACAAATTTTGGGAGTGTAGCCATCTCAGCTCAGTCGGTCAGGCTTCTTGATGGGAGTAATCGGCCGGTAGTGTCGATCATAGCACATTGTGTTATTGACATGAGTGGATGTCATTTGTTGCGTTCTGGTCTGGTAGATGAGATTTCAGATTACAACGTTACAACAACACTTATCACGAGAGATGAGGATCTGTCTGAACTAAATCGTTTTGTTAAGAATCGTAGTGGTAAAGATGAGATATTATCATTTTTTACTATTACTCATGACCAAAAGTTTTGTAATGCTACAATAGCGGTTGAAGCAAAAGATTCAATAGAGCGTGTTCTTTCACTTGGGAGAAGGTCGTTTGAGATTTCCTCACCTCTTGATTCGAGTCCAGATAATCTTGAGCTGAGCGATTTAGTAATAGGTTTTAATTTGGGTGGCGGTTTAGAGGCAGGAGAATATCCTTTTCCAGTGCTGCCATCTGATGAGTTTACCAGGAAAGATGGTTTTGAGTTTTATGTAGAGATATATCATTTGATGTCAGATAGAAGTGGTTTGTATCGATATGAGGTTGAGTATGGAGTTACAGAGATAAAGCGGAAGAGAGATAGGGTTATTAGAAGGGATCGGATCAGTATGTTCTATGATCGGGTTGGGAGAGGAGAGAGGAGTTCTGAGTTTTTTGGAATAGACATAAGCAGGCTTGGACCTGGAGAGTACGAACTTTTTGTGAAAGTTAAAGATCTGGTTTCTGGGCAGAGCAGAACAAGAAAAGAGATCTTCAGGATCAAGAAATCTTAAAAGGTTGTTTTATGATTAATTCTCGATCGAATAGATCGTTCAGAGAAGATGAGAGATCATCCTACAGGCTGCGGTTTGAAAAGGGACTGATAATATCACTTATTCTTGTAATTTTGGTATTTGAATTTTCTAAAAAGATTCCTGAAAAGGATATTTCAGAATATAGTTTTGGTTTTGGCAATATGATATATGTGGATCCAATGCCACAGACTTCGAGGAAGAAGGCTATATCTCAGGCTCCGAGACTTCCACAGGTTCCTATTCCTTCAGAAGATGAATATATACCCGAAGATGAGACAATAGATGAGACTCTGTTTGATATGAGTTCATCGATCGAATATGATGAGGGTAAGGGTGGATCTGGAGGTTTTGGCTCAGGATCGATAGGAGACGCACCGAGGCCAATAAGAGAGGTTATTCCAGAATATCCAAGAAGAGAGAAGAAGAGGGGAATAGAGGGGGTCATTGAGTTGTGGATTAGGATCAATAAAGAAGGAAGGGTGGACAGCGTGAGGGTGCTGAAAAACACGTCGAAGAATAAAAATCTGGAAAGGGCTGCTGTAAATGCTGCATTAAAGAGTATCTATGTTCCTGCAGAGAGACATGGTAAGAAGATAAATCTCTGGATACGAAGAAAATATAAATTCGAAAAGAAAAGATAAAAAGTGAATAGTGAATAGTGAATAGTGAATAGTGAATAGTGAATAGGATGACCTTTTCACTATTCGATTTTTTCAATCTCCATTTGGTTCCCAAACTCATGTTTGGGAACCCATATTTGTTAAAAACTCTGTTTTGATTGAGCATTACTTTTGGACGGAGGCGTTTCGGAACTGCTTTTCAAAAGCGGCAGCATGCTGCCGCAATCCCAAAAAGGTGAATAAAAGTTTGGTTAATTGATATATCGAAACAGAGTTTCTTTTCAGAGCAGCGTTTCAAAACTGGAGTTTGCGAACGAGGAGAGAAATTGTTCTGAATTATTGATATATATATAGAGATTTTGTTCCGCTTCAGTTGAAATTTGAATAAAAAGGTCTTAACTTAAGTTGGTTGA
>CAZYVD010000061.1:0-17313 GCA_964651045.1 uncultured bacterium
CCACCCTCGTGGGTCACCAACTGGATAAGGTAAGCTTTGCTCGGCGCACTCATTTCTTCACCTCCCTGTCAAGATTGAGAAGAGGCAGAATGTTTGTATTCTTCTCATCCATTATTATCTTCTTTTTAATCCCACCCAAGATATCATTCATTGCCTCAAGATACAGCCTCTTTCTTGTAACAAGCGGTGCACGTTTATATTCATTATAGATGGCCATGAATCTCTTTACATCACCCTTTGCCCTGTTCACCCTCTCCATCGCATAACCTTCCGCAGCCTGAATCATCTGTTTTGCCTCCCCTTCTGCTCTTGGGATCGCTTCATTATATTCTGCCCATGCATCATTTATCTTTTTCTCTTTCTCCTGAAGTGCCTCGTTGACCTCATTAAACGAAGGCTTCACAGGATCTGGAGGTGTGACATTCTGAAATATGAGCTGATCGACCTCTATTCCTATTTCATAATCATCACACAACTTCTGCAGCTCCTCTTTTGCCTTCAGAGCAATCTGCTCTCTTCCTATTGTCACTACCTCATCTACCGAATGATCACCTACGATCTTTCTCACAATGGCTTCGTTCATAGAACGAAAAGTGGTATTTACATCCCTCACCTTAAAAAGATATTTATATGGATCATTTATTTTATACTGTACAATCCATTCAACAATCGCAACATTCAAATCGCCAGTCAGCATTTCTGATTCTTTCTTTGATTGTTCGGTAACTTGATATTGAGTCCTTATTCCTGGTGATGCGGTCCGAAAACCAAATTCCATTTTGAGCTGTCTCTGAACAGGAATCTTCATTACTCTTTCTATATTAAGCGGAATCTTAGTATGAAGTCCTGGATTGGTTGTTCGAACAAACTTTCCGAAGCGCAGCACAACTCCTATCTGTTCTGTATCGATCTTGTATATTGAAGTTGACAGTAAAATGAAAATAAATAAAATAAAGAAAAAGATTATAATACTTCTTCCTCCGAAACCTGCAGGTATCTTTATTCTCTCCCCACCAATGTTGATAGTGCGCTTAAAAGGTGTCATGACTCCTCCAAAATTATATCTTTCTTCTGAGCCGAGCAACCGGTATCATCATGCTTTCTCTGTATTTAGCTACTGTTCTCCTTGCTACTATAAAACCCTCTTTCTTTAACATTTCAGAAATCGTCTGATCATTATAGGGCTTGTGTGGATCCTCGCTCTCTATTATCTCTTTGATCCGACTCTTTATTAACTTGTTAGATACCTCCTGGCCATCAGATCTTTCGAGCTTTTCGCTGAAAAAATATTTTAATTCAAATACTCCAAACTCTGTCTGAACATATTTGTTGCTTGTAACACGGCTTACTGTCGAAATGTCGAGACCCACATCATCTGCTATATCCTTCAATATCATTGGTTTTAGATACTCTTTACCCTTTTCAAAAAATTCGATCTGTCTGTTGAGTATTGCTTCCATAACACGCATTATTGTAGACTTTCTCTGTTGAATGGAGTTTATCAGCCATCTTGCAGATTCCAACCTCTGCCTTATATAATCCCGTGTCTCTTTATTAACCTTTTCCTTGTCCTTCAACAGTCTCTTATATTTCTCGCTTATTCTAAGGTTTGGTATGTTCCAGTCGTTTAACTGTATTTCAAACTTCGAATCTACTCTCTTGATTATGATATCCGGTATTATGTAATTTTCACCTTCCGGTATATACCGTTCTCCAGGTTTTGGATTAAGCCGAGAAACCACCTCCATGATTCTCTTTACCACATCAAGAGTTATTCCCAGCTTTCTTGCTATTTTTTCATATCTTTTATTTTTAAAATCATCAAAACATTCGTTGATCATCCTGATGGCCATCTCATCTCTGGGCTCTTTTTCCATCAATTGTATAAGTAGACATTCTCTAAGATTTCTTGCACCAATTCCAACAGGATCGAATCTCTGTATCACGGAAAGTACCTTCTCTACCTGCTCGCTGCTCTTGTTCAAATCCTCGGCAATATCATCCACACTACACGATAAATATCCGTCATCATCTATGCACCATAGAATATACTCTCCTATCGACTTTTCATCTTCTGTCAGCGGAGCAAGATAAAGCTGTTCCATCAGGTGATCCATCAGAGTGACTGGTGCAGGTTCAGGTCTCTCTTTCTCCTCCTCATAGACTGCTCTTGGCTGTTTTATCTCAAAATTGTCTTCATCATTGAGAATTGCTTCCCAGTCAACCTCTGTCTCTTCACCAACCTCTTTTTCTTCCTCATCATCCTCTTCCTCATCCTCTTCTATCTCTTGCAACTCTATCTCCTGTTCAGTATCGATTTCCAGGAGAGGGTTTAATTCGAGTTCCTGCTTGATTCTCTGTTCTAGTCTCAGAACCGGAAGCTGGAGAAGCGTCGATAGAAGTACTTGCTGTGGACTCTGTTTCTGTTGAAGTAGAAGTCTTTGTGCAATCTGAACCATATCTCTAATCCCTCACTTCTGTATAACGATTCAATCGAAACTGTTTCCCGAGATAAATTTTTCTTGCCTCTTTATCATTTGCTAAAAATTCAGATGTACCTGTTTTTAAAATCCTTCCTTCATAGAGCAGATATGATCTGTCTGTGATCGATAGAGTCTCATGTACATTATGATCTGTGATCAGGACTCCTATGCCCCTATCCTTTAGATGCATAACAATATTTTGTATATCCTCTACTGCAATCGGATCTATTCCAGCAAAAGGCTCATCGAGCAGAATGAACTTTGGATTTGTCACCATGGCCCTTGTTATCTCTAAACGCCTTCTCTCTCCACCCGAGAGGGTAAATGCCTTTTGTTTTGCAAGATGTTCGATCGACAGCTCACTCAACAGCTTTTCCAATCTCCTCTTTCTTTCCGCCTTACTGATCTCCAAAGTCTCCAGTATTGCAAGGATATTTTCTTCGACCGTTAACTTACGAAACACTGATGGTTCCTGGCTTAAATATCCAATTCCCATGCGAGCCCTCTTATACATGGGAAGTTTTGTCATATTTATATCGTTATAAAATATTTCACCCTCATTTGGCTTTATCATTCCTGTAATCATGTAAAATGTTGTAGTCTTTCCTGCACCATTCGGCCCAAGCAGGCCTACAGTCTCCCCGAGTTTTACCTCTATAGAGACATTATTTACAACCCTTCTTCCTCTGTATATCTTGACAAGATTTCTTGTCTTCAGGACATCCCGAGATTTACCTGCCCTTATTCTTTGCTTCTCCTTCACCCTCTTTTTCCTTTTCCTCTTGGCCTTTTGGTGTATATACTCCAGAACTAAGCCCAGGAGTGCTAAGAACGTCTACATTCTCAACACTTCTATCCTTGTTAAAGGTGAGAACTATTCGATCTCCCTTAACAGAATTTACTCCCTGATATATTTGTTCCTCATCAAAAACATGGTAGATACTGCTCGCTTGACCCTCTACTATTAACCTCTGTATTGTATCCTGATGGGCAACAATTGTGATCATTTTACCATTCAATTTATTTACAAATGTAGAGTCCTCTTCCCATGAAATATCCGCCTCTCCCTTAATGAGTCCTCTATTAAAATTAAGATTCATAAAATTGACAAATATCGTATCTCCCCTCATCCTGTAGGCCTGCTGAACAACAACAGGCTTGTCAGCCAGTATCAGACTATCATTTTCAGAGAAGTAGACTGCAGTCTGGCTTTCTGCGTCCAGATCTCCCTTTGTTATCTTTACACTGTCTGAGATTACTATCCTCTGCTCCTTTCCCCACGCCTCGATCCTCATGCCCCTTACAATCATCCTCTGATCAGAAGTTGTATCAATCTTTACTAGTTCTGGATTTCCTTCAATCCATCCATAGTCACTCGACCTGTCATATAATGCCTTCTCTCCCTTAAGAACAGCATGTTCGACAAAATCTGTTATTACAACATCCCCATCAGCAAAAACCTTTTCTTCATCTCTCAAATAGGTCAGCCTCTTTGTATTGATTGTCCTTTTTTTCGTTTGAAAAAAAACATTACCGCTGGCAATCTCTCTGTGAGTCTTTCCATCATATTCTACACTATCGCCCCTTAATGTATGTTTTCCATCATATATCTTAACATTACCTAACATTATTACCCTGTCGCTCTGTTTCCACCACCGTGCCAGATCACACCTGAGATATGCCTCACCCTGTCTGAGATATACATTACCCCATACCTCCTGAACCACCTGATCTTCATAAGAAACAGACTTCAGGCTATCCGCATGCACGAGTCTTATTCGCTCCCTTTCCGCCTGCTGCAAATGAGCTGCGGAAAACAGTGGGATCAACATAGATATTCCAATCAAAATAAATGTTATTACCTGTCCTGCTCTCATCTCTTTTTAATTTTAATTGTATCCTTTTTTGAAACGCTATCCGATTCCTCTTGTCTTGAAAACTCATCCTCTATTTTCTTAAGGTCTACAGCCTTACTGCTCATTCCTGTTGGCTTATATATCACAAGATTGCTCAAATCTGGATCGGACTGAAAACCAATACCGATTATGGTATCACCCTCACTTGTAACCATCTCCACAAGTGTATCAGAAACAATCTTTTCTATGCTGTTCTTCCACTGGAGTCTTTCTGTTTTCAATGTGCCTGTATCTGAAACAACAACCACATTACCTATGCCGAAAACATCATCGGTATCCTCATGATATTCACCTCTTTCTGATGTCAAATGGGAAGCATGGTTCCCATCCTCATCATAAAAATCGGCCTCAACTCCGCTGTCAAAATAGCAAATCGCCCTGTTCCTTTCCTCCATTCTGACCATGTGCCCATATTTAATAACCGCCTGTTTTCTGCCTGATTTTGAGATTATTATCTCCGACCTCCACATCTCCTGTGTAGGCATCACACCCAATTCATTAGATGGCAAATCTTTTGTATCCTCCCGGTTATTGCAGGAAAAAACGATCAACCATATGAATGCCACAGCAATAAAACGAGAAAAATAGCAGCGCACCATCTTAACGGCTCCTCATGCAATACCTGCCTTTAACAAATCGTGAATGTGAACCATACCAATCGGATAGTTCTTCTTATCAACGATTATTAAGACATTTATACTGTACTTTTCCATCAAATTCAATGCCTCTACTGCAAGAACTCCAGATGCTACACATTTTGGATTTCTCGTCATTACATCCTTTGCCCTGAGCTTCCATAGATCATGTCTCTGCTCTATCAGACGTCTCAGATCACCATCTGTAATTATCCCAACAAGATTGTCCTCATCATCCATTATACAGGTTGCCCCCAACCTCTTGGATGTAATCTCTATGATCGTCTTTGGCAGTGGAGCATTCTCATTTACTTTTGCAATATCATCACCAGTACGCATTATATCATCTATTCTTAAAAGAAGCCTTTTGCCAATATTCCCTCCTGGATGAAACTGGGCAAAATCATCAATGCTGAAGCCCCTCTGCTGAAGAAGCGCAACAGCAAGAGCATCTCCCATTACAAGAGTTGCGGTTGTACTCGCAGTTGGTATTAGGTCATAAGGACATGCCTCCTCTTTGACGCTTACATCAAGAACAACCGTGCTGCTTTTTGCCAGCTCCGACTCTTTGTTGCCTGTCATTGCAATTACTGGTATTTTTCTTCTGCAGAACACAGGCAACAACTTAAGGATCTCCTCTGTATTGCCACTCTTTGATATGCAAATAACCACATCATCCTTGAGCACTGCACCTAAATCTCCATGAACCCCTTCAGCAGGATGCATAAAGAAGGCAGCCGTACCTGTGCTCGTCATTGTTGATGCAATCTTTTTTGCTATAATTCCAGATTTACCCATTCCGGTAATTATCACACGTCCCTTACAGTTGAGAAGGATCTCCACAGCAACTTTAAAATTCTCGTCGATTCGATCCTCAAGGGCTTTAACAGCCTCGGCCTCTATGCGAACTACCTCTCTTCCTTTCTCAATACTCAACTATGCTGCCTCCTCTGAATCGGATCATTTTGTCTTCTCCCAATCTTTGAGAAACCGTTCAATACCAATCTTTGTTAAAGGATGGTTGAATAGCTTTTTGATTACTGAAAAAGGAACCGTTACTCCGTCAGCACCAATCAATGCTGACTCTATCACATGATTGGGAGTTCGAACACTTGCAACTATTACCTCTGTATCCAGATCCGGATAATTTGTATATATCTCAACAATCTGATCGACCAGATCCATGCCAGGACTCGAAATGTCGTCCAGTCTACCAACAAACGGGCATATGTATGAAGCTCCTGCCTTGGCAGCCATTATTGCCTGTGCTGGAGAAAAAATCAGCGTAACTGTAGTTGAGATTCCCTCTGACTCTAAAATCTTGACCGCCTTCAATCCCTCCTCTGTTATCGGAATCTTAATCACTACATTTGGTGCCCATGAGGCCATCTCTCTTCCTTCCTTTACTATTCCTTCTACATCCTCACTAACCACCTCTGCATTTACCGGCCCCTCTATTAGACTTGCCAGCTCAACTATTCTATCTTTAAAATTACCACCCGATTTTCTTATCAAGGTTGGATTTGTCGTAATACCATCTGCAACTCCGAGCTCTTTGGCAATCTTTACCTCTTCAACCTCTGCAGTATCTACAAAAAATTTCATCTCTCCTCCAAAAATATTTTTAGTGTTGCTTGATCAACAATTCAACTATCATCTTTTTAAGATGATCTCATTCTGCTCTCTGACAATATCATCTATTCTTTTCAGTTGTATGAGAAGCGACTCAAGAATATCCAGCGGCCACATGCTCGCCGCATCACAAAGAGCACTGGAACAGTCGGGATGGGTTTCTATAAAGATACCATCTATACCTGCAGCAACCCCTGCCCTCGAGAGTGAAGGTACAAACTCAGGCGCACCGCCACGCGGATCTGAACTTGATATTCCATATACTCTTATGGAATGAGTAGGATCAAAAATTACTGGATATCCCATATCACGCATTATCTTAAAAGATCTCATATCAACAACAAGATTGTGATATCCAAAACAACTTCCCCTTTCTGTAAGAAGAATTTTACTATTACCCTCTCCCTCTATCTTATTGATTATGTTTTTTACATCCCTGGGATCGAGGAACTGCCCCTTCTTTACATTTATTACCCTTCCGCTCCTTGCTACTGCAAGCGTTAAAGTTGTCTGCATTGAAAGATAGGCGGGTATCTGAATGACATCTAAAACCTCTGCAGCAGCATCCACATCGTGCTGGTCGTGAACATCTGAGAGAACAGGAACTCCTATCTCTTTCTTTACCTTCTGTAATATCTTAAGTCCCTTATCAAGACCAGGGCCCTGATAGCTTTTAGATGAAGAGCGATTATCCTTCAAATATGAAGACTTGAAGATATAGCCCATATCCAATCCATCTGCTATTTTTTTTACATTCTCAGCCACACCGAGTACGAGATCCTCCGACTCTATCACACAGGGACCGGCTATCAATACAAGCGGCCTTTTCCCTCCTATTAAAACATCTCCAACTCTTATCTCTTTCATCAATATCTCTTCTATTCCTCTACTTTTTCTTTTGATCCTTATACTCAAGTGATGCCTTAACAAACGATCTGAATAGCGGATGGGGCTTTAATGCCCTCGATTTAAATTCTGGATGAAACTGACCTGCAACAAACCATCTCTTCTCCGGCAGTTCAATGATCTCAACAAGATTTTCATCAGGAGATAGACCGCTAAAGACCATTCCGTGATCACTGAGTATCTTCCTGTATTTGTTGTTTAACTCATATCTGTGTCTATGGCGTTCGTTTATTAAATCTTTACCATATATTGAGTGTGCCAGCGTCCCTTTCTTCAATACACATGGATATGAACCGAGACGCATGGTTCCACCTTTTCTCTTGATCTTTACCTGATCTGGTAAAAAATCGATCACAGGATTTTTTGTGTTCTTACAAAACTCACTGCTGTTTGCATCTACAATTCCACAAACAGATCTTGCAAATTCTATTACAGCACACTGCATGCCCAGGCATATTCCAAAAAATGGCATATCATTTTCCCTTGCATACTTTACAGCTTCAATCTTTCCCTCAATTCCTCTCTCTCCAAACCCCCCGGGAATCAGCAGACCCGAGATATCTTTCAGATATGAATCGACACCATTTTTTTCGATCTCCTCAGAATCGAGCCATACAAGTTCTACTCTTGCATTATTTTCAACCCCTGCATGAACAAAAGATTCAATTATACTCTTATATGCATCGTGAAGTTCTACATATTTACCGGCGATTCCCACTCTAACACTATATTTGGGGGACAGTATCCTTTCCACAAACTCATTCCACTCATCCATCTTTAATTTGAGAGAAGGCAGCCTCAACAATTTAACTATCAAACCTGTTATATCTTGGGCCTGTAGCATAATTGGCACCTGATAAATCGACCTTACATCCCTGGCCTCTATAACACACTCAGGTGCTACATTGCAGAACAATCCTATTTTTCGTCTTATCTCCTCAGTTAGTGGTTTCACTGTACGACACAGAAGGATATCCGGCTGGATACCAATCTCTCTCAATCTCTGCACACTGTGTTGTGTGGGTTTTGTCTTTACCTCACCGCTTACCTCAATATATGGCAGCAGTGTTAGATGGATGTTGAGACAGCTGTTTGGCCCCTCCTCGAGTCTTATCTGTCTGATTGCCTCTAAAAATGGAAGTCCTTCGATGTCTCCAACCGTCCCACCAATTTCAACAAGGATGATGTCATACTCCTCACCATCATCGGCAACATCATAAATTCTTCGTTTTATCTCGTCTGTGATGTGGGGAACCACCTGTACTGTGTTTCCAAGATATGCACCCTGCCTCTCCTTCTCGATCACTGTGCCGTAAATCTGGCCAGTAGTTGAATTGTTCTTCTTGCTGAGATTAATATCGAGAAACCGTTCATAATGACCAAGATCAAGATCAGTTTCTGCACCATCCTCTGTGACAAATACTTCCCCATGTTGATATGGACTCAATGTTCCGGGATCAACATTAATATATGGATCGAGTTTCAGAATCGTTACTCTTAGTCCCAGCGACTTTAAAAGCAGACCAATAGATGCAGAGGCAATCCCCTTTCCCAGACTCGACACAACACCCCCTGTGATGAATATATACTTAGTACTATTTTTCTTCAAAATAGACCGCCTTCCTAATTTTTAAATCTCTCGGCCAGACTCCGCGCCCTCTCCAGATCCTGTGGAGAATCGACACATATATGCTCATACTGTGTCTCTGCTGCCTTTATCCGGTAACCATTTTCAAGCACACGAAGCTGTTCGAGTCTTTCAGTACTCTCAAGCGGTGTCACTTCCCACTCAGAATACTCCATCAAGAAATCTTTTCTAAAACTGTAAATGCCTATGTGCTTATAATATTTAAACTCTTTTATCCAGTCATCAGAGTCCATGTCACGGAAAAAGGGAATCGGGCTGCGAGAAAAATATAGGCAGTTTCCTGCCCTGTCCATTACTACCTTAACAATGTTTTTATTATTAAGCTCTGAATTATCTGTCATCCTCTTTACAAGGGTTCCCATTTTTGCTTCTGAATCTTCTATTAAGATTCTTGCAACAGAGTCTATCTCATCGGGCCTGATGAATGGTTCATCACACTGAATATTTACAATTATATCTGCATCCACATTCCTGGCTGCATAGGCAACTCGATCGGTTCCTGATGAGATTTCAGTCGGAGTCATGACTACATTTCCACCAAACGATTTTACAGAATCATAAATCCGCACATCATCGGTTGCAACTATTACTTCAGATAAAGATTCTGCATTACATGCGTTTTCAACAACCCACTGTACCATTGGTTTTCCGGCTATATCGGCTATCGGCTTACCTGAAAGTCTTGTTGATCCAAACCTAGCAGGAATAATACCTATCACCCTGTATTTCTTCATGATAAGGCGCTCTTCCTTCTCTCCATAAAATAAAAAAATCTCTAAAACTTCTTGATAAATATACATTTTCCCTTAGACATTGTCAAGTCTAAAAAAAAAGTGGCACACTATTTGTATACCAGAAAAATCCTAATGTTACCACCTAAAAATATCTATTTAAAAAGTCCCTATATAAATGCACACTTACTTCAAATGACCTCCTCCATCGATAAAAATTGACTCACCAGTTATGAAATCATTCTCAATAAGAAACCTTATTGCTGATATTACATTCCCAATTGTTCCACTTCTTTTAAGAGGAACTCTTCTGCTCAATTTTTCGAAATCCTCCCCATCCGATTCGATTATCAATCCTGGACATATTCCGTTTACACGAATATCTGGACCAAGCTCAACTGCTGCAATCTTTGTGAATTCATATAGCGCCTTCTTTGAAATTGTATACGCAAAATATTTTGTCAGCGGTCTTTTGATCGCAGTATCTAAAATATTTATAATCTGACCCTGTTTGCATCTCTTTGCAAATTCAATCGACAATAGAAATGGTGCTCGAAAATTTACATTAAAATGGACATCCAAGAGCGCTAAATCGGTCTCCATCATGGATGCCCTTTCAAAGAGTGAAGCATTATTTATCAGTAGATTACATTCGGGATGGATATTAAAGACCTCACCAGCCATCTTCTTGAGCTGATCAATATCGGAAAAATCGCATTTGATGATCCAGCACCTCCTGCCCCTATTCTCAATAATAATTCTGAGTTCATCTGCATCTTTTTTAGATGATTGAAAATGAAGTAAAATATCAAACCCCATATCTGCAAGAGAGAGGGCAATCTCTCTCCCCAATCTCCCTGCACCACCTGTTATTAGTGCTGAACCTCTTTCCAAACCGATCTCCAACTACAGACTCTTACAACTGTTCCTTAGTGCGGCTATGTTCTCTGCAGGTGTTGACTTCTTGTTGAAGATGTTCGATCCTGCAATTAGCACACTTGCTCCTGCCTCTACTACAAGTGGTGCAGTCTCAGTATCGATACCGCCATCTACGGCAATCGGCTTTTCGATTCCTTTTTTATTGAGCATCTCCTTGAGCCTTTTGATTTTATCGAGCTGTCCTCTTAAAAAGACCTGTCCCCCCCATCCTGGATCTACCGTCATAATCTGTATTATATCAACCGAGTCAAAGACTTCCTCAAGAACATTTAGTGAAGTTCCAGGATTTATCGACACACCAGCCTCCACATTAAGGCTGCGAATCTGATTGAGAATGCGGTGAAGATGGCCGCAGGCCTCCTGGTGAACTATTATCCTGTCTGCTCCAGCATCTGCAAAAGCACTCAAATGACGTTCTGGTTCAAATATCATCAGATGTACATCGAGCGTGAACTTGACCAGGTCCCGTATGGCCCTCACTATATTCGCTCCAAATGTTATGTTTGGTACAAATCTTCCATCCATTATGTCTATTTGAATCCCATCGGCTCCCCCCTCCTCAACGGCCTTCACCTGATCTCCCAGACGGGTAAGATCCGCAGATAAAATTGAAGCCTCTATCTTTACCATTTTATCTCCTGAAATTTATTTCTCTAAGTTTATCTCGCCTGCCTTCTGCAGGGCGATCTTTGTCAGTATGGGGCCTATTATTTCAAAAAATACACATGTTGCCATAATAGTTGTGATTATGATTGTACCAATCCTATCACCACTATGTATTGCCTGTCCGTTCACGACCTCGACAACCTTGCCCAATCCCTGAAATTCATCCTTTATGATAACCGACAGTCCAATGGCAACCCCTGCCTGCGATAGAATTCCAAGCCCAATATACTTTTTTATCTTCTCATCAACATGCCCAAACAGAGCCCCCAACATCGAACCCCCAAACTTTCCCATAGAACGCATTATTATGTATACGATTCCTATTAAACCAAGAGACGGTAATGTGCGGAAATGCAAATTTGATCCTGCAAGTGTAAAAAATAGAATGAAGAGAAAGGGTAAAAATATCTGAAGCCTTTCATGTATCCTCTTTATTAAAGAATTAGGCTGAGTATTTACCAAAACCATTCCAACCACCAGATTCATTAAAATAAAAGAAAAATGAAATATCTTACAGATTCCACTCGATATGAATATAAATCCAAACACAAGAATCACTATATCACCAATATAGTGTGCTCTTTTTAAGAATAAAGAAAGCACCATGGCAAGAATTATACCGATGGCAATGCTGAAAAAAATCTCAACTAATGGAACAAACATTTTCATCCAGATGTTATTTGACGCCTCACCTGTTAATAAAATCCTTGCGAATGCTGCACTGAAGCCAAATATTATTATTGCGAGTCCATCGTCAAATCCGACCACAGCATATAGAGCCTTTGTAAGACTTCCCTTTGCTCTGTACTCCTGTATGACTGCCACTGTTCCTGCTGGTGCACTCGCAGGTGCTACAGATCCAAACAAAATTGCTAATGCGATATTGCCGGTCAAAAGATAGATTCCAATCAGTACAAGCAAAAATGCTGCAAATGATTCAAATAGTATAATGTAAACTATACCGCGTCCAAGGTTTTTAATAGATGAGAACCGAAGTTCCAGACCTATGCTCAATGCGACAAAACTTAAAGCTATCTCAGTTATAAATGACAGCTCTTCCTGAGTAGAATGATCCAGCAAATTTAAGACAGAGGGGCCTAAAAGGGCGCCAAGAATGATAAATCCAATGATCGACGGCAACCGAAGATATCTAATGTCTCGACCAAAATAGAAGCCGACAATTATGATTATTCCCACAATAAACAGAGTCGGCAGAGGATTAATGAGCTGTTCCATCATACAAATCTGTTAAAGTTCCAGATGACCATTAGAATAAAATATGTCCTGAACAAATACTATTATTCCAGGTCTGTTTTTTAATTCGTCTATTACACTGTTTATCTTTTGTAACAGTTCGTTTGTCTGTGTCCTTTTTACAACACCAAGAATGATTCTATTAAAATCTTTTCTTTCGCCCTTCCATAAAGTTGCAAAAAGAGGCATGGAGTAGAGATATTTGTCGGCATTGTTGGCTTCAATAACCGAAATAGAACAACCATCAGTTTCTGTAAATATATTTATGAGATCCTCAAACTTATCTTCTATCTGAACAACTATAGTCAACAGGTTATAAGAATCGGTTTTCTCAATACTCTTTTTTACCTGAGCATGGGTTGAGATGATCTTCTGAATCTCAGATGGTGTTTTACATGATAAAATCTCATCCACATTCTCCTCAGACCTGAGAAACCTGGATACACTGCTTAAAATTCCCAGATGTTCATTTCTCTTGGCCTGAGGAGCAATTATATAAAAAAAGAGGTATGTTTTCTCACCATCATAAGATTCAAAATCTACCCCATCTGGAATAGTGATTATCCCAATTACAAAATCCGATATCTTATCAGATGTATAGTGGGGAATTGCTATCCGATGGCCAATGGCTGTAGAGCCCAGTTTTTCTCTCTCCATAAATCCATCAAAAATTTCTTCCTCATCAAGCTTCTCTACTATCTTGCTTCTTTTTGCAGTCTTTGCTATTGCCTTTAAAACAGTGGCCTTATTCTCTGCTTTCACACCTATCTCAATACACTCGGTATTTAGAAATCGTGTAAATTTCATCTTAATACTCCGGTGAGATTTTTATAATTAATGATTAAATATACAATATTTCAAACCAAAAAACCACAATAAATCGTTATAAATGAAGTGGCCTCTATTTTTCAAGTTTCAGCTAAGAGGTTGGATACCGATGCCATAGCTTGGTAGTGATGGCATCGGTATCACACCTGATTTCAACTCTTTTTAGTTCGGGGGATACCCTGTAAATCATAATAAATGGAACGCAACAATAAAACCTGCCATGACTATTGAGACCATGCTCATTAACTTGATAAGGATGTTCAGACTGGGTCCTGAGGTATCTTTGAATGGATCACCAACAGTATCGCCAATTACACTTGCCTTGTGGGCATCCGATCCCTTTCCTCCCAGATTGCCCTCTTCAATAAATTTTTTGGCATTGTCCCATGCACCACCTGTATTTGCCATGAAAATTGCAAGTACAAACCCCGACGACAGGGAACCAATAAGCAAGCCCATGACTCCAGGCACGCCAAATACAACACCGATTATTATCGGTACTATAATAGCCAGAAGAGAAGGCAGGAGCATTTCACGCTGGGCACCTTTTGTAGAAATCTCCACACACCTCTCATAATCGGGCTCTACACTCCCATCCAGAATTCCCTTGATTTCTTTAAATTGTCTTCTCACCTCATCGACCATCTTCGATGCTGCCCTTCCAACTGCATTCATCGTAAGACCACAGAACATGAATGCCATCATCGATCCAATAAACACTCCAACGATAACTTTTGGATTCATAAGATTAATCTCATAGTATCTCATGAAGTCCATCAGAGTTGCAGAGGCAGTCTTGACAAACTCTCCATTTCCAAAACTTAATACATTCTCTCCAATTCTCAACATTCCTATCTTAATCTCTTCTATATAAGAAGAAAGAAGTGCGAGTGCTGTTAATGCAGCAGATCCAATAGCGAATCCCTTGCCTGTGGCAGCAGTCGTGTTTCCAAGTGCATCCAATGCATCTGTACGCCTTCTTATTTCTGGCGGCAGGCCGCTCATCTCTGCATTTCCTCCGGCATTATCTGCTATTGGTCCATATGCATCGGTAGCCAGAGTTATACCAAGGGTGGAGAGCATGCCAACTGCTGCTATTCCTATGCCATAGAGACCCAATCTCATATTGGAAAAATCGAATCCTGCCGAAAAAAGAAAAGAGAGTATTGTACCTATTACTACAAAGAGAACAGGAAAAGTTGTAGAAAGCATGCCTGTACCCAATCCAGAAATAATCACGGTTGCAGGACCTGTCTTGGCACTCTCTGCTATGGCCCGAGTTGGTTTAAAAGAATGTGAGGTATAGTACTCGGTTACTTTGCCTATGCCAATCCCTACAAATAGTCCTGTGATAATCGATCCCCAAATGCCCAATGCGTTTGGTATGTTCAGCAGTTTTAATATTAAAAGAGAAAAGACAACTATCAACACTGAACTGAGAGTAACTCCTCTGTTCAGTGATCCCATAAGCTGCTTCTGATCAGCCTTCTCACTTGTACGAACTGCATAAATTCCAATGATCGATAGAATCGTGCCAACAGCGGCAATCAACATTGGAGCAATTACTGCCTTAAACTGTACTGCACTCTCAGACATAAATGCCGCAGCACCAAGTGCAGCAGTTGCCAGAATGGAGCCGCAGTACGATTCATATAGATCCGCACCCATACCGGCTACATCACCAACATTATCTCCTACATTGTCTGCTATTGCAGCCGGATTTCTTGGATCATCTTCTGGAATTCCTGCCTCTATCTTTCCTACAAGATCTGCTCCCACATCGGCCGCCTTTGTAAATATTCCTCCCCCCACTCTTGCAAACAGAGCCTGAGTGGATGCTCCCATCCCAAATGTCAGCATTGTTGTTGTTATTATCATTAATTTATGGCCTTCTCCTCCTGCACTGCCAATAAACTTGTTCAAAATGATAAACCATATAGAGATATCTAAAAGTGCAAGTCCAACAACAACAAGACCCATTACTGCACCACTCCTAAATGCTATACGCAGACTGCTGTTTAGAGACTTTCTTGCTGCATTTGCAGTACGAGAAGAGGCATATGTGGCAGTCTTCATTCCAAAGAAACCTGCAAGTCCAGAAAAAAATCCGCCGGTCAGAAATGCCCCCCATACCCAGTTATTCTGCACATGAAGACCATATGCAAGAAAGGCAAATGTCATTGTAATTATTAGAAATACAATGGCCACTACTTTATACTGTTGTTTTATATAGGCCATGGCACCCTTGCGCACATGATATGCTATTTTAGCCATTGTATCTGTTCCTTCGCTCTCCCTCTTCATCTGTCTAAAGAAGACAAATGCAAAAATTAAAGCGAGGATCGAACCAAATGGAATAAACCAGAACAGATTACTCTCCATGAATATCCTCCTTAAAATTTATCTCCTGCAAATGAGATAAAAGATATTATAATTTAATGAGAATGTCAATATGGAAAAATAGAAATTTTGGGAAATTTTAATTACGCATTGACTCAAAAATAAAGTAACCCCGATTTAACGGATAAGAGATCGATTTATAGCTATTATTTATCATCTAAATAGAATGAGGCTTGAGTAGGAAACATTGCTTATCCGTTAATTCGGGGTAACTATAAGAGGAATTGAACTTGTTAAAAATTCCATTCTCGTTTCCAAACTGATGTTTGGGAACGAGGAGGGAATGTATAATTATTTTCTTGCAATTTATATTTAAATCATTAAATTTAATACTCAGGAATTTAAGGAGAAAGCTATGCCAATTGTTACAGTAGAAAAACCCCTGAAAGATAAACTTGGAGATGACGGCGTAGACAGCCTGATTCATCTTTTAAATCAGGCACAGAGGGATCAAAAAGAGGATGTACTGGAATTTGTTGAAAACAAATTTGAGCAGAGATTAAGCAAAGAAATTAGTAAAGTCAATAATCGGATTACTGAAGAAATCAGCAAACTGGACAAACGAATTACTGAAGAAATTACCAAATTGGATAAACGAATTACTGAAGAAATTACCAAATTGGATAAACGAATTACTGAAGAAATTACCAAATTTGACAATAAAATTGAGCACATCCGTGCAGATATTATAAAATGGATGTTCATATTCTGGGTTGGTCAGGTTACTGTAATTGCTGGCCTGCTCTTTGCATTTTTTAAATAATCTCTTGCCACAAATTTACTTCTTTCTCACAAACTCCAGTTAAAAATTAAGGCGGCATTTTTCTAATATCTAAAACTTCTGCAGAATAGGAATCTCTCTAAAAATTAACTAAAACATTCTGGCTAAAAAAATCGAAAGAAATAAGGAACAGAACCAATCTCTTGTCAACTTTCTAATTTAAGCGCTGCGCTTGATGAAGATCTGTATAAAATCCTTACTGATTAAATACTCCAGTCGTTTTTGCATGATTCTCTGTCTCTTCAGCATATTCATAAGTTTTTCTCGACAATCCCGCTTTTTTTTATTATATTCTACTAACAATATTTAAAAGAGTTTTATTTCCTCCTATTAGTGATTTAAGATGTCAAATTCTTGAAATTAAGAATGGAGGATAACCTCATGAAAACGCGTTTTATTTTTTATGCCTTTGTTTATTTTTTCTTTTTCCCATTTTTACTTCTCTACGCTCAATCCTCCGGACAGAAAGAACTCCCTCCAATAGATCTATCCAG
>CAZYVD010000062.1:0-17117 GCA_964651045.1 uncultured bacterium
GAGGTAACATTCTTTTTCAAATCTTTTGTATATTTTTTTAAAAAGTGGTCGACAAGAAGTGGTATATCATCCTTTCTTTTTCTTAACGGAGGCATGTGTACAGGAATGACATTGAGCCTGTAGTAGAGATCTTCTCTAAAACGTCCCTCCTCTATCGCTTTTTCCAGATCCTGATTTGTTGCAGCTATGAGACGAACATCAACATAGATCGGATCATTTTCGCCAACCCTTCTGATCTCACCATCCTGAAGAAACCTGAGAAGCTTAACCTGGGTTGCAGGAGATGTTTCACCAACTTCATCGAGAAATAGTGTTCCTCCATTTGCCTCCTGAAACAGGCCTCGCTTGTCTCTTATTGCCCCGGTAAAAGCACCTCTCACATGTCCAAACAATTCACTCTCCTGGAGATTGTCAGGCAGTGCCCCACAGTTTATTATTACAAAGGCTCTATTCTTCCTTGGACTGTTCAAATGAATTGCCCTTGCTATAAGTTCCTTTCCTGTTCCACTCTCACCGGAAATAAGTACTGTACTATTTGTCATTGCAATCTTTGAGACGATTGAAAATATTTCCATCATCTCATTCGATTTGCCAATTATATTTTCAAATTTGTATTTCTCCTTTAAGTTGTCCTTGAGTATTGCAACCTCTGTCAGAAGCTTCTTGCGCTCTAACGCCTTTTCAACAAGAATGATAAACTCATCCTTCTCAAATGGCTTTTGGATATAATCGTATGCACCGAGCCTCATGGCCTCCACTCCACTCTCCACCGTACCATAGGCCGTCATCACAATTACCTCTATCATTGGATTTATCGATTTAATCTTCTGAAGCACTTCCATTCCATCCACAGGCTTCATTTTCAGGTCTGTAATGACAAGATCGTAAAAGTGCTCCTTCACCATCTCCATTGCCTCTTCACCATTTGAAGCTTCGTCAACTCTGTAGCCTTTCTTCTTAAGAAACAGAGCAAGTGTTAACCTTACAGATTTCTCATCATCTACTAAAAGAATATCACTCATCGGACAACCCCATTAAATTCTATTTCACTTAACCGCAGGCAGATCAATAAAAAATGTTGTCCCCCTGCCCTCTTTGCTCTTTACAAATATTTCTCCATTGTGATTATTCACAATACGATGACAGATTGACAACCCCAGACCAGTTCCTTTCTCTTTTAATGAATAAAAAGGTTGAAATATTTTTTCAATCTTGTCTTCAGGAATACCTATGCCTGTATCAGAGATTGATATTCTTACATGGGGAACTCCCACCTTCGTCTCCACCCTTGTCTTTACTGTAACAACTCCTCCATCCTCCATTGCATCTATGCTGTTTAATAACAGATTCGTTATCACCTGATGAATCTGGTGACGATCTATCTGAATGAGAGGAAGTTGCTCATCATATTCCTCTTTCCATTTTATTTTATTTTCATACAACTCTTTATATTTCTTTACAACATCTTTTAATATTGTATTAACATCCTCTTTATTAAAGACAGGTTTTTTAGGCCTTGCAAACTGAAGAAAGTCATCCACAATAGCTGCGAGATGATCAGACTCTTCCTTAACAACATCGAGAAGCTGCTCTCCCTCCTTTGACAGTCCCTTCTCTTCTTTCAATAAATTAACCGACGTTGTGATGGCTACAAGAGGGTTTCTTATCTCATGAGCTATTCCAGCCGATAATTCTCCAATTGCCGCCAATTCTTCACTTCTAAATAATCTCTTCTCCAGCTCCTTCTGTCTGGTCATGTCAACCATAGAAACCAGTATGTCGGATGATCCCGGTATCAGTGTAGTGGTTATATGAATCTGCTTATTTAAACCATCTCGACTGCGGAAATCGATTTCAAAACTCTCGGGTGGATTATTTAATTTTTTAACTATATCTTCTTCATTTTTATTAATAAAAGAAATAAAAGACATGTTCCCTGAGAGTTCTTCTTTTGTATATCCGCTGAGCCTTTCAAATGCGTTATTTACTAAACGAAAAATAAGATCCCTGTTCAAGATAACAAGACATGTACCAGCAGATTCAAATAGTGTTCTGTACCTCTCCTCAGAGTTTCTTACCCTGTCATAGAGTTTTGCATTCTCAATGGCAATTGCTGCCTGTTCTGCAACACTCATAAGAGCCTTTATGTCCTCCTCTGCAAATATCTGATCAGAAGTGTAAAAGACTGCTATCACGCCTTCAGCCTTGCTACCGCTCAAGATAGGAACATATCCTGAACTCTGTACCCCCAATTCGCTCAACCACTTCCTGAAATCTCTGTCATCAATATCATCAATCGTCTGATGGACAATCGGCTCCTGTTTAATGATCGACAATACTGCTGGATTGGATGTATCTGCGTGAATTGGAAATCGGGTAGAAATACTCTTTCCCTTTGCCCCAATTCCAAATGCAACCTTTCCCTGCAGAACTCCTACATCTTCATCAATAATTCCAATCCACGACTGATCGAATCCCAAAGATTGGACAAGAACCTTGGCAATATTATTAAGTACCTCTTCCAGTGTACCAAGCTGCCTTGAGACAGTTACTGCATGACTGATTGCTATGTACCTGCGTGCCTGCTGTGAAGCTTTTTCATACTTTCTGACTCTTTGAAGTGCTGCACCAAATTTTCTGCCAATTCCTGTGAGTAGTTCTTTTTCATGATCTGTGAACACTTTGGAGTTTGAGTAGTAGATGTCAATCACACCAAGAATCTCTTTTTTGAAAAAGATCGGAATCCCTGCATAAGACTCGACCCTATGGTTCTTGATAAATTTTCTTTCCACTCCACTTTGTGCAGTAATGTTATGTAAAAAAAGAGGCCTTTTCGCCTCTGCAACACTACCTGCCAGTCCTTCTCCCTTCATAAGGTTGTCTGATGCACAACTCTTGCGGCCTCCTCCCCTATGCGATTTCAGAATCAGATCCCCGCTCTTGTTATCAATAAGATAGATTTTAATTGAACATCGGGACTTCACAATATTGGATAATGCTTCACCAGCAGCATTAAGCAGCTCATCGGTCTCCAAATAGTCCTGAAGTGATGAATCAAAATAGTGGATGGCTTCCAGATAGTCGATTCTGGAGTCATTATTGTTCTTATCGATCATTATTTCAACGACTTTCCATTTAACATGTGGATATCACACCACTCTGAAACCTTATATCCTTGGAAGCGAGGGGCCAAATGCCTTGAGAATAGCCCCACTAATCATGCTTACAATGATAAAAATTAAAACAATAGCAGTCAGGATGACAACAAAATAGGGCAGAGATTTCTCTTTTGGTGTCTCCATTACAACAGGAAGTCCTATATAGAGAAGATATAGACCATAGAGGCCTGCAATCAACATCAATGGACTGAAATATGGGATAAGATTAAAGACTCCTGATGCAAGGTATGGAGTAAAAATGTAGACAGCAACTTTGAACCCCCTTATATCATCCCGATTTGAACTAAAGTTCTTTGCCAGCAGACTGATCAGTTTTCCAACCGCCCATATCTCGGCGACTATAAGAATATAGATCACTATCGAATTAATTAGAGATTCACCAAAGGTGAGTCGATAAAACCCAACAAATGGAATACGAATTCCAATTATCCAGTTGCCTAAAAATGAGGCAAGAGATGGAACTGCTGCAAGAATCAACAGATACTCTCTTCCCAGTTTCGCAACACTTGTCTCTTCTGTACTGATTGTATTCCAGGTCTCCTTTGGCTTGAGTACTATATCCTTGACTCTGTTGAAAATCTTGTGCATGATTTCCTCCTAATTTTTATAGTCATAGATTTTACTCTGTTCGTTTAAGAATATGATATCCCAGCTTTGTCTTTGCTATTCCCCCAAACTCTCCTACATCTAGATTAAAAACAATATCTTCAATCTCCTTTAACAGCTCTCCCCTCTTAAAAGTACCGAGGTCACCGCCCTTATCCTTTGTTGCTGAATCAATTGAATACTGCTTGGCAAGCTGCTCAAACGATGCTCCTGACTTGAGTTTTTCTAATATCTGCCTTGCCTCAGCCTCGGTCGAAACAAGAATATGGCTTACTCTAATCGTAAATCCTTCTACCTGTTTTATGTCTGAAGTCAAAGAGTTTTTCCATATCCATCCTGTAAACTGTACCTTTACCCAATCGGTCTTATTTTCCAGTATCTTTACCTTAACACCACCAAAAAGCTCTCCAATCTTTTTTCCATTTGGACTGATGCGTATGTTCTCTCTTGCCGGCTGGATGAAAAGATACTTCTCCTGTGCGAGGAGTTGAACTACAAATAAAAAAGAAAATATAACAATCACTGTTGATCTCTTCATAGTTTAATGCCTCCTAAAATATGTCGGATATCAGACCATTTCAATTTGAAAATAATCAATTACAATGAAAATTTCAAGATATTATTTTATAAGTTTCAATATCGGCTTAAATTCATCAACATCGATCCTTTCAAGAAGTTCGAATAGAGCCATTTCAGTTGTTGTAATGTTTATGCCTGCAACAGCCATACGATCTACTGCCGTATTCATATCACTATCTTTCCTTGAACATACTGCATCCCTTACCACACTGACACTGAAATTTTCATAGATAAGATCCATGGCAGTTTGCCAGACACACACATGGGCCTCTATCCCACAAAGCACAATCTGATCAATCTTGCTTGAGCGAAACTTGTTGACAAGGTTATCTATTCCACAACAACTAAATGTTGACTTTTCATAAATTTCTATATCATCGATAAATTTTTTAATAGCTTTTACAGTACCCCCAAGGCCTTCTGGATACTGCTCGGTTACAAATATCGGACAATTTAAAATCTTAAAACCCTTTATCAATTTTATCGTGTTTTCAACTACCTCATCGGGCCTTGCCATTGCCTTTAAAATCTTATCCTGAATGTCTACGACTAAAAGTCCTGTACGCGATTTATCCAATAGGGAAATATTTTTTATCATTCACTCCTCCTCTCTGTTGTTTAAACATTGTTAATTTATAAAAAAAACATGTTAAATCAAATATTTTTTCGACAATCTCTCTGCCTTCTTGACTTTAACTGGTGTTATATTTATATTCATATAATTTATTATTAAAGGAATCGCTCATGGAAAAGAGAAAAAAACAGTTTCGAGGCATAATAAAGAGTCTTGTAGTGATACTAATTGCTGTGTTCATTACTGTTGCTTTCACCAATGGTGAGGACTCGTTTAAATCTCTATATACAAAAATACAGATCTTCAGCACAATTGTAGACCGAATACACAGAGACTATGTCGAGAAAATTGATCCAGAAACCCTGATAGATTATGCAATAAAGGGTGTGGTTTCTCAGCTCGATCCACACTCTTCATACTTTACAATCGATCAATATGAAGAGTGGAGCAAAAGATACGAGGGCTATACAGGAATCGGCATTACATTCGACATAATCAGAGATAAAATAACAATAATCTCGGTAGTTCCTGGTGGACCAGCATCCAGGGCTGGACTCCTTCCTGGCGACAGGATTATCGCCATTGAGGGTCAGCCCGTTATAGGCATCAAACGTGACCAGGCACCAGATAGAATAAGCGGCCCCGAAGGAACAAAGGTAAGGCTCACTATTGCAAGAAATGGATGTCCAAAACCACTTAATTTTAATATAATTCGGCAGCAGATCCACATAGAAAGCATACCATATGTGTTCATGATCAGACCCGGAATAGGCTACATCGGTATTGTACGTTTCTCATCAACCACTGGTGATGAGCTTGAGAAAGCCCTGCAAAAACTCGAATCCATGGGAATGAAACATCTAATACTGGATCTGCGGAACAATGGTGGAGGCTATTTTAAGGCAGCAATAGATGTAGTTGATAAGTTTCTACCTCCAGGGAAAAAAATAGTATATACAAAAGGACGAACCAGAGAATCTCTTCGTGAATACTATTCAACAAGAAAGCATACACATCCTCGCCTTCCTGTAACGTGTCTAATAAATCGCATATCTGCGTCAGCATCAGAAATAGTTGCCGGTGCTCTCCAGGACTGGGACAGAGCCCTTATAGTAGGTGAAACGAGTTTTGGAAAGGGATTGATACAGAGCCAGTACAGATTCAGAGATGGTTCGGCACTGCTGCTGACCACTGCAAAGTATTATACGCCGAGTGGGCGTCCAATCCAGAGACCCTATGAGAATAAGACAGATTTTGAATACTTTGCTGAAATCATAAACGATACACTGAGAAGTAAATGGGAAAACAATAATAAGTTCAAATACTACCGCACAATGATTCTCAGGAGAAAAATCCGCGGAGGAGGAGGGATCAGACCCGATATCCATTTTAAATCAAAACATGATGGTTTTGCTCCAGCAATCGCTAAAATGGTCAATTCTCACGACAGACCATTCTTCACATTCATAGAAAAATACATGAATAACTATAAAGATTTAACAAAGATTGATCAAAACTACTTTCTTCGAAATTACAGCCCAAATTCTAAAGTTTTAAAGGAATTTCTGCGATATGTCAGAAGACTCGGATTCAAAATAACCAACAAAGAGTTTGTTGATAACAAGAAAGACATACAATTTCTATTGAAACAGGAGATAGCCGAAAGGCTGTGGGGAAGCAAGGTGAGGTTTAAGGTTCAGATGATGAGAGACCAACAGCTGCTCGAATCGCTTCTCTATTTAAGAGAAGCCGAAAAGCTGCTGTTAAGTGCATATCACATATTCCCTCAGCCAAACACACATTGATATCTATATTGACTAAATATTTATATCATCTTCAAATTATATATCACTATTTTTATTGAATATTCTGAATGGCTCTGTGTGTCCAGCACCATCGTCTGGAGATTATAAATCAATTAACTATTTCCGCCTACTCTTTCTTTTTTTAATAATCGTATCTACAAAACCAAATAGAATAAGCACAACGAGTGTCAGTATAGTAACTCCTACAGCAGTAATCATTTGATTGAGTGCAACACATATTCCAGTTGCACTTGCCATGAGAAGTGTGGCAGCTGTTGTGAGTCCTTCAACCTGATCCGATACTGCTCTCCTTATTATTGTACCGGCACAAATAAAACTTATGCCTACAATTATAGACTGAATCAGCCTGATCGGATCATATCTAATCTGAACCGAATCAAAATATCTAAGAAGGGGAACTCCAAGCTTCGTTATCAGGGCAGAAGCACCTGCCACAATCATATGAGTCCTGAATCCTGCTGGTTTATCGGAAAATTCACGTTCTATTCCAATTATGCCTCCCAGCAACATTGCTACTGCAACATGCAAGACTACTTTGATCTGAATTTCATACATAGAGCCGATCTCCTAATATTGTATTTGAGATGGTTTTTAATATATTATATCATGCTGCTGTGCCCATCTTAAAAAAATCATCTATCTTTTTAATTCCTGAGCTTTTAGCCTCCTTAATACTCCCTGTAAAAAGAACCTCTCCCCTGTCCATAAAAACAACATAATCAGCAATGCGCAGCACGCTCGGCACCTCATGTGTAATCATTACCACAGTCATGCCAAGCTGATCGCGGAGTGTTAGTATTAACTTATCAAGATCGGCCGAAGTTGCAGGATCAAGACCTGCTGTTGGCTCATCACAAAACAGCAGTTCAGGATCCAGTGCAATTGCCCGGGCAAGAGCCGCCCGTTTGCGCATCCCCCCGGAAAGTTCTGAGGGCAGCATGCCTGATGCATAATTCAACTCAACAAGATTGAGTTTTACCTGGATCAGACGATCAATTATCTCTTCTGTTAAATCTGTATGCTGCTGAAGAGGTATGGCAACATTCTCTGCAACAGTTATTGAATTCAGGAGAGCTCCATTCTGAAAGAGCACTCCTATTCTGCGGAGAATAGAATTGAACTCCGCCTCATCCATTGTAGTAATCTCCTGATCAAAGAGTCTTATAGACCCTGACCATACATCGATGAGTCTGATCAGATTCTTGAGCAGTGTAGTCTTTCCACATCCACTCGCACCTAATATCGCGGTTATCCTTCCACTCTCAGCATTCATGGATACATTATTCAGAATCTTCTGGCCGTCATAACCAGAAGTCACATTTTCAACATTTACAATGCTCAATATCCAATGCCCCCACCAAAATAGAAGAATAAACCAAGAAGACTGTCAGCAAGAATAACAAGAAATATTGACACGACAACCGATGAAGTTGTCACCCTTCCCACATTCTCGGCACCACCCTTAACTCTGAATCCATAATAGGCACCAATCATTACAATTATCCAGGCAAATACCAGGCTCTTAATTATTCCCGTTATTATATCTTTGAGTATCAGGGCATTTATAACTTCATTGTAAAACGGCTCTATACCAATGCCAAGATATGTAATACCAATAACCAACGAACCAAAAATACCGATTAGCATTGAAAGAATGGTCAGCATGGGCGCACTAACAGTAATTGCATAAACCTTGGGCACAAGAACATATCTTATGGGATTAAGACCCATAGACTTGAGAGCATCGGTCTCTTCAGTAACGACCATTGTAGCAATCTCTGAAGCAATTGCAGATCCGCTTCTTCCTGCAAGCACAATGGCTGTCATGATTGGACCCATCTCACGGGTCATTGAAATTGCAACCAGATCTGCAACATAGATATTTGCCCCAAACTGCCTCAACTGAGCAGCAGACTGAAGTGCCAGTATGAAGCCGATTAAAAATGAGATCAGACCAACAATCGGAAGCGCATTCATACCTATGAGTATACTCTGATTTATGAATTCACCCTTGCGCATTCCATGCCGCTTAAAAAAACCATTGAACGAATAGAATATTGTGTCTGATAGTAAATAGAAGAAATATTTGATATTAGCTGCTATACTAACGAGCCAATCGCCAATACCCTCGAATATCGTATATTTCTCTTTTTTAAATTCTCCCTCGCCTTCATAGATATCTGGAAGAGAAAATATCTTCATGGCCCTCTTTATATTGCGAGATGCATTCTGGACTCTGCACTCTATCTCATTTCTCTTTGCAATCTGTCTTATCTCATTAATGAGTGCAACGCCTGCGGTGTCAATCTCTTCGAGTTCTGATAAGTCCACTATTATATCTGAACCCCTGAAATCTTTTAACCTCGCTCTTACATCTCTTAGAAATCTGCTTACCTGCCAAGTAAGCAGGGCTCCAGAGAAAAAGATTCTATTACCGTGAAATGATAGTGCGGCCTTCTCCTGTCTCATTCAGATACCCCCTCTTGTTGAGGAAATCCACTACCCTGTTTATAAACTCTATTGCCCCTTCACACAACAGCGAACTAACGACATGAGCAAATGTATTCATCTTTCTGTCAGCCAGCTTAACCTTCCGATCAAATTCATGTGCAAGAACCGAACGACCCGAATTTCTATCTACAAAATTGAAAATAATATTAAGATGAGCATACCCCTTCTTTTTTGACTCAATCCGCTCGATAGCTAAAATTTCTCCTGTTATAAGAAAGTCTGCATCTGTCGAATATCCTCTAAAACACTTGTTAAATATATCAGCCTTGTTTATTATATCATAAACGACTTCTGCCACGGCAGTCGATGGCCTTACGGCCCACTGGTGATAGAAATAGTAATTTAACTCATTTGAGCCAGATCTAAGTGCAATACGAGTCTGTTCAAATGCCTTTGCCACTCTGAATTCTCTTACATCCACATTATATTCGAAAGGGTTATCGAGCTTGATCTTCTCTTGTGGAGAAAAATCTCTATATTCCAGTATATAGTATTTTCTCATCATGATCTTGCGGCTGCATCCTGAAACAAGGATGAATGAAAATATTAATAAAACTCTTATCCACTTCATCTTACTTCTCCAATTTAAAGTCGGGTACATTTCGGGGCTGAGCACCACGAACCAGTATCGATGGATCCTCGCTTATCAACCTCGAAAATTGATTGAGATATTCTATGCTCTCTTTAAGTGTTCCAAGCGAATATCCAAGATCCTCCCTGTTTTTCATAAGCGCAATATCCACATCTTTAAGAATTGTGTTTATATGTTCTACTGAACTGTTCAGCTCCTTTACCAGCTCCACAAACCTTGCCCTCTTCAAAGATTCGGTTATGACTGCAAGATTGTTTACAGCTACCTTGAGTGAATCTGAATCCATCAGTCTATGAAAAGATTTCAATGCCTCATCTGCACTGATCAAAAATGATTGAAACTCAGATGCAATTTGCCTTGAGTTATCAATAGTTTCTTTTACACCCCTTCTGTTCTCTCTGAGCATTTTGTTAAGCTCTTCTACAGTCGCCGAACTGCTCTCCATCAACCTGATAAACTTATCTCTATTCTCTACCGATGTAAGTGCAGATAGATTGTTGAGTATCATCTCTGCCTTTTCCGCAATGATTCCAGCCTTTCCTGTAATTAACTCTGTAACCGAGCCACCAGCCTTTATGAAACTACCTGGTTTTAGCGACTTTGCCTCATTTGTACCTCCCCTGAGCTCAATGAGTTTCAGGCCTGTTATTCCCACCATCTGTATATCTGCATAGGTATCCTCTTTTATTGGTGTTCCAGGTTCAAGACTGACCTCAACAATAACACGCTGAATGTCTACAGTATCAATAGATATATTACTGACATTCCCAACCGTCAATCCATGATACTTCACAACTCCCCCTATCTGCAGTCCTGTAACAGAGATATTCTTATAAGCAATATAGTACAGGTCTCTTGACTTTAAAAATTTCGGGGTAACTATTAAGACTATTATGACTATGAGTGCGACAATGGAAACAGAAAAGAAAATACCTAACCTGATTTTTTGGAGACGAGTAATCATATCACCACCTCCCTGTATATTGTAGTATAAATAAATCTCTTTAAAAATTTCGACAATGTCAAATACTTTTTCGTGCTGATATGATTTAAAAAAAGGGGCTCTGGATCTCTCCTCCAGAGCCCCCACAACAATTTAAGCTAAGGTCTTGTTTATTTAATCAGAAAACGAATACCACCCATTGCAGTGATAAAAGAAAGATTTCCCTTGTCTCCATCTGGACCCTCCTCCTCACCAAACAGGTAGTGATACTTGCCTTCTGCAAAAACAATAAAATTCGGTCCAAACTGCAGTTCAACACCTATTCCGCCATTCACACCAAACTTATCCTCCAGCTCATCCTCCATACTTTCAGTCTCCTCAACTGTCTGCCCCTGATAACTTATCTTTATCTTCAAATCAGTAGCACTCAGCATGTAGTATCCTCCACCTGCTGTCACATAAAAGCCAAAAGAGGCATCGGGATGAGTAAAATACTGCATAAAGTTTGCCGATATTATCTTTGCAACAAGATCCATCCCGCTGAGCTCCAGCTCCATTCCTGACGGTGCCTCTGCTTCGAACATTTCCATCATCTCGTCAACATTTAAAGGAAAGGGTAGATATGTAAAACTCAGTCCTATGCTCGACATTTCGCTGAAATTGAACTTTACTTCCCCACCGAATCCTATGCCGCCCATCTTCCAGTAATCTTTAAAGAAATCGGGTGACATCGGAAAGCCAGTACCTCCAAAACCACCGATTGAAAATGTTCCTGCCTCTCTCTGGGCAAAGCTCATCGATAAAGGAATTATTAATAGCAAAACTGTAGCAATTATTATTCTATATCTTTTCATCTTGTAGACTCCTTAAAAGTTATTTTTTTAGATTGTACATCACACCACACAGAATTCCCCAGTAGTCCCATCCACCAATGGAATATCTGAATTCAGCATTTAGTGTGAGGTTGTCGCTTAAATCATAATCTATTCCTCCTCTCAGAGCTATTGCAAGATCTGTTTCTGATTCTGAGTAGGAACTACTTGCAGGAACGCTCGATCTTACTCCAGGACGAGAGTTTGCCATTGAAGTAAAAGTGGCTTCAGATTTAACCTTACCAATTACCAGACCCAATCCGGCTCCTGCATAGGGCCTGATACCTCCTCCAACAGAAGTAAAATTATAATGTGCAAGTGCATTGATATGTATAGAAGATACGGTTAATTTGGCTGTATATCCAAAGCCTTTTTCTTCCTCACCCTTGCTCCAGTACTTGAATTCTGCACCAAATCCGATCTTTTCTCCAATTGTACCGAGATTGGCTCTCGCACCAAAACCAAATGCCATGCCGCTGATTCCAGGGGTATCGGGATCAAGAAGGCTGGCGAACCCACCGATTCCGTTTAATCCAATCTGTCCGAAAAGAGAAGTTGTAAAAATGCACAACACTGCTGCAATTAAAACAATAACAAATTTTTTCATTGTTTCCTCCTTTTAAACTCTTTATATATATGCAAACGAAAGGCTTAAAGTCTCTACTCAATCACCTCCTTTAGTTGTTTTCGTGAAATATACAATTTAATCTCATAAAAATATGATCAAATTATTCTTTAATGTCAAGCTTTTTATTTACTATTTAGCACAAAATACAGAATTTACTTTAAGAATCGATCGAAAAAATCAGCACATGCCTCATATGCCCTCAGCCAGTTTTTATGACAGAGAAAACTGTGAACCTCGTCTGGAAATACAAGAAGCTCTATATGTGCCTTGCCTTCACGGCGAAGCCGCTGCACTAGATCGGTGGTCTGGATGAAATCGACATTTCTGTCATCATCACCATGGATAAACAGAACAGGCGAATACCAGAACTCAACATCTGCAACAGGGGAGGATTTATATGCCAGCCGCATGGCTTCATCGCCATATATCTGCCATCCTCCACCTTCACGTCGTCTTGCTCTAAGTGACCAATCGTGTACTCCATGAAGATCTACTCCTGCCCTGAACAGTTCTGAATCTCTGGCAAGACCGAGTGCAGTTAGATACCCTCCATACGATCCTCCCCATAGTCCTATCTTCTCAGGATCAACAAATGATAGAGTCTGTAGATACTTTGCCGCTGCCACTATGTCCTGATACTCGGATGCACCACGAGGGCCTTGATTGGGAGCAGTACGAAAAGCACGGCCATATCCAATACCCGAGCGATAGTTTACTGAAAGAACAACATATCCGCGACTTGCGAGATATTGGTTCATACCATAGGCCCTGTGATAATATCCTCTCATGTGCCATCCCAGTAGCATCTGGCGAATAGGGCCTCCATGCATGAAGATAACCGCAGGTCTGTTTTTCTTCTCTCCAGAAACTTTCGGTACAAACAACTGACCGTGTATCTCCAAACCGTCTGGAGCCTTAAACACAACCTTTTTGGGATGGACGAGTCGATCTGTTGGAAAGTCATCAGGGATAGCCTCTTGTGCAATTAGCCGGTGTTTTCCCCCCTTGACCGACATAACAGCAGGAGCTGCGGGCTGTAGTGCATCAGAACATAAAAAGAAGATGTGGCTTCCATCGGAAGAGAACTGAGGTTTCCATTCAATCCCATCTCCTTTTGTAAGCTGTTTAACAGATCCGCCCTTTATGCTTGCCGACCATAGATGCCTGCGATCAATATCACCCTTATTCGAATTAAAAACGACCCTCTTTCTATCTGGTGATAAAATGCAGTCTTCCACTATATATTTACCAGGAGTAAGACAAATCGCCTTTCCTGTTTTGATAGATAGAGAATATAGATGTATCCATCCATCATGTTCAGAATAAAAGAGAAGATAATCGTCATCACACCACATCAAAGGATGATCGGGATAGTACTGGGCAAAACCTCCACTGGAATCGGGACAGGTCCACACCCTTCTACCCTTTCCGGTTTCAACATCTGCAATCCATATCTCAAACGATCGAAGAAGTTCCTTACTTCTTGGCTGTTCCACCATTGTTCCAGGGAATCGGAAAAAAGCAACCCTTCTGCCCTCAGGAGACCAAACAACTTCTCTGTCTCTATCAACACCTGGAGCCATCCATTTGATACTATTCTCCTCAAAATCATATATCCCAATATAACTGTGGTCATCACGATAACTCACAAATGCCAGCCTCTTTCCACCAGGCGACCATACAGGAGAGGTGTTTTGTCCCCTGGCATAAAACAGTTGAGTGCTCTTTGTGGTGGTGTCGATATATGCAATGTATATCTTCCCGTTTCTTACAAATACGACTCTTGTTCCATCTGGAGAGACAGCGGGGCTGTAGCCATTCCCTAATTTTCTGATCTTGCCTGTCTCGATATCGACTATGTACACACAGCGTTCTGCACCCCTCGGGTCGCTCGTAGGATTGGGAATCCAACCTCCTCTGTTTGGTGAACCACCTCTTACAAATACGATTCGGCTTCCATCTGGTGTAAAGGCAATGCTTCCCAACTCCTGTCCATCATCACTGTCATAAGATGTTATTTTTCTGGCTTTAGAATCCAGACCATCATAAATCCAGATGTTTCTTTTGCCCTCTGCATTAAACACCCATGCCACCCTGTCTCCAGATTGTGAAGCGATTAGGTCAGAAGGAAACGGTGAGCTCAATACCTGCTTTAATGTAAAGGACTGAGAAAAAAGAGGCAAAGAGAAGATTAACATAAATAAAGCAAGCGATGCGAGATAAGATTTTTTCTTTTTCATAATAGATCCCCTTTGTTTATTAACCTAAACTTTTGAAAAATTGAGTTAAATCTACATTTCCGCCAGAAATTATAATTCCAACATTTTTATCTGTAACATCCACTCTTCCATATATTAATGCAGCTACGGCTACTGCAGACGAAGGTTCGACTACTATCTTCATGCGTTCAAAAATAATCTGCATGGCTCCCACAATCTCTTGTTCATCAACAAGAACAATATCATCCACCATTTTTTTAATAATAGAAAATGTATTTGTGCCCAAGGATGTACGCAGCCCATCAGCAATTGTGTCTGGAGAAACTGAAGGCAAAATTCGGCCAGCCTTGATAGACCTGTAGGCATCATCGGCATTTTTCGGTTCGCATCCTATGACCTTAATATCCGGCTTTAGTGACTTTGCTACAACAGAAGTACCGCTCAGCAATCCACCTCCGCCAACAGGGGTAAAGATAAAATCGAGATTGTCTATTACATTAAGCATCTCCAAAGCAGCAGTCCCCTGACCTGCTATGATCGGTGGGTCATTTGATGGATGAATAAGCACCCCACCACTCTCTTTCACAACCTCATCTGCCTTCTCCTCCCTTGCCTCTGGCAGAGGTTTACAGAAGATTATTCTCCCACCATAACTCCTAACGGCCTCGATCTTTACTGGCGAAGCATTAGAGGGCATGATGATATTTGCTGAAATACCCCTGATCTTTGCCGCCAGGGATAGCGCTGCCGCATGATTGCCTGATGAGTGCGTCACAACACCCCTTCCTGCTTTCTCATTGTTTAGAGAAAAAACAGCATTGCATGCACCACGAAATTTGAAGGCTCCTGTCTTCTGAAAATTTTCACACTTAAAAAGCAGATTTGCTCCCACGATCCTGTCAATCGATTGGGAAGTAAGAATTGGCGTATTGTGAATATATCGCCTGATCCTTTTATACGCCTCTCTTACATCGTCCAGAGTTACGGGCAATTCACCATCCAATCTCATCTCTAACAATATGCCTTCTTAATTCTTTTCTTTCAAACTTGTAAGTAAATCATTAATCCTATCAAGACCAGCCCTTAGAAAATCGGGCTCTAAACCAAAACTTATGCGCAGATAGTGATCCATTCCAAAATGATCACCAGGCACAATAAAGACGCTCTTCTCTCTTATAAGGCGCATGACAAGTTCTGTGGAATTGATATTGAGATTGTAACGTACAAAAGCAACAGCCGAGGCATGAGGCGGAACAACACTGAAGAGACCTCCATGTTCATCCATCCACTCCTTAAGTATTGGATATCCCTTCCTTATGTAATCGCGTGCTCTCTGTCTGATTCTTGGAAGAACGTCTGAAGAGAGGGCGTATGAGGCCAGATGATTTGAAAGCATCGATGCACTAATTGTGATATATTCGTGTCTTGCCCAGAGCTCATCCACAGTCGCGGGAGGAGCCACTGCCCATCCAATCCTCAAACCAGGAAGACCGTATGCCTTGGAAAGACTGCCAACGGCAATAACTTTATCATATTTGGACCAGAAGCTCGGGGTTACATCATCTCTGAGCCTCTCAGATCCGGCATAAACCTCATCTGCAAGAATCCACGCTCCAACCCGCCGTGCCGCAGAAATTATTATTTCCATCTCACGGTCTGTTAATATATGACCAGTAGGATTATTGGGATTGCAGACTGCAATCAGTTTTGTACTATCTGTTACTGCCTCATCAATATCTGTTCCCAATGACCAGTCAGATCCTTCATCAAGATGAAATGTGCGTACCCTGAGGCTCATATTCTTCGCAATGCCCCACACTTGCATATAATTTGGAACCATTATGGCTATCTCATCACCAGGATACAGAAGCGTCTGAAGTGTAATATAATTTGCCTCTGCGCTTCCAACTGTTACTAATATATTATCGGCAGAGCATTCCTGATACATGTTGGCGATCTTCTCTTTTAACTGGATAATGCCGTCTGCCTGCGGATAGTTGATTGCCGTGTCTAACAATCTATCTAACACTCCGCCATTCTGAATCAACTCTCTGAGTGTGAGGGGATAGACACCACTCTCGGATAGATTGTATTCAACTACATTCTCCCATTTGGACATCATGCGTTCCATTTCAAATGGCTGGAAAAAAGTATGTCGAGTAGACATAATATAGCCTCCTTAAATTAGTATTTAATTTTCATAACCAAGCGAGGGAAACATCAACGCACCTCACAGAACAGGACTTGAGGTTTTCCCTAATCCGGCTCTTAAGAAAGGCTCTCGTAACTTGTGACAAAGTATACATATTCTCTTCGATATAAAGGCTAATTTTAGCGGAGCCTGGGCCTCCATATCTATGTATGGCATTCGCTTCCTCATCCCTCTACGCATTGCTGATAACCCCTTCGAGTGTTCCCAAAACAATGAACTCATCGGGCATTAAACCGATTACTCCTCTACTATGGGTTAATCCGGCTGCCATGCCACCATACCTCCGGCCTGAATCTTCAGATTGTTGGAAGCTTCCTGATGGAAATGAGATGGCTCCCCCAAGTTCCTATCCTCTCCATGCACTATCTTGCCACGG
>CAZYVD010000063.1:0-15103 GCA_964651045.1 uncultured bacterium
TCTTACCATATCGATACAGATCATTAGCTCTTCGGCCAAATGAAAACTCTCGACCTTCTCGGTGTTGATTATTTGGGGACTTAATACCTTCATTTGCCCCTTCTGCCTGATACCTCCCTACTCCTTGCTTCACTCGATTCCCTACCTCCTCAAGCGCAGGTTCGGTGATGGCCTGCTGGTTATGCTTTGACCATGTCGGACTTCAGCCGGCAAGAAACATAAAGTCTCGCCTGGCAGTCTCATTATAAATTCTCTCTCTATTTTATGACTAATGGATTTGACATTGATCAATTTATGGAACGAATCTTTAACTTTAACAAATATAACACTCAAGTACAACAAAGTCAAGATACTGTGATCAATTCCAAAACAAAGATGGATAAATACTTTACTCTTTAAAGTTAATCATCATAAGATTTCTTCATTACGATTGATAAATAAAAACAAAATTTAATATCAATATTTGGTTTAATTTTTGCATATAGAAAAAAAATAAATAGAAAGCCAGTAAAAGGTGATTGATATTTCTTTTTGAAAAAGAGATTAAAAAATGCAATTTTTTAAGATTAACTTCAGAAAAAGTTTAAATATAATCTTACCAGAGAGAGGAATCACCCTCGTTGAACTCGTCATAACATTAATAATAGTCGGAATTCTTGCAACTGCTGCAATGATGCGCTACATAGACCTCTCCCATGCTGCAAATGCTGCTGCATGTAAGACAAATCAGAGTTCACTTGAGACCGCCCAAACAATGTATTTTATTGAAAAAATGCAGGAAGGAAATGGTCACTATGCTACCTCTCTCCAAGAACTCAAACCCTATCTTAAAGAAGAAATCATCCCTCAATGTCCCAGTGGCGGCAATTATGAACTGCTCGACAATGGTAAGGTGCGGTGTAGTATATCGAGCCATAATTAGCCCCTCTTACGATTCACCTTACCCTTAATATTATTATAGTTATATCATCTGCCTGCGGCATAGATCCGCTGTATTTCCTGACATCACCTATTATTTTTTCCATTAATTCTTTTGAAGATAAATCCAACGATTTTTTTATAATCGACTTCAACCGCTCCTCGCCAAACTCCTCGCTTTTTTCATTCATCGCCTCTGTAATACCATCAGTAAACATAACAATTGAGTCGCCAGAATCAAGAGATATAGTCTCGGTTTCAAATATCTGATCCGGCATCATTCCGAGAATGAGTCCTCCTGTCATTAACTCCTCTATCTTTCCATTTCTATTTATCTTAAATGGTGGATTATGACCTGCATTGCAATAGGTAAACTTATTCTCTTTTGTGTTCAGTTCACCATAAAAAAATGTTATAAACTTATCGAGGTCAGTATTCTCAAAAATCAGATTGTTGATCTTTGCAACCATCTCACCCACACCCACACCTGTTGAAATCAAAACATGGAGGCTTGCCTGAAGGTTCGACATCAATAGAGCCGCTCCTGCCCCCTTTCCAGATACGTCTGCTATAGCAATGCCATAGCGATCCTCTTCTATCTTTATTACATCAAAATAGTCGCCCCCGACCTGACGGCTCGGAATGTTTGTAGCTGCTATATCATGACCCTCCAGATCAGGAAGTTTAGAAGGAAGAAGGCCCTGCTGAATATTTCGAGCAAGATTCAACTCCTCTTCCATCCTCTGTTTCTCTAAGGCTTCTTCGAATAATCTTGCATTCTCGAGGGAAGACATTGCCTGATTCCCAAGAGTCGTTAAAAACTCTCGATCGGCATCGCTGAATCCTCCACCTGAAATCTTAGAACCCAATGCAAGAACTCCCTTTGTCTCATCCTGAATTCTCATCGGCACAAGAACATTTATTCCCATCTCCCTGTACTGTTGAAACCTTTCCGTTTCATTCAGATTTAAAAATTCGGATATCTCACAGAGTTCTGAAGAGTGACTTATTTCTGATGTGATGCCCTTTGAAACCAGAACTTCCATCCTCTCTTCCCTCTTAACAAACACGACACACTTGTTCACCATCAACTCACCCATAACAGCAAAACTCAGAAGGCTGCCAATCTTTTCCCTATCGAGTGTCATGTTCAATTCGCGACTGATGTCAAATATCGTATTGAGCTGCTGAATGTTTCTGTCAAGATCTCTGTTTATGCTCCTTATCTCCTCAACCATCAGACCATTGGCCACAGCAGATGCTGCAATATTTGAAAGGGAATTTAAAAATTCAACTTCCCTTTCAAGATATGGCTGCTGGCCGATCTTGTCTCCAAAACCAACAATCCCTATTATGCCCTGTGATGATATCAATGGTATCAGAATCTTTATTCCGAACTCTTTAAAAAATTCAACCCACTCATGCTGCTCACCCATTTCATTTATCATGACAAGTTGGTTTGGTGGGTCTATTATATTAAGCGTCTTTCCCTGAAGTGTGCGTGGAACTCCCTTGGATGCCTCGAGGATGAAATCGCCCTTGGGTTTCTTTTTGATCAATACTACACCCTTGCTTATCAGCATCTGACCCATTGGAATTCGGAGTATATTATCAAGAATTGAATTTATGCTGAGGGATGATGTTAACGAACGGCTTATCTCGAAAAGTGCTGTTAATTCCAGAAGACGTTGATCGAGCTGTGAATCTGCTTTATATTCTTTATCGTTGAGAGAATTGTTCATTGTTATCTATTTATTTTTCTTTAATTTCTCATCTTTTTTTAAAAAATATTTAACCATCCTGACTTCATTCCTTTTACCCGGTATTGTGCGATAATCTACTTCATCCATTAATGTTTTCATTAAATAAATACCCAGACCTCCAACCCTCAGTTCAGCCAAATACTTTTTCATGTCCGGCATCTTAATCTTATCCACATCTATACTTCTTCCCTGATCGGCAACGATTATTGTAAATTTATCGTAATCAATCTTTATTACGATGTCTATATCCTTACCCTCATCATTCCTATATGCATGTTCAATGACATTTGTACATGCCTCATCCACTGCCAGCTCAATTTTATTTATATCATCTTTATCGAACCCAACCTTTTTTGCCAAACCAGATACAAAATTGCGGATTAGCTCAAGATTATCGGTTCTGCTTGGTATCTTCAAGCGATAACTTTTTGTCTTGTTATCCATAAATTCTGCCTTATTTAGGATTTTGAATATTTACTGACAGCTTCTTCTTCCTTATGGAATATCTCATAAAGAACTGTAAAACCCAGAAGATCAAACACGCGAAATACTTTCTCGCTGGGTTCAGCTATCTTAATATCACCCTTCTTGTTCCTTATATCCTCAATAAAACCCATGAACACACCCAGTCCTGCGCTGCTGATATAACTTAGCTCCGAAAGGTTTACTACAATCTTCACTCTGTTTTCATCTACCAACTCCTGAAGAGTCTTCTCAAATTCGGGTGCTGTGTGTGCATCCAGATATCCTTTCAGATATACTATGGATACGTTATTTACATCTTTTCGTTTCACATGAAATTGGCTCATAGATACATCTCCTGTTATTTTACAAACCTCTATTTGATTACCTTGAAGGTTAAAAATGTCACATCATCATGTCTGGAGACTCCTCTTGTATATCTGCTGAGACGTGCTGTTATCTTTTTAATAATTGATTTAGGATTCTCTCCATAGAGATCAATCAGGACCTTCTCAAGCTTTGACTCACCAAACTCGTCACCTTCACTATTTCTCGCCTCGATCAATCCATCTGTATAGAAAAAGACCGTATCATTTTTCTTAAGCTGTATCATCTTCTGCCGCAGAGATGAGTTTAAAAACTTATTCGATACTAAGCCGAGTCCTATCCCATCGGTCTCGATCCATTCTATTCTATCATCCCTTATCAGTGCAACTGGAGGATGTCCAGCACGAACTATATGTACCTTACGTTTTAATGGATATAAAATTGCATATACCATGGTTACAAATGTATCGGGCTCAAAATGATTTTTCGCAAACCCATTTATTTCCATCAATATCTTCTTGGGTGATGAAAAATGGGGTGCAAGAGCCTGAATCACACCCTTTAGTTCTGCCATATAAAAGGCAGCGGATGCTCCCTTTCCCGAAACATCTCCAATTACAATATCCAGCCTGTCATCATCTACCTTGATTAAATCATAAAAATCTCCACCAATTTCATTTGCGGTCATACAATATGCACCAAGCTCCACACCCTCTACTTCTGGCATCTGTCTTGGAAGAATCCGCATCTGAGCATCGTGGGCCATCTGGAGTTCTTCTCTGTATACTTTCTGTTCGATTGTTGTCTGGAAAAGGTTCGAGTTCTCGAGTGCAACCGATACCTGATCTGCAAATGATTGAAAAAGCGGACGGCTGTCTTCAGTAAAACCAAACATCTCTTTTTTTATGGCACAAAGTATTCCAAGCTCTTTGTTTTTAAACCTCATCATTGTTGCTAAAAGCGAACCTGCCTTATGACGCCATCTTCTGAAGTCCCTTGTCTCCCTTTTCTTTGGAAGATTATTGATAAGAACCGGTCCCTTTTCATCTTTGACCAGTTTGTAGATCTGTTTTCTCACACTCTCTGGTATCTTCTCGATCTCATTCACACTAATACCGTGAGCCCCCTCCAGCTTATAGGTTGAATTATTCTTCAATTCGATCCATGTAAAATCTGCATTCACAACCTTCCTGGAAAGCTCGACCGATTTTCCGATCAACTCGCCTTTCTCAAAAACAGATCCAATGGTCGAACTTAGAGTCTGAAGAGATCTTATCTCGTTCAGTCTTCGATCCAGTATACCTGCGGATGGGAGTAGAAGAAGTATGCCGAGAAGCGCCATGCCAGAATATATTAGATAAAAAATAGATAAAGAGTGGAAAAACTGCCCAACAATTGTGCTCATTTCTGCGACACTTCCTGGAGTCTGAGTAGTCATATATTGGGCTGCAGGATATATCAGGGCAAAGAAAACAAAAAATCCAACCTTCTGCTTCTTATTTAGATAGTGAATCCATTTGCATCTAAATCCATTAATGAATGCCATTATAATAAAAAGATAAAAGAAAATATTTTTCATAAAAGAAAGGTCAAAAAATAATCCAAAATCACTCGAAACAGAGGGATAAGAATCCCTGCCGAAGAGAATATATACAAAATGCAGAAAGAGAAATATCAATAAAAGCCTGAAATTTATCTCTGTCTTTTTACCCTGATTTATAAAGATTAGCTGTTTGAGCATTATAAGAGTCATGCAACCTAAAAAGGCTGCCCCTACCAGCACTGCAAACAGGACAATATCCTTCTCTGATATTTTAACATTTCCGCTCAGACCTGAAAATGATACTCTATTTGCCAGAGTTAAGATTGCAGTCAGCATCACAATTGAAAGACCAGAAAACACAAGTTTCTGGATAAATGTCCTGTTCCTGATCCATCGCGAACGGGATAACCCCCAGATGATCAAAATGAGAATCACAACAAATACTGATTCTCTGAACCGAGCAATATCCGCCAGGAACAGTTCAAATTTCAAAAAATTCAAATCAGTAAGAGCGATTAATATAAACATAATTAAAGGTAGAAAAACCCCGAACAAATGGTATTTATTAATCTTCATCTCTGCTGCCTCTAAACTATTTTTACAACAACAGCAGTCATGTCGTCATGCTGCTGCATGTTGTTTGAAAATTGTTCAATACTGTTTCTTAAATTTTTTATAATCTCCTCTGCACTCAGCGATTCTGATGATTCGACCATATCCATCAAACGCTCCTCACCAAACTCTTCCTCTTCCCAATTCCTTGCCTCATTTAATCCATCAGTATAAAATAAAAATAGATCTCCCTTTTTAAACTTAACACTCCTCTCCTCTATTGTATCCGAAAATATCTTTCCACTCTCCAGACCGATTGCGATCCCCCTTGGATTAATTTCCTCTGCAACCTCTTTACCACTACACTTAAATATCAGTGGATTATGGCCTGCCCTTGCAAATGTCAGCTGACCCCTCTTAAGGTCGAAGATACCGTATATCAGACTTATGAAAAATCCTCTCTCTGAATTTTCATAGAAAAGCTCATTCATGTTTATCAAAATATCCTTAGGGTTTGAAAGTTGCCGAACCTGAGCCTTTAAAAATCCCTTTGTCAGTGTCATATAAAATGCTGCTGAGATACCTTTGCCAGAGACATCCCCTATCACAATGCCAAGCCTATCATTATCTATTTCGAGAAAATCGTAATAGTCACCACCAACCTCTTTTGCAGGTATGCAGAGGGTTGCAATATCAAGACCATTGACCTCTGGTTTTTTTCTTGGCAGGAACGAAAGCTGCACATTTCTTGCTATTTCGAGTTCTCTCTGTATCCTTTCTCTCTCATATATCCTCTGCAGATAGTCTGGTACATAGGGAACAACCTCGTCAGATATTTCTCTTCCCATTACTGCAAATAATCCCAGAATTATACTTAGCAAAAATATGCCGATCAATATGAATCCATGCAACGGAAAGACCCCGCTGTATAAAGAAGCAGCACCATAAAACAGCATTGGAACCCCCATAGCTCCAATGCAAACACTCAAAAACTCATATTTAATATATAGTAAAGTAAACAGCAGCCCCAGAATACCACTGGCAACCATTTGGAGGCTGAGAGGTGTCAACTTCAATGATGGAAAGTTTACAAATGACCAGATAACAAAAACAATCATTAAAATAGGTATCGTATGGTTGAACCTCTTTTTAAGAAGTGTGAGAAAAAAGAGGCAGTATGTAACAACGATCGGGATTGAACTCACAAGCGATCTGCTAAATCCATATAGACTCGGCCAGTTTGATGAGAAAAAGTTAAGGGTGGAGTCGTCTATCGGTACTGAACCATTGAAAAGTCTCACGAAGCAGAAGATCACAGTCGTAATAAAACCCATGACCACAAAAGAGATTGCAGCTCCTCTCAGGAGTGAAATTCCAAAATCCGGAAACAGGAAATGCCTCATTTTTAATCGATCGATTACAGCCAACTTATCTGGCCAGACCTCTCTGTTGAGGGATTCTCCAAGAGAATAGATTATCCATACTGCCCCACCAATGAATGGAGCCACAAAAATAAAGGTAAGCACCGCAACCCAGATCATCTCTCCCGTGCTGGAGTAAATAGCAGTAAATTCTCTTATCGAATAACCAACCAGTGAGGCAATGCCCCAGGCAATTCCATTCTTTAAATCAATACGATCAGAACGCAACCTCTTAATAAAATTTACAAGCACAAAAATTGCAAATATCATGAAAATGATAAGACTCGGCAGGCTCCTCCATTCTATTCGCCTGCTCTGGAGTGCATATCTATCGGGTATTGAGTAAAGGCGCTTGAATCTTACAATACTTCCATTCCATACGGTTATCCGGAACCTATCTATTCCTCCTGCTGTAAGTTCTTTTCTCCTCCAGTAAAAGTTCCTTTCTATACCCCGGCCAATTCTGTTTTCTTCACTCCTTTCAAAAAGCCAGGTACCTTCATATTTCCTTACGATTCTATTGAAAAATTTCTCTGCAATTGTGCGGTCCTCTTCGGTTGTAGATAAACCGCCTCTTAATCCTGTTCTGCTGCTATCGCCAACCTCTATTTTTCTTCTTAATCCAATGGGTCTTCCATTTAGATCTAAAAGAACGAGCAAATTGCCCTGAATAATCTGAGCCGCTCTCCTTACCCTCACCTCTTCATCCCCACCCATCAAATTAATAGACCCTAAATTCAATGAACTCCACTTCACTTCCCAATAATATACAAAATTGTACTTTCTTATTACCTCGTTTACATGCAGTGGACCAAGGCTGCGATTAAAATAGTTCAACTGCTCTTTGTTATATTTTAAATCAACAAATGTTGAGTATCCTGAATGATCTATGCCAATTTCCTCAACAAAATCTGTTGCTATTCTAACAATCTCATCTTTGTCGCACTTCATGTTAACGGCAGCCTCGGGATAGATTTTTGGATAGAATAGAGCAAATACAACAACTCCTGCCAGAGCCGTAAGCAGCAGTATTAAATCACTTTTCTCAAATTTAAATTTCATCGAAAATCTATTTCCAATTTATCTGTATGATCTTTTATTAGAACCAGGAAGTCTTATGTCGTTTCCTTCATTTGGCCATCTGGAACGTACCTTTATTGTATCTGCATAATCGATAACAAACCGTTCAGCAGGTTTAAACGGTCTGGGCCTTCCATTGGAATAAATACCATTACCATCTTCATCTCTAAAACATTCGAGTATATACAAACCGGGAAGTATATCCTCGATCCTGTACTCTCCAGGGCCGGGAATCGTATCACTGTATGATATGCCATTGCTCTCAGCCTGGCGAACCGTCACAAAGATTCTTCCAACTGCGCAACTATCAGGATCATATACTACTCCTTCAATCGATGAAAGTGTATCCTTATTTATAGTCTTAAATGTGCAAACAGTATCGATTATAGAATTTCCGGCTAGGTCACGCAAGTACTCTCCTTTAATGCTGATTATGTACTCAGTCTGACTCTTTAAACGTTCCGCAGGTAAAAATGTTACCTTTTGAGGATTTTGCCACACAACAAGACCATCTAATACCCGATCGAGTGTATCTTTTACAGTAAGCCCCCTTGAAGAACCTGAACTATCCATTGGCTCATTGAACACTATGCATACATTCACAGCTAAACTTACATCCACATCTTGAGGGCCAGGATTGATCTCTACAATTCTTGGTGATGTTGTGTCTGGATCGCTATTCCCTGAAAAAAGAATCGTGTTGTACTCGTTGTCAAGGATGTTTCCCTGCTCATCATGGAGGCCAACAGCAGAAACTCTGTATTTACTCTGCCCCAACAAATCCTTTGTAACAATATGAATAATATGCTTTTTCTTTGGATCCTGATATGCATCAAAAATAGCAACATCAGTTGTTGTATCCTCTGAAAGAGTAATTCTAAAGAGATCTTCTGAAAGCGGCTTATCTGATAGTACCGGTTCACTAAACTGAAGCAGAAGATGATTTCTGCTAATTTGAACAGCACGACTCAATAATGGAAGGGTCGTATCCTCCCTAAACATCTGAAAGAAAACAGAATCTGCCTTAAGGCCTGTAGTGTCGGAAATCACAACATCTTCGAATGTTATACCTATATCATCTTCACCTGGTTGATAAAACATATCCCCTGCTCGATCGAGCACTGCAAATACCCTGTACACTCCCTGCGAAAGATGTGTAAAAATAAAATCTCCTCCCTCTTCACACTGCACAATATAATCTGGTGTTTTTTGTGTTGGGTCGATATCTTCACTATCTATAAGCCTGTAGGCCCAGACACCAACTCCGAATGCACTGCTCTTTCCAAAGACCCTTCCTGAAATTTCACCCTCATCCAGCTTCTCCCCCGTTGAAAAAGCAAGAGTAAATGATGAAGACATAGGATTTCCATGATAATCTTTTATTTCTGTTCCAAGCGTAATAACATAAGTCACGTCCCTCTTCAATGGCTCCGGGAATTTTATGGTTAAACGCCTGCCTTTTATTTTAATCTTTACCCCATCACCCTGAAATGGTGTAATAAAAACAGCCCTTTCAACAGATGAAGGCTGCAGACTCTCGCTAAACCAGAAGCTGACTCTAACATCTGGATCAACAAACACAGCACCCTGATCGGGTATCACTCTTACGACCTCAGGAGGGACTTTATCGATCGGCCCGCCTGGCGGGAATCCCTGTTTCGCACATCCAGAATATATTAAGATGCAAAACTGTAATATTATTAAAATTGGCTTTATTCTAATATAGAACATATTTCTAATATTTAATTTTTTAAATGTACAATGAAAACAGTAAAAATGCAAAGGATTTTTATCTTGATAAATAGAACACGTACATGCACTGATTTTACGGATGTGCACGGATAACTCCAACAAAACTAAACCCGCAAGTATACGCCAAATCCGTCTTATCCGTGTCCCTTATATAATAGAACATGGAACGCACCGATTTTTTTGGATCATCTAAAAAGAGTTGCTTAAACTATTTGATCAATATAGTGCCGTTGACCTGCGGCTGGCGCACAATGGGTTAAGGATGTGTTCACATATCTACTCGATGCTCTGTTAATTTGTATAGATATTTGACTGAAAAGTACAGACAAATAGTTGATAAAATTATCAATACTGGTGATACATGACCATTAAACAAATACAATCCAAGCTTTTCCGGTTGTGTATTGGCAAAAATAACGGCGAGTCCATTATTTACACCATGAATAATGATGGAGGGGAAAATACTATCTGTCTTCCAGACCAAAACCCCCATCACAACACCCAGTACCAATATCTGCAAAAACCACCATGGATTAAAATGAACAAAAGCAAATACAAGGGCAGTGGTCATAATAGCCTTTGTTGTATCTGTTATCTGCTTCTCCATGGCTCCCTGGAAAAAACCCCTGAAAAGCATCTCTTCTGCAAAACTTGCAACAATAACTACAGAAGATATCACGATTATAAACTCTACCGTAGAATTTATCAGCAATAGTTCCCTTAAAGATTCTGCGATTTCTTTCCGCATTGGCAAAATCAACTGAATCAATCTGTCAGCCTCGTCCATTAAGATACTAAGAGAGAATCCCACAACAGTGCTGATCACTAGAATTTTAATGCTTACTGGTTTAAGACGAAATACATCGACTGCGGATAATCGCTTTGCCCTTATGAATATCATAACAGGCAGAATCGTTAATATCTCAATGAAAAGTAACTTTATTCTGTTATGAAATCCCGAAAATAGCAGTTCAAAAAAGATCAAAATCAGGAAGGTTAATGCAATAACATAAAACACTTGATGAACTGTAGGAACACGAGGCACATCCTTTTTCAAGGCACAACTCCCCTCTCCTTAAAAAATGGAATTAAGTCATTAACCGAAATACTTACCTGACCCTCACCCTTCATGTGTTTCACCTGAACAATATCCTTTGACAGTTCATCTTCACCAATAATGACCGTATACTCGACACCGCGACGGTTTGCCTCACGAAGCTGAGCCTTCAGACTCCTTGACCCAAAAGCCATTATACTGCTTATTCCCCTCTCTCTAAAATCGGCTAGCATCTCTACCACTCTCATCTTTGCATCTTGACCCTGATATGCAAAAAAAACAGCAGCACTATTTGTGTCCGGCACACTAATATCCTCTTTTTTTAACAGCATTACAATCCTCTCCAGACCAGATGCAAAGCCGACTCCAGGGGTTGGCGGGCCGCCCAGTATCTCAGCAAGCCCATCATAACGGCCACCACCACAAACCGCATTCTGAGCCCCTATCTCTTCTGACCAGACTTCAAACACTGTCTTTGTATAGTAATCCAAACCCCTCACAAGATTGCGATTCAATCTATAAATGCGCCCATTTCTATCTAAATATTTTTTAAGAGTTTCAAAATGATCTCTGCATTCTGGACAAAGCTCTTCATATATTGCGGGTGCCCCTTCTATTACTCTCTGACATTCTGCCCTCTTACAATCGAGTACCCTGAGAGGATTGTTTTTAAGTCTCCTTTCACACTCATCACAAAACTCACCACTGTGATTTCTATAATGCCTGATCAATTTTTTAAGATAACTCGGTCTGCACGACTGACATCCTATACTATTTATCTGAAAAGTTAGATTTTTAAAACCAAGTGCGGTAAAAAGATCATAGGCAATAGACATTATTTCAAAATCCAGAGCCGGATCAATTTCCCCAAGTGCCTCTACATTGAACTGTGTATGTTGTCTGAAACGACCAGCCTGAGGACGCTCATAACGAAACACAGGTCCTATAGACCAGAGCTTTACGGGTTTTAACATGCTGGCCATTCCCTGCTGTATGTATGCACGAACGGTCCCAGCAGTAAATTCGGGACGAAGAGTAATAGAAGTTCCTGCCTTGTCTTTGAATGTGTACATCTCCTTTTCGACTATGTCGGTACCTTTACCAACACCCCGCTGATAAAGTACTGTTTCTTCAAAAACAGGAAGGTCAATCCTCTTATAATCATAAAGGTTAACTATTCTCTGAATACAACTCTTGATGTAAGACCAGTATTTTTCATCATCCGGTAGTATGTCCTTAACCCCCTTTGGTGATGTTATTGCTATCTTTGTCATGGCTCTCTTCTTTAAAAATAGTCTGTTTTTGGATATTTAAATATGGTCTACCATGCTGTGCTGAATCTGGATGCTTTCTTCCAATCTGTCCTCAGGAACAAAAATTCTTGCAGTATGGCCTGCCGGGCCTGCTCCTGAAATTGAGTATGCATCGGTCACAGCATCCGAACGTATGTAACATGGAATTCCACGCTGCTCGAGTGCTACCTTAACCATTTCTGCATATATCCTACCAGGCAGATCAGGCAATTGAACAAACCTTACATCTGAATTCACATAATGCTCATCAACAGGTCTTTTTTCAACAAGTCTTGTTCCACAATCAGGACAGACCTTAACATGTTTTAAATATTCATATCCGCATTTAGGGCAAAAAGCCATCTCTTCTAACCCCCGGTTTTAAACTCTTCAATATTTTTAATATATCCAACCGCTCTCTCTAATCTTCTAATTACTCTATCCTTTCCAAGAACCTCCATCAATTCGAAAATAGAAGGGCTTACACTAAATCCAGTAATGGCAAGACGCAGTGGATGGATATAATGACCTGCTCCTACACCTTCTTGCTCTGCTGCTCCCCTTATTACCTTCTCAAGCTCGGCCTCTTTCCAATTTACTATTCTGTTTAACGACTCAGTAATCCTCTCAAGCCTGCTGCAGGATTCTTTTCTCATCCAGTACTTACTAACCGCCTTTTCTTCATAACCTGAAGGATCTTTGAAAAAATAGTACCCACGCTCTACAAAATCTGAAATCCTCTTCATTCGGCTTTTCAGCAATCTAACAAACTTGAGCAGATAATCTTCTTCCTTGATCAGGTAATCTTCATCTATCAGGTCGTTTTCTATCAATAGAGGAGCAATCCTATTTAACAGGTTTCTATCATCCATTCGATTTATATGCTGGCCATTTATCCATACAAGCTTATCCTCATCCCATACTGCAGGATTTTTTGATACCCGATCAAGTGAAAACATCCTTATAATCTCTTCTATCGTCATTATCTCCCTATTGTCACCAGGCGACCATCCCAGCAGGGCCAAAAAATTAACAAATGCCTCGGGTAAAATCCCAGCATCTCTGTATTCCTCGATCGAAGTTGCACCATGACGCTTCGACAGCCTCTTTCTATCGGGTCCAAGAATCATGGGAACATGCGCAAAGTGTGGAACATTCCATCCCATTGCTTTGTAAATCATAATCTGCTTTGGAGTATTGGAAAGATGGTCATCGCCCCTTATTACATGAGTTATTCTCATGTCGTGATCATCAACTACGACAGCTATTTGGTACACAGGCGTCCCATCAGATCGCAAAATTATGAAATCATCGATCTGGCTGTTCTGTACAGTAACATTTCCTCTTATCATATCATTGAAAACCGTTTCTCCCTCAACCACTCTGAATCGATAAACATGGGGAACGCCCTTCTCGATTTTATCTTTTATTTCATCTCCCGACAGATTCATACACTTTCTGTCATATCTATATTCACCCGATCGACTCAGGGCAGCTTTACGCTTCTCATTCAACTCCTCCTGTGTACAAAAACAACGGTAAGCGCTTCCTCTGCTAAGGAGCTCTTCACATACCTCTCTGTGTCTTGATGTATTATTCGACTGAAAAACTGGATCACCATCCCATACTATCCCAAGCCATTTAAGGCCATCGAATATCAACTCAGTCATCTTCTTATCTGAACGGTTGATATCTGTATCTTCAATACGGAGAAGAAAATCGCCGCCATTGTGCTGGGCAAAAAGATAATTAAAAAGCGCTGTTCTTGCACCACCAACATGCAAATATCCCGTTGGACTGGGTGCAAAACGAACACGAATTTTTGTTGATTCTGTCATTGGCTTGAAGTAAAAATAAAAAGCGGAGAGGGTGGGATTCGAACCCACGGTAGAGGTTTTTGCCCCTACAACCGCTTAGCAGGCGGCTGCCTTCAGCCAACTCGGCCACCTCTCCATTAACCTTATTTTATTATCAGATATAACTTAATAAATATTGCGGAGGGCGGGAGACTCGAACTCCCAAGGGCATAAGCCCGGCGGTTTTCAAGACCGCTGCCTTACCAATTAGGTCTAGCCCTCCATAGGAAATTAAATATAGTAAATATCAATTCTTAAGTCAACTGTTTTTTATCCAACCCATGGGAAACGGAACAAACATGGTACCCCCTGGTAGAGTTGAGAGTGTTTGGGAGAAAGGATATAGATGGGTTGAGGGAATGGGTTGAAAAATAGATGTGGGGGTTGGGCATTAGTCCGGCGGCCTCATACCTTTTGCTCCTAAAAAGAATTTGCAACCCCATTGTTTCCTTTGTATCTTTACTTATCAAAACAAGGATAAAACAATCCGGCCAATCGGATACTACAACATGATAAGGCAAAGTAAAGACCCAAAGTATTTCAGATACCAAATGGTTTGTTATGCTAAAGAGCATGGAATTAAACCAACAGCACGGATGTTTAACACAACCCCAAAAACAGTACGGAAATGGCTCAGAAGATGGGAACCTGGTTCTATGAAGGGACTTACTGATAAAAGTAAAGCCCCAAAAAATCCACATACCTATATCACAGACCAACAACGTCAACAGGTTATAGAACTTAAGAAAATGCTTCCATCCTTCGGCGCAAAGAGAATCAAAGATAACTTTGATCTTCCAATCAGCGATAAAGCTATAAGACGTATATGGCACAAGCAAGGCCTTTGGAATTGCAACAAAAAAGTACACACAGAGTTAAGACTCAAGCAGCCTTTCTGCTTTTCTTGAACTGAACCGGTGACATGTTCCCCAATGTTGAATGTTTTCTGATTCGATTATAAAATGTTTCTATGTACTTAAATATTGATTGTCTTGCCTGCCACCGGGTTTTATATCTCCGGCGATAGACAAGCTCTTTTTTGAGCGTGGCGAAAAAACTTTCTGTAACAGCATTGTCGTA
>CAZYVD010000064.1:0-14440 GCA_964651045.1 uncultured bacterium
CCTCAGAAAACCTTGCGCTGACAGCCCTTTTCATGAGATGTGATCTGCTCTGCCACGGCTTCTCCTCTTTCTCTCTTACCTGAGAAGATGCAAACATGGTGTTGATAAGCAGTATAAATATGATAAAGTATTGAGTTTTCATAATGGCCTCTGTTTTATTTAACAGCCGGCGGAAAAATGTTTCCGCCGGCAATTTAATAAATATCTATTTAATTAGCGAATATTTTTTATGAAACACCCTCCCTCCAGCACGCAACACTATTATATATATACCAGAGCTTTCTTCACTTCTATTGTCATTACGACCGTCCCAGTATGCACTGTGAAATCCTGCTGGCTTCTGACCGTTGACAAGTGTACGTACAGTTTTACCCTGTACATTAATAACCTTAAGAACAACATGGCATGCCTCAGGGAGAGTGTACTTTATGCAGGTTCCAGGATTTCCAGGATTTGGAAAGCAGTTCATAAGCTCATAATGTTCAGGAATACTATTTTGCATGAGCACAAGCTGTGGTTCACTATTATCAGACTCTTGCATTGTTATACCCCATGTTGAAACAGTATTTGAACTTCCAGAACTTCCTGCTGCGTTGAAAGCAATAACTTTATAGTAGAACTTGTCATCTGCATTGTTCTGGCCTGTAATTATAACATCATAATCTGTATAGCTGTTAGATGGTGTGATGCCTATCTGTTGCCAATCACCTGTTTCAATATATGGCTTTCTGAATATCTTGTAACGATAGGCCAGATTCACTGCATTCCATGTAAGGTGCGGATTGCCGCCTGTATTGCTGATAGTTAGATTCTGAGGTGTAGAAGGTTCGACAATGCTTGCATTTACTATTACAGATTCTGTGCCTGCATTGTTAGTGCTAAATTCGATTGTGCCCTGATGTTCTATCTTATTTAATTCGTCCTGAGGAATTTTGCTGCGGATGACCGTTACATCAATCTTATCTCCACCATTGCCATGGTATTTATTAATTTTTAACCAGTCTTTTATTTCATTAGCCCACCACTCAAACGTGCCATAGCCGTGGTTTTCAACTGTAAAGGCGTTGGTTATTGTTTCAGTTCCAGATCCTGGGCCAAAATCTATCTCAGATGGTCCGATGTAGATAATAGGGGGATGAGTGGGCAGTGTAAACATTTTGGATTCCCAGCTCTCTCTTTCTACCATTTTTTTCCTTTGATCAACAGTATCAATATGTACTGCATTCGCACATACAAATGACTCTAGTTCAAACTCAACCTTAACATTTTCTACTGAATAAGATTTGTTGTAATAAGTATATGAATATGAATCATTATCATTATTTGCATATTTTAATTCAACTATATCGTATTTTTTAAAATCCTCACAACTCCATACCCATTCTTTTAAAATTTCTCTACCTATATAGAACCTAAGTGATACCTTTTGGCCATCAGTTAATTCAGGATTATCCTTGTTTAATTCATTCTCAGCAGTTGCACCACCCTTAAATGTTATGTCTAATCTATTCTCATACTGAAAAATAGAAAATCTATCGGCCCAAAGTGTTATCTTCCAGAAATATTCTTTATTATCTTTTTTAAAAGTGTCGTGATCTTCATAATCATAATTTAGATACCTAATTTCAGAATCATCCTGGGCATTTAATTCTACAGAATTTAATATGAAAAATGTAAGAAAAATGTAGATAAAATATATTCTTTTTCTTGACGTTAACATGATATCCTCCCAATTTTTTATTAACTATTTCAAAGTTAATCATACAAATCTAACTGCTAAATGGCTATGGTGGGTGATCACATAAAAAAATAATTCCTATTAGAATGTCTTTAGTTAATGTCATTTTAATTAGCCTTTTTCAACAGGTTTCTAATTGCTAAAACACAAAAAGCCCTGCTCAAAACTCCTCTCTTCTCTCTTCAAAAGCAAGGCTCATCTCTATTTTTTCAAGGCTGCCTGCTGCCTCTCCTCGTGCAACAGACGTCTTGTTGATTATGTGCGTCTATTAAACCAGACTCTTATCCTGCTGTTTAAATCACCTCCTTTTTAAACAATTATTATTATCTATTATAGTCATATTTTAAGGGTAAATATTTAAAATGTCAATAAAAAATTTAAATTATTATTATCAACCCTGACAGGTTCTGAAGACCTGTCAGGGTTGTCAGCGAAAAAATCTAGTAATATGAAAATTTTTCAATTTCAGGCTGTCTAATAATTCAACTTCTTCAGCATCTCTTTTGCTTCTTGCTTAAACTTTGGATCATCTTCTTCTACATCGGGAAGACTGAGAAGTTTTTCAAGCGGCTCTTTCATCAGATCCCATCTTTTCATAAATTTATATGTCCTTGCCAATTCGAGATAATGCTCAATATGATTTGGATTTATTTCTATAGCTTTTTTAAACATCTTAACAGCTTCCTCATTTGTTCCGGGAGGAACACCGCCAAAAAACACTTTTGCAAAGAACTTAACCATGCCGCTTAAATTAGCAAGATTCTGATGCCATCTTCCAAGAACATGGTATACAAGATCTGCATTTGGATTTAGAATCAGGGCTGTATCTGCCTCTGCCTTGATCATCTTTGAAAGTTTTATCTTCTCCTTTCCTCCTCTAAAAAGAGCTAGCCTCCCAAGCGCAACGGCCAGCCTGAAATGTCCTTCCCATCCATCAGGATTAATCTCTATAGCACGTTCGCACAATTTTCTTGCTTTATCGAAATAGAGTTCTTTCTTTTCCTTCTCCTTATCCGGCAGCCTGTCTGCTACCTCTGTATACTCATCTCCTGCCTTCCAGCATGCCCTATAATTATTTGGATCGATCTTGAGAATCTCAAGATATACCTCCACTGCACCACTATGGTCCCAGATGCTTGCCAGAGAATCTGCCTTTGCCATCAATCTTGCTACCTCTTCCTGTTTTCCTATGCCAGCTAAAGTATATGCCGACAACAGAATAAGGCAAATTAGACTGGTTATTAAATATTTTTTCATCTCTTATTCCCTCCTCAATTTATGAGCGGCCTTTTATTAATATATATTAAAATAATTTTACTTAAACACAACTAATTTTTATTTGACCATTGAATTTCTTTTAATGCTTTTGTATTTTAATTATCATGACAAATTCCGACTATTTAAAGATTCGCGGTGCAAGAGAACACAATTTAAAAAACATCGACCTAGATATTCCGCGAAACAAGATAGTAGTGATAACCGGACTATCAGGATCCGGAAAATCATCGCTTGCATTTGATACAATATATGCCGAAGGCCAGCGAAGATACGTAGAGTCACTTTCTGCTTATGCAAGACAATTTCTAGGAATAATGGAAAAACCCGACGTTGACTCAATCGAAGGCTTGTCGCCTGCAATATCAATAGGCCAGCAAAGTGGCGCCAGAAATCCACGTTCAACAGTTGGAACTGTAACAGAGATATACGACTACCTAAGGCTTCTATATGCCAGAATAGGAGTACCCTACTGTTACAAATGTGGAAGAATGATTGAGAAACAGACTATTCAGCAGATGGTCGATTCAATCATGAATCTAAACCAATCTACAAAAATCCAGATACTCGCGCCTGTGGTAAGAGGAAGAAAGGGCGAATACAGAGAGGTCTTTCAACAAATAAGAAAAGATGGATTCATAAGAGTAAGAGTAGATGGAAGAATATACGATATTGAAGAAAAAATAGTTCTCGAAAAGAATAAAAAACACACAATCGAAGTCGTTGTTGATCGTCTCATTGTAAAAGATGATATTTCTAGACGTTTAGCGGATTCCTTAGAAACTGCTCTCAACATATCGGCAGGCTATGTAATCGTAAACATTGATGAAAAAAAAGATAAACTATATTCCGCACAATATGCCTGTATCAACTGCGGAATAAGTTATGAGGAACCATCTCCAAGGATGTTCTCTTTTAACTCTCCATACGGTGCATGCCCAAAATGCAATGGACTTGGCTCAATAATGAAAGTAGATCCTGATCTGGTAGTACCTGACAAAACAAAAAGCCTAAACCAGGGTGCCATTCTCCCTTGGGGCGACTCAAGAGAAGGATGGTATTTCTCAAAACTTAGAACAATAGCAAAAAAGTACAACTTTTCGCTAAACACACCATTCAACAGACTCTCCACGTTTCAACAGAATATAATACTTTACGGGTCAGGAGATGAAGAATTGAGATTCGAATATCGTTCTGCAAATAAAAAAGCAGAAGGAATCTTTGTCGGACAATTCGAGGGCATTATAAACAACCTTGAAAGACGATACCACCAGACCAGTTCTCAAAGCGTACGCAACTGGATTGAAAATTTCATGAATATTCTGCCATGCCCTGTATGCAGAGGAACAAGATTAAAAAAAGAAAGCCTTTCAGTAAAAATTTCCGGAAAATCAATTAATGAAATTACATCCCTATCAATCAAGGAATGTTTAAAATTTTTTAAGAACTTAAAACTCACACAAAAAGAGATGATTATAGCATCTCAGATTCTAAAAGAAATTATCGAAAGGCTCGAATTCTTGCTGAATGTGGGTCTCGATTATCTTACTCTTGACCGCTCTGCAGATTCCCTGTCAGGAGGAGAGGCCCAGCGCATCAGACTTGCAACTCAGATCGGCTCCCAACTCGTCGGTGTTCTTTATATACTTGATGAACCGTCTATTGGTCTTCATCAGAGGGACAATAATAGACTGATATCTACTCTGAGAAAATTGAGAGACCTCGGAAATTCAGTAATAGTAGTCGAACACGACAGATCAACAATAAATTCAGCAGATTATATAATTGATCTTGGTCCTGGTGCTGGAATAAATGGCGGAAACATTGTTGCAATTGGCACACCGGATCAAGTTGCAAAGAATACAAATTCTATTACTGGACAGTATCTTGCACATAAACGCTCAATACCTGTTCCAAAAATAAGACGCATTCCTTGCGATAAATTTATCAGAATAAAAGGAGCAAGGGGAAACAATCTAAAATCCATAGATATAGAAATACCACTCGGCCTTTTTGTGTGCATTACAGGTGTATCGGGATCCGGGAAATCGACTCTTGTAAATGAAACAATATTCCCGATTCTGAAAAGACACTTCTACAGGTCCAGAACTGTACCGCTGCCATTCGACTCAATCGATGGAATTAAACACATCGATAAAGTAGTCGATGTTGATCAGACCCCTATCGGTAGAACACCACGTTCAAATCCAGCAACATATACAGGCCTGTTCACACACATTAGAACCCTGTTTTCTCAACTTCCAGAATCAAAGATAAGGGGATACAGACCGGGCCGCTTCAGCTTTAATGTAAAGGGCGGCCGGTGTGAAGCTTGTGAAGGTGACGGAATGATAAAAATCGAAATGCATTTTCTTCCTGATGTATATGTGCAGTGTGAAATCTGTAAAGGCAAAAGATACAACCGTGAGACTTTAGAGATAAAATACAAGGGGAAATCGATAGCTGACATACTCGACATGACTGTAGATGATGCACTTAATTTTTTTAAAAACATACCTGTAATAAAAAGAAAACTTCAAACACTTCATGATGTCGGGATGGGATACATTCATCTCGGACAGCCAGCAACAACACTATCTGGTGGAGAGGCTCAACGAATAAAACTCTCCACAGAACTCTCAAAGGTATCAACAGGAAAGACTCTTTACATTCTCGATGAACCAACCACTGGTCTTCATTTTGAAGATATTAAAATGCTTCTAAATGTACTAAACAGACTTGTTGACAGAGGCAATACAGTAATCGTTATTGAACACAACATGGAAGTAATAAAATGTGCTGACTGGATAATAGACCTCGGTCCTGAGGGTGGAGACGATGGTGGAAGAGTGATTGCGGCAGGCCCACCTGAGAAGATATGTCTTGAAAAAAGATCGTATACAGGACTGTTTTTAAAGAAGGAACTCCAGCCCACCAATCTATAAAGTTCTTGCATTTATTATAAAAATTGATTAAATAGTATGCTGAAAATTTTTACTTAAATTTGAATATGGAAGTCATAAAATACATATTTTATGCTCCTAAAATGGAGTGGATTTATTTCATCCTATTTGTTTTTGGAATAATTGCATTCATAACCGCGGCCGAAAAGGGACGATCTAAGTTCGGCTGGCCATTAGAGGTTAACAGAAAACTTGTACACATTCTTACCGGCGTACTCGTATTTTTTACTCCATTTGTTTTTAAATCCAGGACTCCTTTGATCTGGATGGGAATAATCTTTGTTTTTGTAAACCTTTATAGTCTCAGGTCAGGAAGACTAACAGGAATGCACGACACCAAAAGAAAAAGCCTTGGAACCGTATTCTATCCGATCTCATTTATAATAATCTTAATTGCATTCTGGAAAAACTTCAAATCTGTCATAATGATATCGATGCTTATCCTTGCCATTTCCGATGCAATAGCTGCCATTGCTGGAGAAAGTTCGAAAAATCCACATTCCTACAGTACCGGCTTAGAAAAGAAAACTGTAGAGGGATCGATCGCTATGTTCTTATCCACTTTCCTGATTGTGATAATTATCTTTCCTGCAATCTCATATATCGATGGATACAAAATTGGAATCACCTCTGCCCTATGGATTGCGATCATCACAGCAATTACTGCTACTTCTCTCGAATCGATTTCTATATACGGCTCGGACAACCTGAGCGTTCCCCTTGGTTCTGCCTTTATACTTCACTTTATGGTTGTTCACTCAACTGGTGCCAATCTACAGCTCTCCACAGGTGTGATTCTCGCAGCAGTAATATCGGTAGTTTCTTACTATGCTCATTTTTTAACCCTTGGAGGAAGCATAGCCACCTTTATCCTCGGACTTTTTATTTTTGGAATTGGTGGATGGCTCTGGGCAGTACCGATATTAGTATTCTTTCTGACATCGAGTCTTCTTTCAAAGGTTGGAGGAAAAAGCAAGAGGAGATTTAAGGATATCTTTGAGAAAACGAGCCGCCGCGATGTGGGCCAGGTTTTTGCAAATGGAGGATTAGCAGGACTGATTATTTTAGTATACAGCTACTGGCCAAACTCAATTTTTTACTATCTTTATCTCGGAATACTAGCGGCTGTAACTGCCGATACATGGGCAACAGAGATAGGAATCCTCTCAAAATCAAATCCTGTATCAATACAAAATTTCAAAAGGGTAGAACCTGGAAGTTCTGGAGGAATTACGCTTTTAGGTACTGCTGCGTCATTTGTTGGATCACTTACAATACCGCTCAGCGCTTTGATTGTCCTCTTTATGTCCAATTCACCAAGACTTGTGATTTCAAAATTTACATTCTGGCTTATCGGATTTGGAGGATTTGCCGGCAGTATTGTAGACACAATTCTTGGAGCAATTGTTCAGGCTCAATACCAATGTATCAAATGCAATAAGAAAACAGAAAAAAAGATTCACTGCAAAGGTGAAAAAGGTCGGCTAATATCTGGAATTGGATGGTTTAACAACGATCTTGTTAATACATTTTGCTGCTTTACTGGATTTATCTTCGTACTAATAGGAAAAATTTTGAATTTTGATTAAATCGGATAGGAGGTAAAATGAAATTATCTGTAATCGGAACTGGCTATGTGGGTCTTGTCGCAGGTGCCTGTTTCGCTGAATCAGGCAACAACGTAATATGCATGGATAAGGATGAAGAAAAAATAAAAAAATTAACAGAAGGAATCATCCCTATCTATGAACCTGGACTGGAGATACTTGTTGAAAGAAATGTAAAAAACAATAAGCTCTCATTTTCTACAGACATTAAATCGACAGTGCACAACTCTGACATTATATTCATTGCAGTTGGTACACCTCCAGATGAGGATGGATCTGCAGACCTAACCCATGTTCTTGAGGTTGCTAAATCCATCGGACAGAACATGGACAGGCCAAAGATAGTAGTAAATAAGAGCACCGTACCTGTTGGAACTGCAAAAAAAGTTAAGGAAACAATTCAAAAAGAGACAGATATTCAAGTGGACGTAGTTTCAAATCCTGAATTTCTTAAAGAGGGAGCGGCAATAGATGATTTCATGTATCCCGACCGTGTTGTGATTGGAACAAGTAACCCTGAAGTAGCCGAAGTTATGAAAGAGCTCTATCTTCCTTTTGTACGAACTGGAAATCCAATATTAATAATGGACGAAACAAGTGCAGAACTAACTAAATATGCAGCAAACTCACTCCTTGCAACTAAAATATCCTTTATGAATGAAATTGCAAATCTGTGCGATAAGGTTGGTGCTGATATCGAACAGGTAAGAAAGGGTATTGGCTCTGATAAAAGAATAGGATACTCATTTATCTTTCCTGGTGTTGGTTATGGAGGATCTTGTTTTCCAAAAGATGTTAAGGCATTAATACGTACTGCAACAGAATATGGACACAAGATGCAAATTCTCGAATCTGTTGAAAATGTAAACGAAAAACAGAAAAAGATATTGATTCCAAAAATATTGAACTATTTTAATAATGATATAAAAGGAAAAACATTTACAATATGGGGATTAAGCTTTAAGCCAAAGACCGACGATATGAGAGAAGCACCTTCAAGAGTAATCATAGAAGAACTTCATAAATTAGGTGCAGTAATTCATGCACACGATCCTGCTGCAATGAACGAGGCACGGCGGTTAAGGCTTGACGAAAAAGTAAAACTCTTTAACGACAACTATGATGCCCTTAAAAACAGCGATGCCCTGATTCTTGTGACAGAGTGGCTCGAGTATCGTGAACCCGACTTTGAAAAAATGAAGACTCTTATGAAAAGAGCTGTTATCTTTGACGGAAGAAACATATATACTCCTACAAAGGTTAAAAAAGTTGGTTTCGATTATTTTGGAATCGGAAGAAAACAAAACTAATGGAGGGATATAAATCATGTCTACTATTACTGATATTTATGCTCGTGAAATCCTCGACTCCAGAGGAAATCCCACTGTGGAAGTTGAACTTGTACTTGAAAGTGGAATTATTGGAAGAGCCTCCATACCATCTGGTGCATCTACTGGTGAACACGAAGCCATAGAACTCAGGGACGGCGACAATGATAGATTTCTGGGAAAAGGTGTAACTAAGGCCGTTGACAACATTAATAACAAAATTGCAGATGAGATTATCGGCCTGGACGTGCTTGACCAGCCCTTTATAGATATGACCCTCATTAAACTTGACAACACTGAAAACAAGTCAAATCTCGGTGCTAATGCGGTTCTCGGTGTATCCCTTGCTGCTGCCAAGGCAGGTTCGCAGTACTGCGATCTTCCTCTGTACAGGTACATCGGCGGTATAGGGGCAACTATTATACCTGTTCCCTGCATGAATGTCCTGAATGGCGGTACACATGCAGGCAACAACATTGAACTTCAGGAGTTTATGATTGCTCCGATTGGTGCACCAACATTCAAAGAAGCATACAGAATATCATCCGAGGTTTACCACTTTATTCACAAGATATTAAACGAGAAAGGTCTCTCCACAGGTGTTGGCGATGAAGGCGGTTTTGCTCCAGATCTCAAATCAAACGAGGAGGCAATACAGATCATTCTGCTCGCAATCGAGAAGGCAGGTTACAGGACAGAGGATGACTTCTATATCTGCCTCGATCCTGCTGCAAGCCAGTTCTATGATCCTGATAAGAAAAAATACATACTCTCGTCTGAAAATAAAGAGTTATCATCTGATGAGATGGTTGACTACTACGAAGATCTTGTAAACAAATATCCCATCTTCTCTATCGAAGATGGAATGGCTGAGGATGACTGGGAAGGCTGGAAGAAGCTAACAGAGAGACTCGGTAAAAAGATTCATCTTATCGGCGATGATATCTTTGTCACAAATAAAAATAGACTTAAAATGGGATATGAGAAAGGAGTAGCAAACGGAATTCTTATAAAACCAAATCAAATCGGCACTATTACAGAGACACTTGAAACGATTCATCTCGCCTCTTACTATGGATACTCCTGGATGATATCGCACCGATCTGGCGAGACAGAAGACACTACAATTGCTGATCTATCTGTTGCAGCAGGAGGAGGTCTCATTAAGAGTGGTGCACCGTGCAGAAGCGAAAGAGTAGCCAAATATAATCAGCTGCTGAGAATTGAAGAGGAGCTGGGAGATTCGTCCCTTTATTATGGAAGGCTTGCTCTTAAAAAGTGACTAAAAATTATTAATCATGAGAAAAAAATCTAATAAAAGAAAAAATATATGGTTAGCGGGTTTTCTTTTCATACTTATGCTGATACTCATACTATCTATTGGCAGAAGAGGATTTATTCAACAAATCCGCATAGCCAGAGAGAAAAAGAGTTTAGAAAGAGAACTCGAATCGCTCAGCCAGAGAAAAAAAGCACTGGAAGAACAAAAAAAAGAACTCAACGATCCAAAGACCATTGAAAAGATTGCACGAGAACAGTATGGAATGTCAAAAAAAAATGAAAAGGTATACAGAGTGATCCCAAAGGAGAAAAAGTAAGTGTGGAGATGGATAAAAAATACATTTCTTGCAGGCCTACTTGTGCTTGCCCCCATTACAATTACTATTATCATATTTTACCATCTCTTTAAATTCTTCGATGGATTATTGACAAATTCAATCACAGGTTTCATAGCAAATAAGATTGGTATAATCAGCAGTCCTTTTCCTGGTCTTGGGATCATTGCAATATTTATTCTTATTATCGTTACTGGTGCTATCACCAGAAATTACTTTGGTAAGAGGATAATTAGAATAGGTGATAGTATTGTCTCTAAAATACCTCTTATTAATACTATATATATCACTATTCGGGAAATTAGTGAGGCTATCTTTTCTGAAAAGAGAGAGGTCTTCAAAAAAACTGTTTTGATAGAATATCCTCGCAAGGAATTATATTCAATCGCATTTTTTACTCAGGACACAAAAGGTATCGTTCAGAAATCTCTACCAGAGGATGTTATCAGCGTGTTCATCCCAACCACTCCAAATCCTACTTCTGGATATCTCCTCTTTGTGCCCAAAAAAGATGTAATCGAACTAGATATGAGTGTTGAAGACGCATTGAAATTAATAATTTCTGGAGGTTCCATTCATTTGAAAAAAGAAAAACTCCTGAATAAGAAAAAGAAATAAAATGGGCAAAAGAGCCGAGAAAATAAAAATAACGATTCCAAGCAGACTTGAAGAATTAAAGAACATAGAAAAACTTTCCTGCAAGGTATCAAAAAAGATGAGACTGACCGAGGATGAACGAAATAACCTCTCTATTGCTATTACAGAAGCTGTTGGCAATGCAATTATTCATGGAAATAAAAAAGATCCAGAGAAAAAGGTTTCGATAACCTTGAAGCTAACCGATGATAGAATAGTCGTTGAAGTAAAGGATCAGGGTAAGGGTTTTGATCCCGACTCGCTGGCAGATCCTAGAGATCCAAAAAATCTATTAAAAGAAAATGGCAGAGGAATATTTATTCTCAAAACACTTATGGATAAAGTCACATATTCATTCTCACCTGAGGGAACAACTCTCACATTTATAATGAAAAAGAAACCAAAAAAAGATTAAAATAGAATGAGTAAGATAAATATAAAAGGACTTTCAAAAGAAGAGCTTAAAATATTTCTCGAGTCGATTGGTGAGCCTGGTTATCGAACATCACAGCTATGGTCATGGTTATATCATTGGGGTGCCGATTCTTACTCAGAGATGTCCAACATATCCAAAAGTCTGAGAAACAAACTGAACGATATTTCATATATTAGTAAATTGAAGATAGTAAAGCGTTTTGAATCATCCAAAACAGATACAATTAAATTTTTATTGGAACTGGAGGATGGACTGAAAATTGAATCTGTATATATGGAATATGATCAAAGACGAACAATATGCATCTCATCTCAGGTTGGATGTAAACTCGGATGCTCCTTTTGTGCCACTGCAAAGATGGGTTTTAAAAGAAACCTATTTCCACATGAAATAGTCGATCAGGTTCTTCTAATAAAAAAACAAATCGGCATAAGACCAACAAACATCGTTATAATGGGAATGGGCGAACCATTATTAAATTATGATAATCTATTAAAGGCTCTTTACATAATAAACGATCCTGAAGGAATAGCGATAGGTCACAGAAAAATAACGATCTCAACAGCGGGCATCGTTCCATTTCTAAAAAGATTTACCGATGAAAATCATCCATTCAACATTGCAGTATCACTGAATGGAACGACTGACCATCAAAGAACCATGCTGATGCCAATAAACAAGATGTATCCTATAAAGTCGTTAATCAATGCATGCAAAAAATACTATAATAAAACTAAAAAGAGACCCACATTTGAATACGTAATGATCAGGGAAATTAATGATTCGATTGATGATGCAAAAAGATTGGTTGAACTCTTAAAGAATATTCCGTGTAAGATTAATCTCATTCCATACAATTCCACAAACAACCATTTTCAGCGCCCTGAAAGGAAAAAAATCGAGATGTTCCATAAATATATTCAAAAATTATATGCTCCTGTTATAATTAGAGATAGTAGAGGAGAAGACATAAATGGAGCATGCGGACAGCTTGCAGTATCATTAAATTAAAATATTTAACAGGAGGAAAAATCTCATGCAATCGCACGATGTAGATTATCAAATAGTCGGTGACGACATGCAGATGGTCATTGTTGAACTCGACCGATTCGAAACTGTAATTGCCGAAGCTGGATCGATGAACTACATGGAAGATGGAATAACGTTTGAGGCCAAGATGGGTGACGGTTCAGAGCCTGAAAAGGGATTCCTGAACAAACTTGCCAGTGCTGGCCAAAGAGTGCTGACCGGTGAGTCAATCCTTTTAACACATTTTAAAAATCTCAGTCCTGAAAAAAGACATGTTGCCTTTGCATCACCATATCCCGGCAAAATTATTCCTGTTGATCTGTCAAAAATCAACAATGTAATCTACTGTCAAAAAGATGCTTTCCTCTGCGCTGCATACGGTACTAAAATAAGCATTGAATTTACTAAAAGATTTGGAGCCGGTCTTTTTGGTGGAGAAGGTTTCATACTTCAAAAAATTTCTGGAGACGGGAAGGCATTCATTCATGCATGCGGAAATGTAATAAAGAAAAATCTTAAAAATGAAACAATAAAGGTTGATACTGGATGCATAGTTGCATTTACATCTGGAATAGAATATGACATAGAACTCGTTCGAAATTTAAAATCAATGTTTTTCGGCGGTGAAGGAATGTTTCTTGCAACCCTTTCTGGAACCGGTACTGTTCTTCTACAGAGTCTTCCATTCTCGAGACTAGCAAATCGTGTATTGAGGTATGCACCATCTGCCGGTGGAAAAAGAAAGGGCGAGGGATCTATCCTCGGTATGCTCGGCGACATAATAGACGGAGATTAATCGGTAAACTAAATTATAACAAAATGGATCTTTAAAACCATGAAACAGTTTACAGATCATGATATATATTTAACACCCAAAAAAAAGATTTCATTTATTGCACGTATCTTTCCAGGTCTTGTATTCTATCCAAAGATGGCACATGTTGTTCTAAGGGCCTCTCGTGCGTGTAAAAGAGGGGTCTACTCTGAAATGTTATGGATTCGAGATAGTCTTGACATAATCAGGGCATTAGAATCTGTCGGAGTAAAAATAACAATCGAAAATCTCTACATTCTAAAAAAGATACTTCCTCCATGTGTATTCATTGGCAATCATATGAGCACACTCGAGACTTTCGTTCTGCCATCAATAATTCAATCCCACATGGATGTAACATTTATTATAAAGAAGGAATTGACTCAGTACCCTGTATTTAAACACATAATGACAGACAGGAATCCTGTTATTGTTACAAGAAAAAATGCAAGAGAAGATTTTAAAACTGTGATGGAAGAGGGATTGAAAAGATTAAAGAACAAAATATCTATTATTATTTTTCCTCAGACTACAAGAAGAAACTTATTCGATAAAAAGAAATTCAATACTATTGGAATTAAACTTGCTCGTGAGGCTGCCGTGCCAGTTGTTCCCTTTGCCATACGCACCGATGCATGGGGTGTTGGAAAAATCATTAAGGATTTTGGAAAGATAGATCCCAAAAAGCCTGTCCGTATATCTTTTGGAAACCCCTTATCTATTTCAGGAAATGGTAAAAGGGAACACTTATTAGTTATAGAATTTATATCTGATAAATTAAGATCATGGGGTATAGAGGTAGTTTGATTATCAATATTAATAATCTGTTTATAATATAATAATAAAAACTCAAAATAAATCTTAATCAAAAATTTTTTATCAAATTCTACTTATGTCTAAATCATCTTTGACAGTTGCAAAAAAATGCTTCTTTAAAAACAACAAGTTACGGCCATAAGAATTAAACGTGGCACTACATTTTTATTTATTCATACAGA
>CAZYVD010000065.1:0-13983 GCA_964651045.1 uncultured bacterium
ACCCTCGTGGGTCACCAACTGGATAAGGTAAGCTTTGCTCGGCGCACTCATCTTAATGCCTCCTGTATCAATAATCTGGTGGAGCCTCATATGTTGGATGACATTTGATACATTTATCGGTTTCTTCTACATCAAATATTTTCATTTTAAATTTCCCGTGTTTTTTCCCATCGTGGCATACTCCGCAATCTTTGTCCATGAGAGGCCAGTTGGTCTTGTACTTATCGATATCATACGGATTTCTGTGAACCACACCTCTGTGGCACTCCACACAATCTATTCCATACTCTTCTATGTGTTTTCGATGGGCAATTATTAAACTCTGTCCTTTGAGACTGTTGTCAGGTAGATCTTCGAAACCAATCTCATTCAAATATTTAACAGCCCTGTGACATCCCAGACAGATTTTAGTAGAAATTGGAATTGGATCTTCATGCGGTTTAATATCAGTTCCCTTTGTTACGGCAATCCATAAATTCTGCACTCCATTTATCTGAGCTTTTATTGAGCCCTTAATACCCGGCTCGATGTGACAGATTCGACAATTTACATCTTTATGAGTGGAGTGAACCCAGCGCTCATTATGCTCTTTGTGGCAGTATCCGCATGCAAAGTTCGACTCAGATATTCTAGCAGCGGTACCATAAAGGATGATTAGATCAAAAAATATGATTTCTATTATGATAAATTTTTTTACTGCCATAAGATTCTCCTTGCTTATTTTTAAAAAAGGGAAGACAGAAGTTTTGTCTTCCCTTTTGAGTTTTTATGAGCCGACCCGACTCATTGAAAAATTACCCACAGATGGAGAACTACTTTTTTTCATCTTCAAGAATTTGATCTAATTTTTTTCTTATTTCTTCTGGATTTGACCAGACCTGCCAGAGAACCAGTCTGCCATCTCTGTCTATTAGTGCCAGGCTGTTTGGAGCAACAACCCCAATCCAATTCTGAACACAATCTTTACTGAAGATATCAATCAATGCTGGACGATTCTGGCCCCACTGTTTTACCATTTCATCTGCATAACTTGCTTTTTCTTCTAAATTCTTTGTCTGCTTTTTTTCAGAAAAATCGAAACGCTTATCACCGCTTCTTTTACTGAAGTACACTCCTTGACGAAGCTCTCTGGTGTAGAACTGGTAAAATTCTACACCTTTATCTTTATATTCTCTTGCTATCTGTTCCATTTTGGATGATTTTTTTAAATAATGGGATCACGTACATGCACCCAACTCTATGATAACAATCTTGCCTCTGTGATCTGAGAGTTTAAATTTACCCCCATCCAGAATGGGCAGTTCAAAATCCTTGATTACTGACCCGATTTCCGGTCCCTTCCAGGGCCACCTGGATACCCTTCTTCTCGATCTTCCTTTTTGTTGCTGCGGATAGACATCTGTGGAAAGAATCATGAATAGGAGGATAACTGAAGCGATGCCGAAGTACTTTTTTAATCTCATAGGCGGGTCCTTTCGTTATTAGAAAAAATACAGATCAATATAGAGATTATTGAATATAATGTCAAATTAAAATTCAAACGTTGGGGATATATTTATAGTCTTCCTGATCTTAGAATGGCGATTACAAGCCAGAATCCGAGAAAGGCTGCTGTTAGATACCCAAGCAGGCCAAATGCAGAGAGTCCAAATATCTTTGGTCCGAGATTTAGCTGTATTATCAATGAAGATGATATTATTAAAGCAGCTATTATTAGACTGAAAGAGAGTCTATTTGTGGACTTGTCCAGTTCTCTAATCAATTGATTTAATCCCTGATGATAAAGATTGATTCCAAGCTGTCCTTTTCCAACTTTGACGAGTATCTGTCTTATATTGTCTGGAAGTGTTCGAATGAGATCAGAATATGCTTCTAGGATATGTATCAAATCGCGTGTTAACCTTGCCGGATTATAGCGAGTTAATATTAGCCTGGTTATATATGGTTTTGCAAGAGAAAGTATGTCAAATTCGGGATCAAGTTCTCTTCCAATAGATTCCATTACTATGAATGTCTTTCCCATTAAGTAGAGATTTCTTGGAAATCTGATTTTGTGAACCTTTACGAGTTTTAAAAAATCGTCGTGAACCTGATCGATGTTTATGTGTGAAAGAGGTATATCGATATATCTATCGATCATATCTGTAAGATCGATTCTGAGTGCGGAAAGATTAATATCATCTTTAATCATCTCCATGTTCATCATCACCCGAACAACTCTGTGGCTATCTTTTTTTACTATACCGCTAAGAAGATCGCTCAGGTGTTCGATCGTCTCCTGATCGATTCTTCCTACAAGACCGAAATCGATGGGAGCAATAACGTTTCCAGGAAGTACTCTTATATTTCCAGGATGTGGATCGCCGTGGAAAAACCCATGTTCAAAGATTTGCTTAAGCACAGCATTTGCACCGTTTTTTGCAATCTCTCTTCTATCAAGACCTGCCTTCTCAATTGCATCTATATCATTAATGCATATTCCGTCGATGTACTCCATTGTAACGATCTTATCGGTAGTAAGATTCCAGTATACCTCAGGGATATAAACAATGCTATCGCCTTCAAAGTTTTTTCTGAATCTATCAATGTTCCGTGCTTCCTGATAAAAGTCAAGTTCCTGCTGAATCCAGCTCTTAAATTCCTCTACTAAACCAACAGGATCATAAACCTCGCTTTCAGGAATAGAACGCACGATCAGTTGAGAGAGATCGCTAAGAATGGCTACATCTTTTACTATTGTCGATTTTATGTTTGGCCGCTGCACCTTTACAACCACCCTCATTCCATCCTTTGTTACTGCCCCGTGTACCTGTGCAATCGATGCTGCGGCCTGAGGTGTGCGGTCAAACTCTTTAAAAAGTTCGTTTAAAGGCTTTTCCAGTTCCTCTTCAATCGATTCGATGATCTCTTTTACTGGAATTGGTTTTACGCTGTCCTGAAGTTTCTGAAGCTCCTTTATGGTCTCAGATGGTAAGATATCGGTGCGTGTGCTCAACATCTGGCCAAGTTTGATGAATGTTGGGCCGAGCTCTTCGAGCACCATCCTGAAGCGCTGATGACGTGACTTTGGAATAAACTCCTCACTCTTTTTTCTGAGAAGTTTTCTTTTACCCTCATGTATTACTATATCAATCTTTAACCTGTCGATTATATCTTCAAATCCATACTTAATAAGGATCTGAACTATAGCCCTGTACCGTTTGATGTTTTTTACGGTCTTTGTTAATGTTGAGAATCTCACTCTTTTTCCTGTTTCTGTAAAATATCCAGTATGGCATCCAGCTTCTTGTTAATACGTTCTACCTCTTTTCTTGTGGCCAGATTGAGTTTTTTCATGCTGTTATCGAGTGCACTATCGATTCTTTTCAAAATAGCCTCTTTCTCTTGTTCTGCTCTTGTAAGTAAATTTTTAACAATTTTTGCACCTTCATCTTTGGATATTTTTCCCTTTTCAACAAGCTCCTGGACAGCTTTTTCGGCTCTCTCTTTTGTAAGACTCCAGAGTCCAAGGCTAAAGTATAATCCCTTTTCTATAAGATCTGACATGGTTAACCTCCAGTTATATATCATTTTTTTACTTTAAAAAAAATAAGGTCTCCGTCTTCAACAAGATAATCCCTTCCATGAATCATGGCAAGACCCAGATCATGAATCTTTTTAATAGAACCATATTCTTCTATGTCTTTATATTTGATCACCTCCGCTTTGATAAATCCCTTCTCAAAATCTGTATGAACAAGACTTGCGGCCTTTACAACAGGGGTTGCTTTTTTCACCGTCCATGCATGGGCCTCATTTTCATTTGCTGTAAAGAATGTTATTAACTCAAGAAGGTCATATCCTGTTTTAACGAGCTTTTGAAGGGCAGTTTCATCAAGACCCATTGCATGTAAAAATTCGAGTTGATCTTCCTGATTGAGTTCTGCAATTTCAGCCTGAACCTTACCACAAAACTTTATACACGGACACCCCCTTGATTCTGCATACTCAGTAAGCGATTCTACCAGTCTGCTTTCATTTATATGCGACTCATCAACATTTGCAATATACATTACAGGTTTTACTGTAAGGAGATTGAGTTCTCTTGCCAAGGCCAATTCATCTTCAGAAAGATCCCTTGATCTTAACTCTATCTCTGCTGAAAGGGTTTCGAAAAAATTTTTTAGAATCAAGAAGGCTCTTTTAGCTTTTTGATCTCCACCCTTTGCCGCCTTACTGAATCTTTGAAGATGTCTATCGACTATTTCGATGTCTTTTAGTATGATTTCGGCGTTAACGATTTCTGCATCGCGTACAGGATCGAGAGATTGATAGGGATGCGATATATTTTCATCTTCAAAACACCGCACAACATGCGCAATGGCATCTACCATACCAATATGAGACAGAAATTGATTGCCCAGACCCTCTCCTTTATGAGCACCCTTGACCAGCCCGGCTATATCAACAAATTCAAGAATTGTTGGACTCTTTTTTGAAGAACCTACTATTTTATGTATATTATCCAACCTCCGGTCATTAAGAGGTACGGTTCCAAAGTGGGGATTTATTGTACAGAATGGATAGGCAGAAGCTTCAACTTTTAGATTAGTAATTGCATTAAAGATTGTTGATTTTCCCACATTTGGAAGGCCGATAAAACCACATTTGAATCCCATATCCAAAATCCAGGTTTTATTTAAACTTTACAATAAGCAATATAAATGGTTTATTGCTGATTGTCAACAGAAAAATAGTACTTGACTTTTAATAAAAATATAGATAATTCAATAAATGTGTATTCTTTCAAACTAGATGGAGAATTAATATGGTAATCGGTGTAACAGGTGGAACTGGTGCTGGTAAGACAATCTTTTCTAATGAACTTGCCAAAATGGGGTGTTATGTAATAGATGCTGACAGGGTAGGGAGGGAGATTATCAATAAAAACAAAAAAGTCAGGGATGATCTAATAAAGAGTTTTGGTCCAGAAATATTTGATGGGAATGGGAACCTCAGGAGAAGGATGCTTGCAAATATTGTATTTTCATCGAAAGAGAAATTAAGAATTTTAGATTCCATATTTGAGAAGCCCCTTAAAGAAAGAATAATCGAGATGATATCAAATATTAAAAGATCAGAGAAGTATAATATAATCTTAATAGACATGGCAACCCTTTTTGAAACAGGACTCTCTTCATTGTGCAACATGATTGTTTTAATAGATGCACCCGTTAATAAACGATGCAAATGGCTTTCAGAATCGAGAGGATGGACCCCTGAAGAGGCAAAGATGAGAATCGGTTCACAGATGAGTATTAAATTAAAAAGAGAAAGAGCAGATGTAATAATAGAGAATTCAGGAACAGTAGAGGAACTTAGAAATAAGGCACGAAAATTTTATTTGAAGATAAAAGTGGTTTAATCTTATTAGCGGTCAATTGAAGGAATATGTAAAAATTAAAGGGGCTCAATTAATTTTTTAAAGAGCTTGATTTTTACTTTAAAATTAATTATTTTAAAATGCTTACATAATAAAAAATAAAAAATTTTAGACGGCTCATTGTTCATAAAATTTAAAAAACATTCCAGAAAATCACTCCACAGGAAAAGTTTAATATCAACCTTCATTCTATTAACTTTTAATAAATTCAAAGGGGGAGAAATATGTATTGTGTCTTAATGGCAGGTGGAGCAGGAACAAGGTTTTGGCCAAGGAGCCGTTCCGAAAGATCAAAACAGTTTCTTAAGATTTTCGGAAACCTATCTTTAATAGAGTCGACACTTGTGAGGTTTCAGTCTATAACCCCCCTGGAAAACACATACATAGTAACAAACATTAAACAGAAAAAAGAGTTAGAAAAACACGAATTAAAGATTCCAGAGGGGAATATCATATATGAGCCTGTAGGCAGAAACACTGCACCATGTATCGGACTCGCAGCACTCTTCATTCAGAAGAGAGACCCTGATGGCGTAATGATTGTATCCCCTGCAGACCATTTGATTAAAAACAAGAGTAAATTTAAAAGAGTAATTCTTGCTGCAGTTTCTCTGGCAAAAAAAGAAGATGGTCTTGTAACAATAGGAATTAAACCTGATCGACCAGCAACCGGATATGGATACATTCAGATAAATAGAATGTTTAAGAATATAAATGGAATCGACACTTTTACTGTTAAAACATTTGCAGAAAAGCCAGACATTGAAACAGCAAAACGTTTTATAGAGAGTGGAGATTTTTACTGGAACAGCGGTATATTTGTTTTTAAGGTAGGTGTTATTCTCAAAGCATTAAAGAGCTTGAGTCCAGATATATATAAGGGGCTCAGTGAGATTCAGAAACATATAGGTCGCAAGAGTTTTCACACAGTTCTCAATAGAGTATACCAGGATATGAGAAAAATTTCGATAGACTATGCAGTCATGGAAAAGGCAAGCAATGTGTATCTGGTAAAGGGTGATTTTCGATGGAATGACCTCGGAAGTTGGGAACAGGTATACAGGTTGAGTAAAAAGGATGAAATGGGAAACGTTGTTTCAGGTGATGTCGTGATGCTTGATACAAAGGACTCATATATCTATTCGTCCGATGGGCTTGTGGCTGTTCTTGGTCTCGATAATGTGATAGTTGTTCATGACAATGATATTACATTGATATGCAATAGGGAAAGCGCAGAAGATGTAAAGAAGATTGTTGAAAAATTAGAAAGAAAGAAATTTAAAAAATATCTATAGTGCTTTTTTCATAGGAGTGGAGATGGATTTTGAAAAACTATCGACATTCTTCTCTGAAGAACTTTTCATTGCTAACCTGAATGGGATTTCAAGGGATGAGATATTTAAGGAGATGACAAAGGCCCTTGAAGATAATGGTAAGATAAAAAACCACAAACTCGTATTAGAAACAATCAAAAAGCGAGAGACACTTGGAAGCACCGCAATAGGCAAAAAAGTGGCAATACCACATTGCAGATCGCTTGCAGTTTCAAGTGTTCATATTGTTGTGGGCATATCAAGACAGGGTATCATTTACGATGCAAATAAAAAGAGGGTAAATCTTATATTTCTCATTGTTGCGCCACCAAAAGAGAAATCCAATGTATATCTTCCAATACTGGGAAAAATAGTAGAGATGATTAAGGATAATAAAATCAGACGTTCTCTGATGAAGGCGGAGGATTTTCAATCATTCATTGAAGTAATTCAGGGAGGTTGATTTCATGGCAAGAAGCCAGATTGAACTTCTGGTAATGTATCAAGATATTGATCTAATGCTTCAGGAGATCACCCAGGAAGAGAGAGACATGGGATTTAAAATGAAAGGAAGCAAGGAATTAGAAAAGGCGAAGAAGGAACTTGAGAAGAAAATAAAACCTCAATTTTTGCGAAGCTATCAAAGACTAAGCACAAGATATAAATACTCGATTGCTCCAGTGAAGGATGGTACTTGTCTCGGTTGTTTTGCAAAGCTTCCAACATCTCATAATGCAAGAGGCAAGAAGGAAGAGACAATCTATAAATGTGAAAATTGCGGTAGAATCCTTTACTGGATAGAATAAAAATCCATATGAAATTTATAGCCGATTTTCATATTCATTCCCATTTTTCTATAGCTACAAGCAAGAGCCTCAATCCAGAGAATTTAGAAATCTGGGCAGCAAGAAAGGGGATAAGAGTCATAGGAACGGGAGACTTTACTCATCCCAAATGGCTCGAAGAATTAAAAGAAAAACTAGAGCCCTGTGGTGAAGGTTTGTTTCGATTAAGAAAAGAGTATTCTTTAGAAGGTTTTGTTCCAAATACTCAAATGAGTAAAAAAGATGTGAGATTCATTCTTACAGCAGAGATCAGTACAATATATAAGAAAAATGAAAGAGTACGAAAACTGCACCATCTTATATTTGCCCCGGACTTCGAAGCAGTCGAAAAAATTCAAACAATGCTGACAAAGATAGGTAACATAACATCTGATGGAAGACCGATTCTTGGAATAGATTCTCGTGACCTGCTCGAAATAGTACTTCAAGCTTCCGATTCGTGTTTCCTTGTGCCTGCACATATCTGGACACCCTGGTTTTCTGTGCTTGGAAGTAAATCGGGATTCGATACTATTGAAGAGTGCTATTCAGATCTGGCAGAATACATTAATGCGGTAGAGACTGGACTCTCTTCTGATCCTCCAATGAACTGGTTGTGCAGCATGCTGGACAAATATACGCTGATATCAAATTCTGATGCACATTCGCCTGAGAAAATTGGAAGAGAGGCAAACATCTTTAATACTGGTTTATCATATGAAGAAATAATTACAGCAATGAAAGAAGGGACCACCGATAAATTTATCGGAACGATCGAGTTTTTTCCACAGGAAGGAAAGTATCATTATGATGGACATCGTAAGTGTGGAATCTGCTGGGATCCGATAAAGACCAGAAACAATAAAAACATATGTCCTGTATGTGGTAAGAAGGTTACGGTGGGTGTAATGAATAGAGTCTATCAGCTTGCTGACAGAACAGATGTTTCTGAAAAAGAAGCAAAGGGTAATTACTACTCACTCATTCCCCTTAAAGAGATATTATCAGAGATAGAGGGGGCAGGACCAAATTCTCAGAAAATCGCAAAGAGGTATAGACTCTTAATAGAAAAAATAGGTCCAGAACTTGAAATACTGTTATATGCACCGCTCGATGTGATAGAAAAAAAATTCGGAGACATTATTGCAGAAGCCATAAGGAGAATGCGAAGAAGAGAGGTGATTATTAAGGAGGGATATGATGGGGAGTATGGAAAGATAACTCTCTTTGAAAAAAATGAACTAAGATACATCGGATCTCAGGAATCTCTCTTTGTATTTGTTGAAAGTGATGAGATTGAAAGCGGGCAGTCGATAAACAGTTTTAGCAACATAAAAGAATACAAACAGATCGTTGAAACTGAACCGAATGCAGGAGAAGAGAAAGATCAGGATAGATCCGATGAAATAGAGTGTCTGAGAGGATTAAACGATGATCAGAAAAGGGCAGTGCTTCATGAATGTGGACCTGCATTAATAATTGCCGGTCCTGGTACAGGAAAGACAAGGGTTCTTGCTAACAGGATTGCATATCTAATCAGCAGAGATGTACGGCCAGAAAATATATTGGCAGTAACATTTACTAATAGGGCTGCAGAGGAAATGAAGACCAGGGTAGATTCTCTGCTTAAACCTAAAAATAGTCTTGCTAGTCCTCATATCAGTACATTTCACTCATTTGGTTATGATCTACTGAGAGAAAAATTTGGGAAAATAATAATCATAGATCGAAGTGACCAGGAGTGGATACTCAGAAAGGTTGTAGGTTTAAGTCAATCTGAAACAGGGACATATGTGGATAAAATATCACGCTGGAAGCAATCACTAAAGAGTATTGATGAAGTCCCAGATTCAACTGAACAAGATATTTTCAAAAAATATAAAAGATTTCTTGAAAACAATAATCTTTTTGATCTCGATGATCTAATCGTCAAGACTATATTTATGCTGAAGGAGGATAATAGATTATTAAATGAGTACAGAAAAAGATATTTATGGATACATGTTGATGAATATCAGGACATAAATTTTGCACAGTATACGCTGATTCGTACATTAATGCCTGCAGAGAATTCAAACATTTTTGTTATTGGTGATCCAAATCAATCTATTTATGGATTCAGAGGCTCTGACATAAGATTCATCAAGAGTTTCAAGAACGACTATCCGGGGGCAAAATTATACTCTCTTAAGAAAAGTTACAGGTGCAGTGATACAATTCTACAAGCGTCACATCATGTGATTTCAGGAACGAATAAGGAGGAATCATTCTTAAAGGGGATTGAATGTGGAGTGAGAATAAACATAAGCAAACATCCGACCTATAAGAGCGAAGCAGAGTTTGTTGCAAGGACAACAGAAAGATTGATGGGTGGATTGAGATTCTTCTCTATGGACAGTCGGATCACTCAGGGAGAGGAGGAGCACGGCATAAAGAGTTTTTCAGACTTTGCAGTTCTCTTTCGAGTTGCTCGGCAGGCCGAACCACTAAAAAAGGCGTTTGAAGATCATTCGATCCCATATAGGGTCATAGATACAAATCCTGTTTTTAGAAATGGAAAGGCCGCTTCAATAATTGAAGCAATAAGAGCAGTTCTCTACAAAGAAAATAAATTTATTATAGGTCACATTCTAAATAGATTTAATATAGAGGCCTCTGATCTAAAATTATCAAAAGAACTGATTTACTCAAGACCTGTTGTTGATACAATTAAAGCTTTGCTTGATAGTTACGCACCAGAGATCAAAGACTCAATAGAGATTAAAGAATTGATTGTAGCAGCAGAAGATTTTGGAGACGATATAGAGAAATTCTTAAAATTCATCTCTCTTGGCAACAGGTCGGATCTATATAATCCAAAAGCGGAAAATGTATCACTTATGACTCTCCATGCATCTAAGGGTCTTGAATTTGAATGTGTGTTTATAGTGGGCTGTGAAGATGGATTGCTGCCTTTTACGCTGATGCCAGGTAGAGAGTCTGACATCGATGAGGAGAAGAGACTCCTTTATGTTGGTATGACAAGAGCAAAGAGATATCTTTTTCTTTCTCATTCTGATAATAGATTCATATATGGAACAAATTTAGAAATGAGAAGGAGCCCTTTTATTGACCAGATCGAATTAGAACTTCTGGAAAGGCCTGAAATAGAATTAAAACCAAAAAGAAAAAAAGATAACCAACTTAAGCTGTTTTAATGTCACAGTCATTATTCAGTAGTATTAAGAGACTTACCCGCCATACTGCAGTATATGGGATCGGCCACATTGTGAGTAGATTTATCGGATTCCTGCTTCTGCCAATTCACACAAATGTTCTCGCACCAGCAGAATACAGGAGTGCGGCCCTTCTCTTTCCTTTCCTTGCAATACTGAACTATTTTTTCAGCTATGGAATGGATGTCGCCTTTCTTAGATTTTTCATAATGGAAGATGAAAGAGTCAAAAAAGAGCGAATTCTAAGCACTGCATTCTGGATGATATTTGGCACTGGTATTCTCTTTGCTTCTTTAATGGCATTTTATCCATACCAATTTTCAAATCTGATTTTCAGGAGCAATCTCTACTATCGATTGATCTATCTTTCATCAGGGATCTTATTCTTTGATGCACTCTGTCTAATTCCATTTTTAGTTCTAAGGGCAGAGGAACGATCCATAAGTTTTGTTATGTTAAAATCGATGAACATTGTTGCAAACCTTCTGCTAAACATACTGTTTGTTGTCATTTTGAAAAAAGGGGTAATTGGAATTTTCACGAGCAACCTTCTTGCATCTGTATTTACTTTTCTTCTACTCATGCCAGTTCTTTTTAAATGGCTGAAGCTCACATTTTCAGGATCCTATTTGAAAAAACTCTTGAGTTTTGGACTCCCATATGTGCCGTCGGGGTTGTCTGTAATTGTAATGGATCAAATGGGACGTTTCTTCATCGACAGAATGATCGGAAAAGAGGCTGCTGGTATCTTTAGTGCAAATTTTAAACTCGGCATGATCATGGCGCTCGTTGTAAGTGGTTTTAGATTTGCATGGCATCCATATTTTCTTTCCACTGCAAAAAAAGAGTATAATGCGCCATCAATATTTGCCAGAGTATTGACCTATTTTCTTCTTATTACAGGGTTCATATATCTTGGAATTTCAATATTTACTAATGAGATAGTAAATTTCAGACTGTTTGGATATGGCATAATCGGAAGGGAATATACTTCAGGAATAACAATAGTACCAGTGGTCATGCTCTCATATATATGTTATGGTATTTATGTAAATCTTGTTGTAGGAATATACATCAAAAACAAGACTATATTTCTTCCTCTTGTGACAGGTATTGGTGCAGTCGTAAGTATCATGGCAAATCTTCTATTGATTCCTAAACTTGGTATCCAGGGGGCAGCATGGGCATCATTTTCCGGATACTTTGTCATGATGGTCTCTCTATATTTCATTAATCAAATTTTATATCCAACACCCTATGAAATGAAAAGAATCATGAAAATATTCTTAATTGGTGCATTAATTTTTATTTCAGGAACCATTATTTTTGATAAATCTTCTGTATGGATACGTTTGTTGATTTTACTCTCCATGTTTCCACTGCTCATGATAGTGCGCTTTTTTAACAGAGAAGAGAGCCAAAGGATAATAGAATGGATTCGAAGAAGATAAGACGTGTGCTTTTTATTGCATACTATTTTCCTCCACTCGGTATGGGAGGAGTACAAAGGTCGCTTAAATTTGTAAAATATCTTCCTGAATTTTACTGGGAGCCGATTGTACTAACAGTAACCGATGTTGCCTATTATGCCAAGGATTATACGTTGCTTAGAGAGATAGAAGAAAGAAAAATATACCGTACAAATTCATTCGATCCATTGAGGATCTTTAGAAAAATTATAGAAAGGAGAGGTTCAGAGCATACCAGCCAAAGAGAGATAAGTTTTTGGCACAGAATGAACCGGATTTTTACTCCACTATTTTTTTTACCAGATACAAAAATCCTGTGGATTCCCCATGCATTTAAGAAAGCAATGGAGATTATAAAGAAAGAAAGGATCGATCTAATCTTTACTACATCTCCGCCGCATTCTGTCCATCTTTTGGGTATTATGCTGAAGAAAACAACCAATCTTCCGTGGGTTGCTGATTTTCGTGACAACTGGCTTACAGAAGAGTATGAAAAGATGCCAACACCAATCCATAAATTTTTAAATAAAAAAATGGTTTTAAATGTAATAACAAAGGCGGATCGGATAATAACAATATCAAACCCCATTGCAGAGTATTTTAGAGAAATTTCAGATAAAAAGAAATCGAGTATAGTAACGATTCCAAATGGATACGACATGGAAGATTTTAAAAATGTTAAGCCCATCTGTTGCGATCGGTTTACAATTACATATTGCGGAACCTTGAATCACACACGTACACCTGAAAGGTTATTTGAAGGAATTTATAGGGCTATCGCGAGAGATAGCAATATTAAAGCTAAGATTTGTCTAAGAATCGTTGGAACAATCTTTGGAATCGATATCAATAGAATGATTGATAAATATGGTCTTAGAGACGTTATTCAGATAATCGGATATGTGAATCATCATAAAAGTATCGAATATTTAGTCGGTTCTGACATGGCAGTCCTGCTGATTTCCTCAGACTCGAGCAGGGCTGTAGTAACAGGAAAAATCTATGAATATCTTGCATCTGGCAGACCAATACTCGCAATAGTGCCGCAGGGAGAAGCAGAAAGACTCGTGATCGAGAATTCAAGAGGAACTGTTGTCCATCCAGATGATACGGATTCTATATGCAGCGAAATACTTCGATATTTTAATTTATGGCAAAAAGGGAGACTGCGGAATCCTGTATCTAGATGGAAGGGGATAAAGATATATGAAAGGAGAAGGCTTACTGGCATAGCAGCAGAGGTATTTGACGGGGCTGTTAAAATGTGTGACTAAATATTTACAGAGAATAATATCGCTCTAAGTGGCTACTGGCCGATATTTACCCCTAGTTTCCAAACTCCTGTATAGGAATGATTGGGGAATCTTAAGAAGCACGACCACAAGGGTCGTGCCACACAAACAATTTATCCTCTAACAAAAAATCCCCCTGTAATCCCCCTTTGGAAAAGGGGGATATAAAATGCATCGCTAAACTTCTGGTTCTCAAGCTCCTGTATGGGAACCTATATGTGTTAAAAATCTGTTTTGGACTGCGGCGCCTTGGCGCCGCTTTTAAGAGCGGCAACGTGTTGCCGCAATCCAAAAAAAGAAATCTAATTCGTGTGTGTTGAAACGCTTAAGATTCATTCCTAAAGAGAAAAATTTATCATCTAACAACAAATCTCCCTGATATCCCCCTTTGACAAAGGGGGATATCAAATGCTGGAGGAATGATAAAGTTTCGTATAGTTTTTCCTAT
>CAZYVD010000066.1:0-13353 GCA_964651045.1 uncultured bacterium
CACATCATCCAATTTCATTGATTTATCATCGTCAAAACAGAGTTTTTAACACATGCGGGTTCCCAAACAGGAGTTTGGGAACCAGAGGAAAAGAGAGATTAGTATGTGTTTATATTTTTTCATGGTTTTTATTAATAAACGATTTTCTGGCAAATCAAATTGTACATAACCAGAAATTCAGGAGTGTTTTACAATTTTGTTTAATTTTATAAGTGAAATACTCAGCACTACAAAGAGCACATTTTCAAATATCTTTAAAAGACCGATTCTTGATTCACCCTCTGCAAAGAAGCATCCACAGCGGATATCGAGACCGCGGATGTATGCCTGAATAACAAGAATCAGAAATAGAAACATTAATACTGCATTAAGCAGAACTACTGTTTCAGACCATAAACCAGATAGAAGGGCAAATCCTATGATGGCCTCAAGGTAGGGTATGAATACCGCTGTCCAAAGAGAAAGATCTGTTCCAAATATTCGATAGTTTTCAACCGCTTCTGCGAATTCGAATGGAGATCCTATTTTGTAGATGGAAGCATAGATAAGGAGTGATCCAAATCCGATTCGAAGTAATAGATAGGTCCATTTTATCAATCTATTTTTCACCTTTTGTGCCTCTCTACTGGATATCCCTTGTCGAGCCATTCGATGAATCCGCCGCGCATTACTGTGACATTCTTAAATCCTCTATTTGCAAGGAACCTTGCACTCAGGAATGCCCTGTTCGAGTTTAGATGATAGTCATAGACTATTAGGGTTGAGGTTGAGTCTATTTTGGGAAAATTTTCTGGATGTCTAAAGAGCTCGAAAAAGGGGATGGACACGGCTCCTTTTATATGATCGATATTGTAATCTTGTTCAGAACGAATGTCTATAAAAAGCCCTGACCCTTGAAAAAATAAAAGGAGTGTTGAATCTACAGAAGTTTCTACATAATCTTTCTGATGTGAGCCGAAGGAAAGCGACATGCAAAGGAGTCTCAACGGTATTCCATGTGGATTGATCTGGTTTACTGCCACTCCAATCACAAAGGAGGCGATCAAAATAGTTCCTATTTGTACGAATCTATTCAATCCCTACTCCCCTATCTGAGTGTAAAAAGGAACCGCAATCTTTTGCATTGTTTTTATGTCTGTCTCTATCCAGATATAGATTATCTTAAGGCCCTTCTCCACTGGCGTGAAGTTGATGGTCAGGAGTTTGCTTCTCTCTGGTTTGATCTCCATCTCTGTTGGCAACACTCTGACCATTTTGTTGTTTGTATGAAGATTAAATATTTTCAGGCTCTTTTTTTGATTGTTTATAATCCTCAGCACTAGAGTTATTGTCGTGTCGGGGTTGACCCGGATGTTTTTTAAATAGAAATATTTTGGTTGATGTTCCATCGGCCTGTATGTGGTGAACTGATAGACAAATTTTTTAACTCCAATATTTCTGTCGGCAAAAGCGACCTTGACATCCTTGCGGTGTGTGCCGCGAAATCCTCTTGTATCGATTGTCACTCTGATCTCTGCTGTATCAAGAGGTGCAATCCTGTTTTTATCGATGTCTGCAACAGAACATCCGCAGCTTGTTCTTATGTAACTAATTATTACTTCCTTTGAAGTCGTGTTTATGAATCGTATTGTATCTGTTATTACAGTGCCTTCCATGATTTTACCCAGGTTCTTAAGATCTGGGCTTAAGAATTTGATCTGCTGGCATGGGACGGCTCTTATTATTAATATCGAGACCGATGCATATTGTCAATCTATTTAACTGTTTACTCATTCTACCTTGTTGTCCATCCCTTGATTCTGTAATTGAACTCATATGCCAGTGCTCCACTCCATTTATCTTCATATACACTTTTATATCTTGTACCATCCACCGGTCCTACGGGTTTGCCATAGGTATAGAACCAGTTTACAATCGGGCTGCCTGTAAATCCGAGGGATATCCAGTATTTTCCGGGAGAGAGTTTGATTGCTTCTCGTGAAAAATTGAAATCGACCCAGTCGTACCCTGGTTTTATTGGAAGCTGAGTAAGAGCAATAAAATCGCTGGTGGCGATCAATTTTCCAGGCTTTCCGTTATCATCATCCATGAGTTCTACCCAGAGCTGGCCGTTTCCTCCAAATTTGTGGAGTGCCAGACCGATCTTTGTGAGTTTAACAGGTTTTGATAGAACTACTGCCTGTCCATACTGTGTCATTTTTGTTGTAACATACTCGGCTGTCTCAACCATGAAGTTTTTCTTCATTGTATATTCATCTTCCTTACCTTTAACTGCAGGGCCTCTAGTAAACGCGAAATTTACGCCTTTTGGAAAATCGAGATTACCAAAGAGAAAGGGCCTGTCAAATTTCATCTGTTTTAGTTTATCTTCAGAAATTTTCTTCGGAGGAGCAGGAGGTGTTATCTTTACAGCCTTAAAGGTTGCATTTATCTTTGGGCAGATGAGCATGGCCTTTGGCCCGTATTTCTGTTTCTGCAGAGTCAAATCCACGTTGTCTACAGGAAATTCTGCTTCGATAACTTCTTGAAATTTTGGTTTTCCGCTTACTCCTCGTGTCTGTCTCCATCGGACCATTCCATCGTTTATGGTTTCTTCGTTATCCACACCGACTTCTATGCGGACGAATCTGTTGGAAACGAATAGTTCTGTCTGCTGAGGATCGAATGGAACCCATTTCAGGTCTGGGAAGTATACCTCGATCCAGGAGTGACGTCCCTGTCCCATTTTAAAGGTAAAGTTTCCCTCTGGAGTCTTAACAGTATATGGTTTTTTTAAAGTTACACCATTTACTATTCTAACGGGTATACCCACGCGCCTCATGAGCGCTGCTGAAAGATGTGAATAGTGCTGACAGTTTCCCCTGCCAGAACCGAAAGAGTAAAGTGCATCGTATCTTTCTGGAGGTGTAACATACCGCATGTTGTCGACAACCCATGTCAGAATTCTCTGAACAGCATCAAATTCTGTTTTCACGCCTCTTGTAAGCTCATCTGCCTTTTGCTTTATTGACTGGTTGCTGGATTGGACCAGTTTTGTGGCCAGGAGATAGTCTTTTAATTCTGACGGGATATCTTTGAGCGGAAACGGTGCATTTGAGTTGAGGGTGCGCAGAATAGTACTGTTGTATGCAGTAAAGGTCATGGTAACATCGATCGGCCTTTTCGGATTTTTCCATGTTGCCTGTATTATCTTGTTGCCCCTCCTGTCCCTTTTTTCTTTTTGATTTGTTGGTCTTGGCAGCAGATTTAGATTGAAATTTTCGATTTTCTGTCTATAAGTAGGAGAGTTGAAACTTTCTGGCACAACAAAACTCAGGCTGAGGCTCTTTATTCCAGAAGAAGGTTCGACTCGCTGGATTAATTGATAATTGATTCTGGATTCCTGACCGCCATTTATCAGATAGTTTTCTGCCACAGATGTTGCTGTCAGATAAAAGAGCCATAGTAGTATATAAAACCGTCTCATTGCATCCTCCTCTAAAGGTTATTTTTTGTTGTGTCTGATGGAAAGATTCTTGCCACATATCCTCCGCCTGGCCCCAAGACGGCTCTAAGTGTATCATTCTTTGTGACATATTCTCTTGTGACTATAATATTGGTTGGATAAAGGTTTGCTTTTGGGGAGTCGGAATAGATTTCTGCAGTGTATCTTCCAGGTCCCAAAAAGTCGAGTGGAATTTTTAGTGTGCGGCCAGTCCAGTCTGTCATTGATCCTATGTACCACTCCTCTTTGTGTTTACGTGCTATGGTTATATAGTCACCTACCATCCCGTTTATGACACAGCTACTGTCCCAGACTGTTGGAACTGTCTCAATAAACTCTATGCCTACTTGGTTTTTGTATGATGCTGGAAAATCGACACACATTTGAAGGGGAGATTCATATACGACATACATGGCAAGTTGATGGCATCTTGTACCCATTGAGCCTGGTGGTTCGGCTTCTGGATTGAAGCGGTTTTTCTGAAATGTACGGAAACAGCCAGGTGTAAAATCCATCGGGCCTGCGAGCATGCGTATGAAAGGGATTGTCAGCTCGTGGTCGGGATTGCATTTCCTGCTCCACTTGTTCCATTCGAGTCCAAGCACGCCCTCTCTTGTGATTAGGTTTGGATATGTTCTTCGTATGCCAGTGGGTTTATATGCACCGTGAAAATCGACAAGCAGATGATGTTGAGCCGCCTTTCTTACGACTCTGTGGTAAAAGTTTACCATCTCCTGATCGTCCCGGTTCATATAATCTACCTTTATGCCAGCAACTCCCCATTTTTCGTACAGAGGAAATGCTCTTTCCATCTGGTCTTCCACACACTGCCAGAATAGCCACAGAATTATGCCCACCCCTTTTTGTTTCCCTTCCTGCAAGATCCGCTGGAGATCGATTTCAGGAATCGCCTTAGTGATGTCTTCATCTCTGTTGTTGTGTTTGCCATACCAGCCTGCATCGATCAGAAGGTATTCGATTCCATGTTTGGCTGCAAAGTCAAGATAATGAATCATTGTCTCTGTGTTCATGCCGCCCTCGAAGCCGACTCCCTCGACATGTCTTCCCGACCACCACGGCCATACACATTTTCCAGGTTTTATCCATGAAGTGTCATCGATCTTGCATGGCTGGTTAAGGCTGAATATGAAGTTTGATTCAATCAGATCGCCAGGAGTCGAGCCGATAAGAATAACACGCCACGGACTCTTAAATGGAGCCCTTCCCCTTACCTTCAATTCGGGATTGTCAGGATGTGGAGAGAGTCTGGATCTGAAGCCAAAAGGAATAGATTTTTCTCTGCAAAGATACATTCCAGCATAGTCTGTAAGGTTTGCCTCTGTGATTGCAATCCATGCCCCATGTTCTGTTTTTAGAAGCAGTGGCAGTCCGATTATTGTATCATCATCAATTTTATTTATTGTTGTTGTTTTATAGTTGTTCTCATATGGTGTTGTAAAGGACTCCAGCGGCAGGATCCATGCAGTGTAGTTATATGGAAAATTGAATATTGTATTTTCAGCGCTTATTTCAAACTCGTCGATTTCACTCTGCTCTGGGATCACATATCTGAATGCTACTCCTTCATTAGATATGCGGAACACAATATTTATGAGCCGGAAGGGAGGAGTCTTTTCCTGAAGAAACAGTGTTATTTCATTATATTGATTTATTATTCTCGCATACGGTTCATTAATAGTCATTATTGTGTCTGATATCGATCTTCGCTCGACATGGTAGAGTCGAAATTCTTTATCCAGAGGGAGCATATCTATAAAATTAAGACCGATCGGCGAGTCCTGAATCAAGAGGTATCCATCGAAAAATATTTTGTAGTAAAACCTTATATCCATACCCGATATGTAATTACTCACATTAATGTTGCAGTAGATTTCGATCCTTCCGTCTGGAGACGAGAGCCATTCAGTTGCTCTCGATCGAACCGTTAATAGAAGTATCAGGGCTGAACTCAGCAGAGCCGATATTTTCCACCATTTTCTGATGGAACTGTTTGACAATACCATCTTGAGATTTTTTTAAAAAATATTTATTCCACTTGATTATATTTAAAAAAATGTATTACATTAACAACAATAATTTAATAATTCTAAATTAATAAAAAAATAAATTTTTTTCCACTATTAGTCAGCGGAGGATTTATGAAGGAGATCAAGCCCTTTATACCAGCCAATGTATCAATGAAAGATTTTAATGTTAAGACTATTGTACTAGGTGTGGTTTTTGGTGCTGTTTTTGGAAGTGCCAATGCATATCTGGGACTGAGAGTTGGACTAACAATAAGTACTGCTATTCCTCTTGCTGTTGTTTCTGTTGCAGTTTTAAGGATGCTCTCACCGATCTTTGGAAAGCCTACCATTCTTGAATGCAATATCTCACAGACAGCAGGTTCGGCAAGCTCTTCTTTGGCTTCAGGCATTATCTTTACGATTCCTGCTCTCTTTATATGGGGATATGAACCTTCTCTCTATCAAATGACACTGCTCGCAGTATGTGGAGGTATTCTTGGCATACTTTTCATGATTCCCTTGCGCAATTTTTTGATTGTTAAAGAGCACAAGAATCTGCCCTATCCAGAGGGAACTGCAAGTGCAGAGGTATTAATTGCAGCAACGGGTGGAAGCTCGTCTGCCATAAATGTGTTTAAGGGGCTTGGCATTGGGGCGCTATATAAGGGATTGATCTCTCTTTTATATATGTGGCCAGACAAGGTATGCGCAAAAATTCCATTTCTTAGAAAAGCAGAAATAGGTGTTGAGACCTCACCGGCATTGCTCGGCGTTGGATATATACTTGGAAGACGAATCTCTGCAATCATGGTTGGCGGTGGACTGATTTCATGGGTTGTCATAATCCCATTCATAGCATGGAAATTTGGAGATTCAGAGATCTGGCCGATGACTCTGGAATATCTAAGGTCAAAGGGTCTTGATCCCTCTATAACAACAATTGGACAGCTTTCTCCAAAACAGATATGGGAGGGATATATACGCATAATAGGTGCTGGTGCTGTTGCCTCTGCAGGTATAATCACTGTTGCAAAGGCAATTCCTACCATGATAGCTTCCCTGAAAATAGGAGTGAGAGAACTGCGGTCGAGTGCGGCAAAGTTGAATGAGGGAAAGTTGCGTACAGAAAGAGATCTTTCCATCAAATATGTTATTCTTGGCGTCACACTAGTGATTTTTCTTATAACCTTTCTTCCAGGAATAATTGGTCATGATACATATCTTTTAATGCGTTTTCTGAGTGCGTTGGCAATAGCAATTTTTGCATTCTGTTTTGTGACTGTTTCATCACGAATCGTTGGAATGATTGGGGTCTCATCAAATCCGACCTCTGGCATGGCTATTGTGACTCTCCTGGGTACTGGTCTGATATTCAAGATGCTGGGCTGGACGGATTTGACAGGTAAAATTACAGCCCTGACCATCGGCACCATAGTCTGTATTTCAGCATCGATTGCAGGAGATATTTCTCAGGATTTGAAGAGCGGTTTTATTATTGGGGCAACCCCAAGGAAACAGCAGATAAGCGAGCTGTTCGGGGCAGTGGGATCATCATTTTTTGTATGCCTTGCAGTATACTATCTTGGGAAGGCATACGGTTTTGGAACAGAGGAGCTGCCTGCACCTCAGGCTACTTTAATGAAGACAGTCTTAGATGGTGTTCTGGATGCAAATCTCAGATGGGATCTGGTTGGTATTGGAGCAGCATTCTCCATAGTAGTCATGCTTTTTAAAATACCGCCTCTTCCATTTGCTGTTGGGATGTATTTACCTCTCTACACAATGACTCCGGTATTTATTGGTGGAATGGTGAGGCATATGATAGAGAAGAGATATGGAGGAGACAAAGAGAAGGTGGAAAGGGGTAAAGATCAGGGGATTTTATTAGGGTCTGGTTTCATAGCTGGAGTGGGGATCCTTGGAGTCATTCGTGCGATTATGGCGGTAATAATGTCAAAAACACCAAAAATATTTGAGATGCACTATCCCTCTGAAATCTTTGCTCAGCTTGTTTCTGCACTTGTCTTTTTTGGTCTGATATGGTATCTTTATGGTGTGGCAGCCAGATCCCGAAGAAGCTGAAATATAAAGGAATTTTTTGTATTAAAGTATTAAGGAGATGTTTGTCATGGGAAAACAGATTGGACAATTAAGCCCAGGAATGGAGATACTGGTAGTAGAAGACAGCTACACACAGGCTATGAAGTTAAAGCAGATACTCGAGGAAAGCAGTTATGTAGTCTCAGTTACCCATAACGGCCAGGAGGCCCTGTCGTATATAAAAAAGAAAAAGCCTGATGTTGTTATCAGCGATGTGATGATGCCAGAGGTAAATGGGTATGAGTTGTGCGAAAGAATAAAGGATGATGATAAACTCAAAGATATACCTGTGATTCTCCTGACCTCTCTATCGGAACCGTCAGACATCATTAAAGGTCTTAAATGTGGTGCAGACCATTTTATTACGAAGCCTTATGATAAGGATTATCTGCTTTCTCATATTCATTACATCCTGGTCAATCGTGAACTAAGAAAGAGTTCAGTAACAGACATGGGAGTGGAGATATTTTTTGGGGGCCAGAAATACTACATCACATCTGATCGACTTCAGATTATTGATTTGCTATTTTCGACATATGAGGTTGTTGCTCACAAAAACAAGGAGCTTGAGAGAGTCAATAAAAGATTAAAAAAATCACTGGAGACGATTAAGACACTTGAGGGTCTTGTTCCCATTTGCTCTCGATGTAAGAAGATTCGGAATGATAAGGGGTTCTGGCAGCATCTTGAGGTCTACTTAACTGCTCATTCCAATGTTGAATTTACACACGGCATCTGTCCCGATTGTGAAAGAAAACTCTATTCCGAGAAAGAAGAGTTGAAATAGAAAAGAGTCTAGTATTCATTTTATGGGAGATAAATATGAATAGGAGAACATTAAGAGCCGGTATTTTTCTGTTAACGATTCTATTTTCACAGCTAAATTATTCTCAACAGCAGACAAATATTCAAAAACAGGGTAGAAGAGAGGCTGAACAGTTTATAGAACTCTGTAGATCGTGTTTAAAAATGGAAAGTATGAAGAGGCAGTTAAATATGCTGAGAAGGCAGTTGCAATAGAGGATTCATCTTCTCATTATTACTACATACTTGGAGAGGCATACGGTTTGCTTGCACAAAAATCGGGCCTTCTTGGAAAGCTGTCCAATGCTAAGAAATGCAGGGATGCCTGGTTAAAGGCAGTAGAGCTTGATCCTGAGAATCTCGATGCAAGGTATGGGTTGTTCGATTATTATCTCCAGGCTCCACCCATTGCAGGAGGTGGAAAAGAGAAGGCAAAGAAGGAGGCAGAACAGATCATCAAGATAGATCCTGTGGGGGGCCATCTATCACTTGCTCAGTTGTATGAGAGTGAGAAGAATTATACAGAGGCAGAGAAGGAATTTATAGAAGCAGCAGAGATCGATCCCCAAAATACGAATGTATATTTGAACCTTGGATATTTTTATCAGAGAGTGAAAGAGTACGATAAGGCAAGAGAGGCATTCCTCAAGGTTTTAGATATAGATGATGATAATATGGCGGCCTGTTATCAGCTTGGCAGGACGGCAATATTTTCTGGAAAATATTTAGAAGAAGCGATCGGCTATTTTAAGAAATATCTGGAGAACAAGCCGTCCCAGAATGATCCAAGCTGGTCTTATGCACACTGGAGGCTTGGAATGGTATATGAGAAGCTTAACAACAGGGAAAAGGCAATAGAGGAATATAAAAAGGCAATTGAACTTGATCCGGAAAATAAGGATGCAAAAAAGGCTTTAGAGAGAATAACAAGGTGAGGTGCACTGTTTCATTCAATAAATTTTTATTAATCATTGAAATATTTACAAAATAGGGAGAGATAAGTATGAAGATCAAAAGAAAGTTGAATCGATTTGTAGTCTTTTTGCTTGTGGTATTGGCAGCTGGAACGCTGCTTTCTTTACCTGATGAAGGAATGTGGACATTTGATAATCCACCTGTAAAGATTCTTCAGAAAAAGTATGGTTTTACTCCAACCAAGGAGTGGCTGGATCATGTGAGGCTTTCAAGCGTACGCTTCATGGATGGAGGCTCGGGATCTTTTGTGAGTCCAAATGGTCTTGTAATGACCAACCATCATGTGGCCGTGGGCCAGTTGCAAAAAATTTCTACACCGGAAAGAGATTATGTTACGACCGGTTTCTATGCCGCCACACAGGATCAGGAATTGAAGAGTTCCGATCTGGAAGTGAATGTACTTGTCTCAATGGAAAACGTAACCGAGCGTGTTAAAGCGGCAGTAAAGGAGGGCATGACCGGAGAGGAGGCCTTAAAGGCTCGCAAGGCTGTGATTGCAAAAATTGAAAAAGAGAGTCTTGAGGAGACGGGACTTCGTTCTAATGTGATAAATCTATATCATGGTGGAGAATACTGGCTGTATCGTTATAAAAAGTATACCGATGTACGCCTTGTATTTGCACCAGAGCGCCAGGCCGCCTATTTTGGTGGTGATTTTGATAATTTTACCTATCCCAGATATGATCTCGATGTTGCATTCTTCAGAGTTTATGAAGATGGTAAACCAATCCATTCTGAGAATTATTTGAAATGGAATTCAAAAGGAGCCGTAGAGAATGAACTCGTGTTCGTTTCTGGCAATCCAGGTTCAACGGATCGGTTGTATACATATTCTCAACTCAAATACCAAAGAGACTGCCGCTATCCAATGGTGCTGAAATTTATCAAGTCATGGATAAAGAGTCTCAGGGAATATTCAAAGAATGGACCTGAGCAGCAGAGAAGGGCATTGATCCGGATTTTTGGTTTGGAGAATGCAAAGAAGGCTTATACAGGTGAGTATAAGGGGCTACTCGATGAGAAGTTGATGGAAAAGAGAAAAAGAGAGGAAGAGGCTTTCAGGAAAAAGGTAGCATCGAATCATGATTGGCAGGAAAAGTATGGTGATGCATGGGAGATCATAGATAGAATAACAAGACTTCAGGCAGATGTTGCCAGAAAGAGATTTTATGAGAGAATTGTAGGATCCCAGCTTGCAGGTATTGCAACTACAATTGTCAGGTATGTGGAAGAGATACAAAAGCCCGATTCTGAGAGACTCGATGGATATCATGATTCCGAACTCCCGAGCCTGAAATTTCGTCTATTTTCTCCTGCTCCGATATATACAGACCTAGAGATATCGAATCTTGAGTGGAGTCTGAGGATGAGTCTCGAAGAGTTGGGAGAGGATAATGAGTTTGTGAAGATAGTTCTGAACTCAGGCTCACCTGAAGAAGTGGCCGAGAGGCTGGTAAAAGGTACAAGGCTTGCCGATGTTGAGTTTCGAAAAAAGCTCATCAAAGGCGGCGTCAGGGCTGTGAAAAAGTGCAGGGATCCTATGATAGTTCTTGCAAGAAAACTCGATCCCATGATGCGTGAGAATGAGGAGTGGTATAAGAAAAACATCGAGAGTGTTCTAACACCTGCTTCTGAGAAGATAGCACAGGCACGTTTTGCAATATTTGGAAAATCAATTTATCCAGATGCAACATTTACACTAAGATTATCATATGGAACTGTAAAAGGTTACCCAATGAATGGTACAAAGGCTCCTTATAAGACGACCCTTTATGGTCTGTTTGATCGCAGTATTAGTTTTGAGATGAAAGGGGACTATGCACTTCCTCAAAGATTCTGGGACAGGCGCAACACTCTGGATCTTTCGACTCCTGTTAATTTTGTAAGTACATGTGACATAATAGGAGGAAACTCTGGATCTCCAGTAATTAATAGGAAGGCAGAAGTTGTGGGTCTCATTTTCGACGGCAATATAGAGAGTCTTCCAGGTAGATTTCTCTATGATGAGGAAAAGAACAGAGCAGTTGCTGTTCATACTGCCTATATAATTGAAGGGTTGCGTAAATTGTATGATGCAGGCAAATTAGCAGATGAAATCGAGGGGAAATAAAAAGGAGTAGGGATATTCTGGTAGGAAGCCCCGGGAGTCTTTGTTCCGGGGCTTTTTTAGACGGATCGAATTTTTTTTTTTTTACATTGTTATAAATCAGGCTTCTTTGTTATAACTTAAATTTGAGGATGAAGATGAAAACTCTGATAGCATATTCAACAAGGCACGGCTGTACTGAGAAATTTGTTAAGGAGTTAGAAAATGTTGCCGCTGGTGAAGTCGATATTATAAATTTAAAAAAATCATATAATATCGATCTTAATAAATATGAAACTGTCATAATTGGCGGGTCGATTCATGCAGGCAGTATACAGAAAGAGGTTAAACGGTTTTGTTCAGATAATCTTGATGTTCTCAGGGAAAAAAAGGTTGGACTTTTTATTTGCTGTATGGAGCAGGCAGACAAGGCTGCAAAACAGCTAAGGGAAGAATTTCCTTCGGAATTATTAAATCATGCTGAAGCAGCAGAAATTTTTGGTGGTGAGTTCAATTTTGAAAAAATGAACTTTATCGAGAGATTTATTGTAAAAAGAGTTGCCGGAGTGGATAAAAGTGTTTCGAAATTCAATAAGGAGAGTTTTGCCAATTTTGTCAGAGAAATGAAATTATCAAAAAAGTAAAACAGAAAAATTGATTTCATCCAACAAAAATCCAAGACCTATTTGATGTTACCATCTGTTCCTGAAAAATAAACCTAATAATGGAAATGTTATAACATAAATTATATGCGGGAGCATTGCCAGTGGGTAATATTTTACAAGGTTTCTGTTCTCAAGAAGATTTTGTCCTCTTAAGAGAAAGGGGATTTCGGCAAAAGACTTTAAGATTATGGTAAAAAAGAAAGGTAGAATTTGTAAAGGATTAAAAAGTGCAGATATTCCAAGAATAAGAAGAGAAAGATTAAAACCATATATGGCTGATAGGAGAATTCTCACCTTCAGGGGATATGCAAGGTGTTTGGATGCAAACCGGATTCTCTGACGAACGAATCTGGAAAACGTTTCAGGAGGGTCTGTGAAAACAACAGATTTAGGAGAGACTGCATATTTTATTTTTAATTTGGAATACATTTTCTTTATTCTGTGCAGAAGAAGATCATCGTCACCTGATATCCATCCGGCACTATCACCAAATCCGCCAACTTTAAGGAAAATATCCCTTCGATAAGATAGATTCGCCCCATTGCATGTTAATGGAAAACCTATTCCACAAGAGGCTGCTGCTACGGCTGCAAGTGCAAGGTATTCAAGGGCAACAATTCTGTGGAATATTGAATCATAGACTCCATCGGTCCTGTAAGGGGCATATCCAAGTACCATCGAAGTGTCTGTGTCGTAGAGTTTGACTATTTCTCTTACCCATTCCGGAGCTGGTGTTGTGTCTGCATCTGTTGTTAAGATTATCTTACCACTTGCCCTGCAGATCGCTTCATTGATTGCCCTCTTCTTAGGACTTATTTCAGGGTTTGTGTCTACTATATGAATGTCTAAGACGTTTTTATGCTTAGCAGCATAATCTTTTATTATTTGACCTGTTCTGTCATCCGACCTGTCATTTACAAGGATTATTTCAATCAGTTTTTTTGGGTACTGAATAACAGAGAGATGTTCTAACAATCGAGGGAGATTTTTTTCTTCATTATGGCAGGGGACTATTATTGATACAGATGGCAGTTCTGAATTTTGGGAATCGCCATGTTTCCCTAGTCCTCTCATCATATAAAAAAGGAAACAGAGATATCCGCTTAGAAGGATTAGCACAAAACTATTAATTATAAAAATCATTTTTTATATTTTATTTTTGGCGTTGTTGCAAAGTTACGTGATCCATAGATAATCGGATTTAATATTTGT
>CAZYVD010000067.1:0-13300 GCA_964651045.1 uncultured bacterium
TCCAGAGGCAATGAAGATGCTCATAAAATACCACTGGCCGGGCAATGTAAGAGAGCTCGAAAATATTGTAGAACGTGCGGTTATACTCACAAATAAAAATGTCATAATGCCGGAGGATTTGCCGCCATCATTACAGGAGTCGGGTTTAAAGAGCGGTGAGAGCCAGGAAGATTTTGGTGAAGTAACTTTGGATGAAATAGAAAAAAAGAATATTTTAAAAGTTTTAGAAAGATTTAACTGGAATCAAAAGAAGGCATCAGAAACACTTGGAATATCGACAACGACTCTCTGGAGAAAATTAAAATCATATGGAATAGAGCCGAAGAAAAAGGAGTAAGATTCTGGCATATGGTTTCTCAGGTTTTTTTCATACTATTTCTGAAACGAACTGTTTCATTATGAAAAAAATTAGGACTCTGTTTTGCTGAAGATATTAGACTCTAATTAACAAAATAACAAATAGATACATAATGTTCTATTCATATATTTGGCATGATATTTGTAAATAAATATAAGTGAATTTAATATAACAAATTAGAGAATATTCATGTCAAACGTTTTAATAGTAGATGATGAAAAAAATGTTTTGCTGACACTGTCGATCGGACTGAGAAGATTTAATTATACAGTTTATGAGGCTCAGAGCGGTCCTGATGCACTCAGGTTAATGAAAGAGACCAATTTTGAAGTTGTTGTTTCCGATATAAGAATGGCCCCGATGGATGGGTATACACTTGCAAGGACTATAAAAAAACAATATCCTGAAACAATAATTATTTTAATGTCTGCATATGGATTTGAGGAAGAAGAGTCTGGTGAGGTTTCGAAATATCCCCGGCTCACAAAGCCGTTCAAAGTTACAGATCTGGTAGAAATCATTAAGAAGGAAGAAGAGAAGTATGTAAGAAGAGGAAAGATACTAATTTTTGCGGAAAGGGAGAACGGCAGGAAGATTCAGGAGGTTGTGGAAGAAGATGGATTCTCATCAGAGATTTTTAGTCGTGACAGTGATGCTGTAAAGCAAATCAGAAGTATCAGGGATGGGATTTTTATAATAGATGAAGAGTTGCTGTCGTCTTGTAACTGTCAGATTCTTAATCAAATAGACCAGAATGCTCCAGACAGGCCAGTTATCATAATATCAAAGAAAAAAGGAAAGAAGAACTTTATTACAAATCCAGACCTTGCCGTTACTGTTCTCGACAGAGATATGTTTTTTAATGATCACATCTGGGCACTTGATCATATAAAGAATAGCATGTTTGAACATAACTGATAAGGACAATGACCGATGCATAACAGGAGTATGATATGGATAGCAGCAATCCTCATCACCGTAATCTCGGTTGTATACCAGAAGAGAACAGGACCAACATATCCTAAAAAGGGCAGGATTATTATTGACGGCTCTGCAATTTCATTTACACTGCCGCGCAGCGAACTCAGTGGTAAAGAGGCAGAAATTAGACTGATGATTAAAAATAAGAAGATAAAGGGAAGAATCCGTTATAAAAGGTTTCGGTCAAATGATGAGTGGGAAGAAGTGGCTATGAAGAGAGAAGGAGATATTTTAAAGGCATCTCTTCCCACTCAACCTGCTGCTGGCAAGATAATCTATTATGTAATTCTTGAGGAGAATGATAGTATTGTATCATTGACAGGCAGCGGTGGTGTTGTTTTAAGATATAAAGGAGATGTACCCACATACCTGTTGATTCCACATATAATCCTGATGTTTATGGCAATGCTGCTGTCAAACAGGGCAGGAATCGAAGCAGCTGTCGATGGTAGGAGGGCTCATGTCTATATGATTATGACAATATGGCTACTATTCATAGGGGGGTTTATTATTGGCCCCCTGATTCAGAGATATGCCTTTGGTAGCTACTGGACAGGCATTCCTTTTGGCAAAGATTTAACAGATAACAAGACTCTAATAGCAATGCTGGGTTGGCTGGCAGCATGGTTTAAAAATAGAAGGAGTGTTGGCAGCAGGGGATGGATAATTGGTGCTGCATGCCTTATGTTTATTGTCTATTTAATCCCACACAGTCTCATGGGTTCGGAGCTGGATTATACACAGCCATAAAACCAATTTGTATTTAATTGTCGATTGCATTAAAGTTGATTTGTAATAAATCCCACTTCTTTGATTTTAAGTAGATTATTTTGTCCTATAAAGCCGTCCGTAGTTTTCAAAGACTTCCCTACTTAACTGGTGGCAAAATACTCTTATTAAGAGATTTTGCCTCTATTGGTTGTTTCAGTTGAATAGTACAAATAGCATGTAGCTTTCTACTTACGATGTGGGTTTATAGAGACTCAAATTTTTCATGATCTGGCAATTGTTAAAAATAAGGAATTGTGCTGTTGTGATATAACAGCTATTTTGCAGCTAAAACAGTTACTTTATTAAAACTCTATATGATCATGAGGACAATATAGAAAAGGCCGAGTAATTACGCTCGGCCTTTATCGTTTGTCCTAAAATCTAAAACTATTATCGCTGCAGTTTACCATTGATAAATGTAAACGATACATTCTTGCTTGGATATAGAATCTTAACTATTCTTTTGTCTTTATCCTCTTCATACGTTATCTTTTCAGGTTTTCCATAAGTTTCGATCAGATATTTTGCATTATCACTGGCAAGCACTTCGGCAATACTGTATGACTTGGTTGCCTCTTTTGTTTTGTTGAGATTTGCATATGCTATAGATAGTTCGTCCCATGAATTCAGATCACCGGGGTTGAGTTCTACTGATCTTAAATAATAAGAGACCGCTTTTGAAAAATACTCCTTTGCCTTGCTCTTATTCTCCTTGATTTCTGCTTCTGACAGAATAGGATTGCCCTTTTCGTCTGTTTTTCTAACCTTACTTATGTATTTTTTTGCAATGTTAATATAGGCGTTTCCGATACCGTAAAATGCATCTGGATCGTCTGGATGTTTCTCGACTACAGATTCTAAAATACTAATTGCCTTGTCGAAATTTTCCTTTAACAGATATAGACGTGCCATGTTTATCAATAAATCTGGGTCATCTGGATTTGCCTTTAGAGCATTTGTATATGCCTCAATGGCCTTATCAGATTCTCCAAGCAAATCGTATGATGTTGCAATCATAATGAGTGCATTGGCGTATTTTTCAGAACTCGGATCCTCATTCTGTATTACATCGGTGAGCACATCGATAGCCTTCTGATATTCTCTGGTTCCGCTGTAGTAGAGTCTGCCAATATTAAAATTAATATCCTTGTTATCGGGTGTAATTTTCTTTGCTGCTGTATAGGTATCTATCGCTTCTTTATATTTCCCAAGGGATTCGTAACAGATTGCTAGGTTTTGATATGCCTCTAAATTTTCTGGCATTATTTTTACTGCACTGCTGAATTTTGTTGCGGCCTCGTCAATCTTGTCCTGCTGAAAAGCATTGACCCCCTCATTGTAGAGCTTGTACCAATATGTCATTCTTTCGTTCTTGATCTCATCTGCATATTTATTTGAAATTTCTAGGGACTTGGTGAAAGCATCATTCATCTTCTCATACATCTTCAGTTTACCGTATGCTTTACCCATTATCAGATAGGCCTCACTGTTTTGCGGGTCAACTTCCAGAGTTTTTTTACATTCTGTGATCGCCATCTCATAATTATCACTCACATAGTAGCTCTTAGCCAGGGTGTTATAGGTCGATTTACAGCTTGTAAACAGACAAACGATTCCAAAAATAATAATACAAATAAATAACAACACCTTTTTGGACATTTTATTCCTCCTTGATTATAAATGAGATATTATATGATATCTAAGTTCGTTTACAATTTATAATTAAATTTAAATAAAGTCAAGATGTTTTTGAATGGATAGATCAAAGAAAAACATTGACTATTCAAATAAAAATCATTAATTTTTTTAGACAAAAATTGATTAAAGCCATGAAGAAATATAGAGGTAAGGTACTGTGGGTGGATGATGAGATAGATCATCTTAAATCCCACATTCTATTTTTAGAACAGAGAGGTTATTCTGTTCAAACTGTAACCAATGCAGAGGATGCCATCTCATTATTGAAAGAGAAGGAGTTTGACATTGTCCTTCTTGATGAGATGTTAACAGGGATGAATGGTCTTGAGGCATTATCATCTTTTCATCAGATTAATCCCTCGCTGCCTATTATCATGATAACCAAGAGTGAAGAAGAGAATCTGATGGAAGATGCAATTGGTGAGAAGATTGAGGATTATTTAACAAAACCGGTAAATCCGAGTCAGATTCTATCATCCTGCAAAAGGATTCTTGAGAGGAAGAGGATCGAATGCGATAAGATTACCAGAGACTATGTTGAGGAGTTTGAACAGATATCGGATTCTCTCTCCAGTGAGCTCAAGGCAAGTGAGTGGATCGATATCTATTATAGACTCTCAAGCAGATGGATTGATCTGGACAACCATTCGGACATTGGACTTCAACAGACATTTTCCGATCAGCAAAGAGAGTGCAACCACCACTTCTGTAGATTTATTGAGAAAAACTATGAAGAATGGCTCCAGAGTGATGAGAGGCCTGTTCTATCTGTAGATCTGCTGAAGAAGTATCTATTTCCACTATTAAAGAGAGGAGAAAGGGTTCTATTTCTGGTGATCGACAACATGAGAATGGATCAATGGCTGTCGATCGAACCACTGATTTATGACCTGTTTACAGTAAATAAGAAGTACTATTTTTCGATTCTGCCTACTGCAACTCCTTACAGCAGAAACAGTCTTTTCTCCGGTCTTTTCCCAAGAGATATTGCAAGATTATATCCAAAATACTGGAAAGAGGGGGAGAATGATGAGTCGAGCAGAAACAGGTATGAACCTCAACTGCTGATCGATTACATGAAAAGAGAGGGTGTCGACATTGTTTCAAAGACAAAGTATATTAAACTATTAAATGCGGAAGAGGCAAACCGTATAGAAAATCAGATCGAGTCCTATTTTTCGTTACAGCTCATTAGTATGATATTCAATTTTATTGATATAATGGCACATCGCAGGAGTGAGTCGCAGATACTTCAGGAGATTCTTCCAGATGAGTCTGCCTATCGGTCATTAACACGAACATGGTTTAAGCACTCATCACTTTTTAAGATACTCAGAAAGGCATCAGAGAGAGGTATTAAGACGATCATAACTTCTGATCATGGTTCGATACGGGTTTTAAGAGGAGTCAGGGTTTATGGCGATAGAGAGACTTCAAAGAATTTAAGATACAAGTGGGGAAATGGAATCAAGAGTGATAGTAAGTATGTTTTAGACATAAAAAATCCATCACGTTTTGGGCTTCCGTCGCCATCAATGAGTACAAATTACCTCATAGCAAAAGAGGATTCCTATTTTGTATACCCAACTAACTATCATCATTACCTTTCTCTATACAATGGAAGCCTTCAGCATGGGGGTATTTCAATGGAGGAGATGATTCTTCCAATAATATTCTTGACTCCCAGGGAGGGAGTAAGATGATGCAGAGGAAGAGTCTCGAGCTCTTCTCAGAAGGTCCCGAGATGACTTTTAATCTTGGTATGAAATTGGCAGGTCTGCTTGAGGTGGGAGATGTAGTTGCACTTTATGGAGAACTTGGAAGCGGTAAGACCCTGCTCAGTCAGGGTATTTGTAAGGGACTGGATGTAGATGAGTTTGTGACCAGTCCAAGCTTTGTGTTGATCAGGGAATATCATGGAAGGCTGCCAGTTTTTCATATAGATTTCTATCGACTGGAATCTGATATGGAGATATGTGATCTTGATATTGATAGATATATATATGATGATGGAGTCTGTATTATAGAATGGGCAGAAAGGGGAGAGTCACTCCTTCCAGAAGGAAGAATTTCCATTCACCTCTTTCATGTTATTGATGGCAGAATGGAATCTGAAGAGAGGCGCCGCATAGTGATAGATGCACCGAGCAGCAGAGGTATAGAGGTTATCAAATTATGATTTTACTTGGTATCGAGACAGCCACCCAGGTGTGTGGTGTTGGTATTGTGAATGATGATGAGGTCATTGCAGATTTCAGGATATTTAAGGACATGCTGCATGCTGAAGTCCTGGCACAGGTTGTAAAAGAGATGTTTCAAATATCAAGGATTTCGATGAGCGATATAGATGGAATAGCAGTATCCATTGGACCCGGATCATTTACAGGATTAAGGATTGGCCTTGCATTTGCAAAGGGTTTATCCTGCGGCCTTGATAGACCACTTGTTGCAGTTCCTACAATGGACGGAATTGTTTGCAACGTGCCGCATATTTCAGAATGGGCATGTGTAGTGATGAGAGCCAGAGAAGGAGAGTATTATCGAGGTCTATACAGATGGAGTGAAGATGAATGGAGAAGGGAGGGAGAATATATCATAGTTAAAGAGTCTTGTATAGATGAAGGAATTGATGTTGAGGATATTATATTTATAGGTGAGTGTGAATCATGTTCACAAAAAAGCAGAGATGGGAAGCGTTTTATTCTAATGCCAAATCGGATTTCGACTGGATGGGCAATTGCAATGAGAGGATCGGTTCTCCTGAAAAGTGGAGAACTATCGGATCCGGACACAGTGACTCCTCTTTACATACAGAGATTTCTGGGGATCGCATAAGGTTTGAAGAGAAGGATCTACTGTTTCGAAGAATGATGAGTAAAGATCTCGATCAGGTAACCAAGATTGAGAATCACTCTTTCAAGAGACCATGGAGCCGTAGAAGTTTTGAAGCAGAACTTTTTAAGGATATTGCCCTCTCTTTTGTTGCCTGCATCGGAGAGGTTGTTGTGGGATATATCATTGCATGGAAGATAATTGATGAGCTTCATATTGGAAATATTGCTGTTCATCCCGATTTCAGAAAAAGAGGAATAGGGGCAATGCTGATAAACTACCTAATTGAAAGAGCAAGAGAGTGTCGATGGGTTAGACTCGAGGTCAGGTGTTCGAATAGAGCTGCTAGGGCTCTTTATCGGAAATTGGGTTTTATTGAGGAAGGAATCAGATGCGGATATTACGAGGATGAGGACGCAATAGTAATGGTCAAAGAGTTGGATAATAGTAATTGAATGGAGAGAGTAAAATATGGCCTGGTTTAAAAGAAAAAAACCTGGACTGATGATCCAAAAAAAGAAAACAATGCCGGATGGAATTTGGCTGAAGTGCGATGGTTGTGGTGAAGTTATATACAAGAAGCAGCTTTCGCAGAATGCCTTTGTATGTTCAAAGTGTGATTTTCATTTCAGGATTCAGAGTAAGGAGTATATAAGACTGCTGCTCGATGAGGGGAGTTTTCAGGAGACGGATGAGAAAATGGAGGCAATTGATTTTCTTCATTTTAAAGATAAGAAGAGATACTCCGATAGAATTAAAGATGCAATGAAGAAGTCGGGATTACGGGAGGCGATACGTACTGGATTTGGAAAGATAAAAGGAATTCCGGTTGTATTTTGTGCCATGGATTTTGGGTTTATCGGTGGAAGCATGGGGTCTGTTGTTGGCGAGAAGGTGGCGAGGGCAATAAAGAGGGCAAGAGAGAGAAGACTCCCATTGATAATTGTCTCTGCAACGGGTGGTGCGAGAATGATGGAATCAATAATATCTTTAATGCAGATGGCAAAGACATCTTCACAGCTTGCGAAATTCTCAAATGATGGAGGTCTCTACATCTCAATTCTAACAAATCCTACAACTGCAGGGGTGGTAGCAAGTTATGCAATGCTTGGTGACATCCACATAGCAGAGCCGGGTGCATTGATCGGTTTTGCAGGGCCAAGAGTAATAAAACAGACAATAGGTCAGGATCTGCCTGAAGGATTCCAGCGGTCGAAATTTCAACAGGAACATGGATTTGTTGACATAATTGTAAACAGAAAAGAGATGAAAGAGACGCTATGGAAGATACTCAACTTTTTTACACTTCAAGGAGCAACAATTAATGAATAAGAGGCCTCTTATATTGCTTACTAATGATGATGGAATCGATGCTCCTGGACTTTTTGCCTTGTTCAAAGAGTTGAAGAAGATTGGTGAGGTTTGTATTGTTGCACCATCTGTAGAAAGGAGTGCTGTTGGCCATGCAATAACACTTACAGATCCCCTTCGTGTATCTGAGTTCAGAAGAGATGGTTATTTCTTTGGTTATTCTGTAAATGGCACCCCAGCAGATTGTGTGAAGATAGCTCACTGGGCACTGCTCCGCAAAAGGCCTGATGTGATTGTATCAGGAATAAATCTCGGATCAAATACAGGAATAAATATAATCTATTCTGGAACTGTATCTGCCGCAACAGAAGGAGCAATTCTTGGTATTCCATCTTTTGCAGTTTCGCTTACAACATATAAAAATCCAGATTTCAGATATGCAGCAAAGTTTGCAAGGAAGTTGACAAATATACTTATCCAGAAGGGGCTTCCTTGTGGAGTTTATTTGAATGTAAACGTACCTGCATGCCCTGAAGAGGAGATCAGAGGTGTGTCGATAACTCGTCAGGGGCTTGCAAGGTTTGAGGAGAAGTTCGATAAGAGAAGCGATCCGCGTGGAAGGACCTACTACTGGCTTACCGGGCAGAAGGTAGATCCTGAGGAGGATGTAGGTGTTGATGAGGGTGCAATTCAGGCCAGAATGGTATCGATCACGCCCGTGCACTATGACATGACCAAGTATGAATTCATAGATATTTTGAAGAGTTGGCAGCTTGAGGTTTAGAATACAGGGAGAGTTGGTATGAATAAAATTTTTACAATTGTGGTATTTTCTCTTTTCCTGATTCCAAATCTCTATGGACAGCATGGATGGATAATCAGAGATAGCGGCACAACAGAGGACCTTGTTGATGTATATTTCATAAATGAATCAACGGGCTGGGTTGTTGGCGGTACAAGAGAGGCACCCCTAATAGGTGTGATACTTCATACTACAGATGGTGGACAGAACTGGAGCATGCAGCAGATAATATCCAATACAAATTTAGATGCCCTCTGTTTTATCAATGAAAATACTGGATGGGCGGTTGGATTTGGTGGAGTTGTAGTAAAAACTGTCAATGGGGGAAACAGCTGGTTCAAACAGAACAGCGGCGTAACTGATCAGCTTTTTGATGTCTTTTTTGTTGATGCAAACAAGGGCTGGGCAGTGGGTACACATGCGACCATTATCAGGACCACAGATGGTGGAACAACATGGGAATCACTTGATAATCCGCTTACTGGTTCGAGGAAAAAATTCAGATCCGTTCATTTTGTTGATGAATATGAAGGGTGGGTCGTGGACCATGATCGAATTATCTTAAAGACAACAAACGGCGGATCGGATTGGTTTTATCAGTTCAGTATAGACATCAATGAAGACCTGAGATATGTTCAATTTTTAGATGAAAACCTTGGATGGTGTATAGGAGAGAAGGGTGTTATATTAAAGACAACAAACAGTGGAGAGAACTGGACACATCAGAACAGCTATACAAACAAGGATCTGTGGGGTGGATGTTTTATTAACTCCTCCACTGGCTGGGCAGTGGGCCAGGATGGAACTATTTTGAGGACAGACAATGGAGGTGCATACTGGCTTAAACAGCATTCAGGAGTATTTAAGCTGTTAAATGGTGTCTATTTTGTAGATCAGAATCACGGGTGCGCAGTAGGTGAGGGTGGTACTATTATAACAACCACAACTGGAGGATACGGCTCGAATTCTGCACCCCAGTTTATATCAGACAGTTCTGCTGTTGCACATGAAGAGTCTTTTTTCTCCTATACTGCACGTGCCATAGATCCTGATGGAGACATGGTTCAATATACATTTCTCCAATATCCCGAATGGCTGACGCCAGATGATTCTACGATTTCAGGAACGCCACCCATTGGAGCACAGGATACATCTTTTACAGTTACTGCTTCTGATGGATCGCTGACGAGTGAAATGAGAGTCTCCATTGATGTAATAGAAAAGAATGATCCTCCTGAAATTGTATCGCCAGAGTTTGTTAATGCAGAGGAGACAAAGGTCTTTGAATACACTGCTCGAGCAGTTGATCCAGAAGGTGATCCTGTTTCCTACATTTTTCAAAATCTTCCTTACTGGCTGAGCGCTGCAGATTCTGTAGTTACAGGAATTACCCCAAGCGGTGCAGATGACACGACTTTCACCCTCATAGCAACAGACGGATTGCTGTCCGATACACTGATTGTCAAGATTTCGATAATCGAATACAACGAGCCGCCCAGAATCGTATCCCCTGACTCTGTCACTGGATATGAAGGATCAATCATGAAATATACGGCCCGTGTTGTTGATCCTGATGATACAACAATAACATATCTATTTTACGATTATCCAGAGTGGCTTACACCACTGGATTCAACGATATCGGGAATGGTACCCGAGGCTGCTACTGACACATCTTTTTATGTTATGGCATTCGACGGCAGAGCAACAGATACATTGAGGGTTAAAGTACACATCATTGCAGTAGACAATCCACCCTATTTTGTATCGTCTCAGACCGTAACCTCATACGAGGGTTCTTTTTTCAAATATACTGCAAGAGCAATAGACCCTGAAGATTCTACTGTCACATACGTCTTCAGCGATTATCCTGCCTGGATGACACCAGCAGATTCAACAATATCTGGCACAACTCCGACAGGAGGCAGTTCAACAGAGCACTTCACTGTTGTTGCCTCTGATGGTAATCTGTCAGACACCCTAACAGTAACTGTCAACATCGTTCATCAAAACAGTCCTCCAGTTATCATAAATATACATGATTTTACCTTTTCGAATAATGAAAGTTATACAATAGATCTCGATACATGTGTAACAGACAGTGATGATCAGCCTGAATCGATGGTATGGCAAATAATCCCTGAGAATCAGCATCTAAATGTCAATATTTCTACAAGCAGAATAGCCCAGTTTACTGTGAATAACTGGTACGGTACAACAGATGTGAAATTTATTGTTTCAGATCCTGATGATTCATCTGATTCTCTTGTTGTTAAGGCAACTGTTACATCCGCATCTTTATCTGATGATGACATATCTCCACTACCGGATCATTTTATTCTTAAACAGAATTATCCAAATCCATTTAATTCAGAGACAACAATATTCTTCTATCTGCCACGAAGATCACACATATTGGTATATATAGTTAACGTTAGTGGTAAGATAATAGAGAAGCTGTTTGATGGGGAAAAGGAGCCTGGAAACCATAAGATTAAATGGAATGGTTCTGAATGTCCTGCTGGTATTTATTTGATAAAAGTCAGTGGTCCTGGATTTAAGAAGTCAAGAAAGTGTATATTATTAAAATAAAAAAGTTATGAAAGATTTTGAAATAGTATTGATTCTCGATTTTGGATCACAGTATACCCAGCTTATTGCAAGGAGAGTGAGAGAGCTTAGGGTATATTGTGAAATAGTTCCATACGATATCACACTGGATGAAATTCATTCTATAAATCCAAAGGGGATAATCCTTTCTGGTGGGCCGTCCAGTGTCTATGAAAAAGGTGCCCCGCTTCCAGATCCGGGTATTTTCAATCTTGGCATTCCAATTTTGGGGATATGTTATGGACTGCAGATACTGGGTCATCTCCTTGGCGGCAGGGTTTCCAAATCTGAACATAGAGAATATGGATATGCAAGGTTTGTTGTTGATGATGATATAGACCTGTTCAGAGATCTCTCTCCTGACCTTGAGGTATGGATGAGTCATGGAGATAGAATAGATCAGATGCCTGAGAATTTCGTGAGGCTGGGGCATACACAAAATTCTCATATAGCAGCGGTGTGTGACAGGGGACGGAAGATTTTTGGCATCCAGTTTCATCCAGAGGTCGTACATACGCCCAGGGGTAGAGATGTTCTGAATAATTTCCTATTTTTAATATGCAAATGCAGAGGAGAGTGGACTCCGGAGCACTTTGTCGAATCATCTGTAAAAAAAATAAATGAGATTGTTAGGGATGGGAGTGTTATATGTGCATTATCTGGAGGTGTAGATTCAGCAGTGACTGCAGCTCTTATTCACAGGGCACTTGGCAGCAGACTCATATCTGTTTTTGTCAACAATGGACTTTTAAGGAAGAATGAGGCCGAAGAGGTCAGGGAGGCATTCAAGAGTCTTGACTTGAGATATGTCGATGCATCTGAAGAATTTTTAAGGGATTTGAAGGGTATAACAGATCCAGAGAAAAAGAGAAAGATAATAGGTGAACGTTTTATTAGAGTGTTTGAGAGGGAGGCAGAGAGGATAGGCAACATCAACTATCTTGCCCAGGGCACGCTCTATCCAGATGTAATAGAGAGCAGATCAACAAGGGGTCCTTCATCGACAATAAAGTCCCATCACAATGTTGGTGGACTGCCTGATAAGATGAACCTGAAACTTATTGAGCCACTCAGGGAACTTTTCAAAGATGAGGTTAGAGAGGTTGGTAAGATTTTGAATATTCCTGACAGCATACTCGGCAGGCATCCATTCCCAGGGCCTGGACTTGCGATTCGTGTTCTTGGCGAGGTAACAGAGGAGAGGTTGAACATTCTAAGAGAGGCAGATCATATTTTTATCCAGGAGCTAAGAAAATCCGGGTGGTATGATCGTGTATGGCAGGCCTTTGCTGTTTTACTTCCAGTGCAGAGTGTTGGTGTGATGGGGGATGAGCGTACATATGAATTTACGGTGGTTCTGAGAGCCGTTACAAGCCAGGATGGGATGACTGCCGATTGGGCAAGGCTGCCTATGGATCTTCTTGGAAGAATATCGAGTAGAATAATCAATGAGACGTGTGGTGTAAACAGGGTTACATATGATATAAGCTCAAAACCTCCAAGCACAATAGAATGGGAGTAGTGTAAAATTTTTTAAATAGCACAGGAGATCTTAATTTTGTGTGGTATTGTTGGATATATAGGTAAGAGTGCTGCTCTTCCGATCCTCCTCAACGGACTGAAACGCCTCGAATACAGAGGCTACGATTCTGCGGGGATCGCAATTTTGCAGGATAATAAGATCTGGATAGGAAAGAACAGAGGAAAGATAAAAGATCTGGAGATCGAGATAGGAGGTGAGGAGGTTGGAGGCACTGTGGGAATAGGTCATACACGCTGGGCAACTCATGGTGAGCCATCAAGGGTTAATGCTCATCCGCATCTGGATTGTAAAGGAGAGATCGCAATTGTACATAATGGAATAATCGAGAACTATTCGATCTTAAAATCCCGGCTCCAAGCAGAGGGCCATAAGTTTAAATCTCAGACCGATACAG
>CAZYVD010000068.1:0-13144 GCA_964651045.1 uncultured bacterium
CCACGCCTTGTGCTCTTTTATATTATATGTCTGGGAGTAAAATGCGTGAAAAGTTGATAGCAAAAAGATCAAAAAATTTTTCTTTATCTTCATCTTATGTGTCCCTTATTTATAAAAAGGCCCAAGGGTATGTTTTATCAATTTATACTTCTACTTAAAATTCAGTGCATATGACCACAGGAATTTTTATCTTTCTTTTATCGAAAGATAGAGAAAGTAGAAACCTACGGCAGATTCTAAAATCGACTATAGTATCAGACGGTTAAAATCGAAAGACGCCAAGAATGCGATCATCCAAAAAGTGGCCAAAGAATTAATCTTACACCCATCATCGCAAAATCATTTTATCAACAGTTTACTATTTAATTCAAAGAACATTCGAACATCTCTATCTGATCTATGGGATAGGTCTCCACAGCTCGCTCTCCTGTCCCGGAAAACTTTTTGTATAAGACTTAAAATAATAAACTTATCTCCTCCTCTGATCATGTGATACTATTTGACCAAAACCATCTTCTTGGACTTAACCCGCCTGCCGGCCTTTATGGTGTAGATGTATATTCCACTCGGAATATTCTGTGGATTAAAAATTACCGTGTAACTCCCTGCCTCCTGATTCTTATCAACAACTCTCTTGACCACCTTCCCCTGCATATCATACACTGTAAGAGTTACATGGATATCCTCTGGTATGGTATAGTAAAATACAGTATAATTATTAAACGGATTTGGATAGTTCTGGCACAGAATATCTGAACTTGGCTCTATCGGTTCATTATCTGGATTATCCCAATCCAGTATATTGGCCCATATATCCCAGCTCCTCCCCTCAACACGGTTGTCTTCCCATACAGTATAAATTCTTTCCCCTGAAACTATTACATCAGGATAAACCTGACTCCTTGCCGAGGTATTTGTAATTCGAAAATTACCACCATATGAGGTGCCATTTGCCCATATTCTCCTACCATATATCTCCCAATTCCAATTCACCCTATCATCCCACACAACAACACACTTTCCATCATCATCAATTGAAACATTGAAGAAATTGTAGCTGTACGAATCTTCATCGTTAACTATTATATTATCTCCGATTCTCTTTCCATTCGAATCAAAAAGTTGTATAAAAGTACCACCAACTATAAAACTTCCACTACTGTTCATATCTATGTCACTGATATAATAAGTAAAACTCCCTTCAGATTTACTACTCTCATTATCTATTCGAAATTTATTCACAACCACGTTCCCATCACTCGAAAATATCTCTCCATACATTTTATCTTTAACAACCCAGCATATTACAAAATTTCCTTTCTCATTCACGGCAATCTTTGGATCAGATATCCATCCTTTTCCACCAGTATTATCCACAACGATCTCATTTCCACAACTCTGGCCATTGATTAAAAACCTCTGGCAGAATAATGCCGTATCATTCTCAACCCAGACAAGCCAAAAATGTCCATTGTTACACAAAGATACATCATAATATCCATCTATCACTTTAAAACTATTAAATTCATTGACAACCTCACCACTATTTAAATTGTAAAACCTCCCATTCAGCTTCTTTTTGTCAGAACCAACCTGCACTGCTTCTAATGCTAAAACATTTCCATAATCATCAGCAGCAATACGATCATACCAAAATGAATCCAGTCTTATATTATCCATTCCAGAAGCAACAAACATATTGGACAGCGATCTGTAATAGATATCTCTCGTTCCATTTCTTTTATCCAACCATATAACATAAAAATTTCCATCCTTTGTTTTAATTATCGAAGGATTGTACTGGTTGGAGCTGTTTTTATCATCATTTATAGTACAGATATCTGAGGTTGGAGATCCAGATATGTCGAACCTTTGTATGTAAACATCCTCATCTATATAATAGCTCCTCCAACCTGTAAAAACAGATATCAACTCTCCCTTTTCATTACTGACTATGTTCATTATTTCTGACTGAAAATCATAATCCAGAGAACCTCTGTCTATCGAGTAATCAAGCTCAAAGTTCTGGCCTATTGATTTGCCATCATCCGTATAGAGCTGTGCATATACATCATTCTCTCCATTACGCCTATCGAGCCAGTAGACAATAAAGCATGTGTCTCTGTATGTCAAAACTTCAGAATAGTACTGGTCTGTATCCGTCCCATCACTGTTTACAATAAAACTCCCGGTAACAGGCGTCCCATCCTCCCTATAAACCCTTGCATATACATCATCATCTCCGTCATTAGGAGTACCGCAATCAGTCCAGGTTATCAAGAAATTACCATTACCTATCATTGCCACAGAAGGATAAAATTGATCGGATATGTCTATCTTCTCATTGCCCCTGAGAGATGGAGAGCTATTTATGATTGGACTCGATTGGTTAAACACTTCTATACTCTCGTTGACCCTGAAATTGACTCCTATGGGATTCCCTGCCTCATCAAATATCTGTGCATAGATATCGAAATTATCATTCCTACCATCTCCCCATGTAACCACAATTCTGCCGCTGCCACCTGCAGCAATCGAAGCTGGTCTACATATATCAGCCATATCACCTTCAGAAACGCAGATATTATTGCCTATTCTTGCCCCGCCTTTTTCGTATAATTGCAAAAAAATAGCATCCACTGCTGTCCATGCTATTGCAAAATTCCCGCTGTCGTCCATTGCAATCACAGGTTCGGATAACCACCTCGAATAATAATCGGAGCTTACTATGAAAGATCCATCCTTTGGAGTTCCGTCCTTTTGAAAACAGCGTGCCCTTATCACCCTCCTCTTGCCGTCTCTTCCTTTCCAAACTACAACAAAATCTCCTTCTCTGTCCACCGCAACCACAGGTGAATATTGATTTAGTTCATCGATTAAATCATTTGCAAGGAAGTTTGCTCCATCAAAGGATCCATCACTAGAAAACATCTGTACATATATATCAGTATAACCGTTGCGTAAATCTGTCCATACAGCAACCGCTCTTCCATCTCTATTAACATCTATATCTGGAGTGTACTGAATTGTACCATAATCCCCAGAATAATCATTGATCAGAAAATCCGGAATGATTGCCATCAGCTCTGAATTGATCTGAAGCCGTGCACTCCTCTGAAATTCGTATCTGCTCCTCGGCCATCGAATTAGAGTATCTTTACTAACTATATATCTTTGCAGATCATCTAAATTTCTGCATCTTGCAGGATACCTCTGAGCAAAACAGGGAATCAAAAAGATCCAAATAAAGAGCAGTAAAGTAAAAATTTTAGATTTTTTACCCATCTCTATACTCCTCCCCTGTAACGAGTAAAATCATTAGAAACAGCAGATTTTTCTTATGATTTTTAATTTATCAAAAAGTATGCCATGTATTATCTCTCATTTTAACAACAATTGAGGCTAAAAATGGGTGATCATTAAAAGACTTCAGAAAGGTAATCCTCAGAAATTTGAGGATTCTTCAGATTTCTGAGGATAATACTTGATTATCCTAAATTCTGACTCTCAGGAAGTATATTTTCTATTATATGCCTTCCCCATAAAAAGGTAACAGTAACTGCAATAAAATTTCCTGCTATTATCCCCCACCATACTCCAATCAGTCCCATATCAAGAACAATACCGAATATGTATGCTGCAGGAACCTGTAATACAAATGTCCTGAGAATAGTAACCATAAGAGATTTCTTTCCCTCTCCAATCCCTCTGAACATGGCAGATGTCAGCATGCCCAGCGGAACCATTGGATAAAGCAGACTCATTATTCTCAAGAAAATAACAAGCTCTTCCAATATGCGTGCCGAACCTTCAGAATATGTAAATATAAACGAAACATGCCTTGCAAAAATGGCTATGGCTACTGCCATCACTATCTCTATTAAAATGCCTAGCTTAACAGCATAAAGATATGCAGTCTTAAGCTTTTCTCTATTCCTTGCACCAAAGGCCGCACCCGTTACTGCCACAACACCCGTGGCCATACCCATCAGCGGAATCGTACCAAGCATTATTATTCTCCATCCACTGGTAAAGACGGCTATCCCATCCGTACCACCAGCTTCTATCACAACCTTGTTTAAAAAAATCATTGCAATCGACATCGATAGCTGGGCAAGAGAGGATGGAATTCCAACCTCAAATATCTCACCTATAATCTTGCGGCTGGGTTTGAAGTCCCTGACTGTTATCTTTAAATATGTGTCCTTTTTTATGAACATCCAGTAACAGAGAAGCAGGGAGGAAATCAGCATCGAAATCATGCTTGCCCAGGCAGCACCAACTACACCCATTTTCAACAGATATATAAAGATGGGATCAAGAATGATGTTCAGCAGAGAACCAACAATGATGCTGTACATCGAACGTCTGGCGTCTCCCTCTCCCCTTAAAAGTGCACCTGCAATGCTGGAAAATACTATTATCAGTGTACCTGCAAACAGAATCCTTGCATAGTCTGCTGCCATGACTCCTATTCTCTCACTTCCGCTGAATGATGAAAATATCTTCTCCAGAAAGGGAAGCACAGGAATACTCATTACAATTGAGAAGATAACTCCTATTAAAATTGTATGTATTGCGGTGTTGTCAGCATCTCTTTTATTCTTCCGACCAATTCTTCTCGAGACTGCAGAACTTCCCCCAACACCGAGCCCTGCACCGAGAGCAATTATTATCATAAAGAATGGGAAAAAAAGACCAACTGCTGCCAGCTCATCTGCACCAAGTCCTGCAACCCAGAATCCATCTGCTATGTTGTAAACCGCCTGAAACAGCATCCCAAGCATCATTGGAAATGAAAGCTTTATTATTGCCTTTTTCGGATTGCCAAGAAGAGTTCTTACACCCTTTGTTACTCTCTCTTCATCAAACTCCATATCATAAATCCTGCTTTGAATACAAGTTTTTTAATATAAATAATTGAATTTAAAAATACAATTTATACTTGCATATGAATCTTCAATTGGATAACTTTTTAAAGTTGTGAGACATCCAAAACTTGAAATATGGGAAAAAAGGCTAAAAGGAGTGATAGACGAGCTCGATGAGTTCCTGGAGTCGATCTACGGCGGCAAGTACCGTCTCCATCCTGCAAGAGCAAGAAGAGGAACAACATCCAATAAGGCTCATGATGGACTCTTCGATATAGTTGCGAGCTTCTCCATAGGTGCAGGATCAAAATATGGAAGAGGCTACATTGTTGATGTAGATTTTGCCACTCTCGAACAGATTCCTCAAAAAACAATAGATGAGATCCGCTCAATAACAATCCAAAAATTGAACGAAATACTTCCTAAATATTTTCCAGAAAAGAGGCTCAGGGCCGATCTTGATGGAAATGTGGTCAAGATTCACGGAGACCTCAGTCTGGGAGAACTCTAGTTTTCCAGCTCCAATCCGATGAAAGAGAGAAGAGCACAATTTCGCTTCTATGAAGAATTAAACGATTTTCTGCCCCTTAAAATGAGAAAGAAAATCTTTCAATATGAATTTGAAGGTTCCCCTTCGATAAAAGATGCAATCGAGGCCATAGGTGTTCCACACACAGAAGTCGATCTTATAATAGTAAATGGGCGATCTGTAGATTTCAATTATCATCTTCAAAACATGGATTTTGTTTCTGTATATCCTGTTTTCGAGAGTCTCGATATTTCTCCCATAACCCATCTCAGACCAGAACCTCTCCGCAGGACTCGCTTCATACTCGATACACAACTCGGAAAACTTGCCAGACTCCTCCGCATGTTGGGACTGGACACGCTTTATAAAAACGACTATGATGACAATCAGATTATTGAGATATCACTGAGTGAGAAACGAATCATCCTTACAAGAGACCGTGGAATACTGAAAAACAAAAAGGTGACGCGCGGCTACTGGGTACGATCAACACGAGCAGAGGAACAGATAGTTGAGATATTGAACCGCTTTGATCTCCATACCCAGATCAGACCATTCACCCGCTGCTTGAAGTGCAACGGTATTATTAAAAGGGTTAATAAGCAAGATATAATATGCCATATTCCTAAAATGACAGGGAACTATTACGAACAGTTTTATCGTTGTGAGAGGTGCAAAAAGATTTACTGGAAAGGTCCGCACTATAAGAGGATGAATAAGAAGATAGAAGAATTAATGAGAAAAGCAGATTTATCTCCAAATGAGTTGCATTTAAGTGGTAATTTTCTTTAATAGGAGTTCAAAATACTCCATATAGGAGAAGCCGTATACTTTTCTTTTTCCAGTCTTAATTTTGATCAGTTGTTTTGATTCCAAAATCAATAGCGAGCCCCACTCACTTAAAAAGTTGTCGTCTTAGATTATCCAGGCAGCAGTAACCCTACAACTGTTTCAGAGAATCTTTCAATATGTAGCCGATTGAAAAATTGCAATTAATAGATAGCAATTTCTCAAGAGGCTGTTTATCATTTTCTCTCAGGTTCTCTGGGTTGAAGATATTTTGTTCCTTTAAAATATTTTTAATGTTCTTTGTCCGAAGCTTTAAATTCAGAGATTCTAACTGAATCAATAACTTTACCGTATTCCTTAACCACATCAGACTAATCAAATACGATTCGAGCATTGGAAAGATATTCTCTTACTGCTTTGATGTAAAGCTCCCACATCTCTATTGCAACTGCTTGTATCCTTTTCTTTTCCTCTTCGGAAAGAAGATAAAAAAACTTGCCCAACGACTTGGTTTTTCTATCGTTGTTTTTCCACAATATTCTTACTCTCTGATCTGTAATTTTTACTCGACAAAATGGAAAAAATGCATTAACTTTGGTATGTGGGAAAATTTTCTATCTTCTTTCTTTTTTTGCTTTATTTCATTTGGAGATGAAGCAAAAATATTAATGAAACAGTATGAATCGAAATTTTGATATTCATTTCAAAACTCAAACATCAATGATCAAACATAGCAAAGGATAAATTCACCATGACTAAGGAATCACGTAAAAATCATCTCAAATATCCAAGCATTTTTAATGATGTAATCGGACCTGTTATGAGAGGTCCGTCCGCTTCTCACTGCGCGGCTTCAGGGCGTATCGGGAAGATAGCCAGGGAACTCATGGATGGTAATATAAAGGAAATATTAATTGAATTCACTCCTCATGGTGCACTAGCTACAACTCATGAAAGCCAGGGAAGCGATATGGGCCTATTTGGCGGTTTTCTTGGCTGGGATATTACAGATGAACGGCTTGCCGATTCTGCAAAGGCAATCAAAGAAGCCGGGATCAAAATAAATATTAGGATTCGTGATTATGGTGCCCATCATCCCAATACCTATAAATTAACCCTTATGAATGAATCTGAATACCACGAGATGGCCGCTATTTCAACTGGTGGTGGAATGATCGAGATTATCGAAATTGACGGCGTAAAAGTATCGATTGCCGGTGATTTTTATGAAACGCTTATCTATGTCGATAAAGATATAGATGAACTCTTTAATTATCTATCTTCGGCAATAAGTGTAGACGACTTGCTTATACTGAAAGGTGCAAAACACCGGTTTATTGAGGTTAAATCACAAAAGTTTTTAACTCCAGAAATTGTCGCTAACCTTCATTCAAAATTCAATATTAAACATTTTAAGACCCTATCTCCAGTACTCCCGGTATTATCTAAAAAAGATATTAAAGTACCATTCATCACCTGCCGTGAAATGCTGAAATACAATGCGGAGAAAAACCTTCCTCTCTGGGAGTTAGCAGTTCACTATGAAAGTGGTAGAGGAAATTTAGCCCCTGACAAAGTCTTCAAAATGATGAAAGATCTCGTAAGGATCATGGAAAAGTCTATTCATGATGGAATTAAAGGTACTGATTATACTGATAGAATACTCGGATATCAATCAGGAATTTTCAAAACCCGGATGGAATCCCAACAACTTCTCAAAACTAAGCTATTAAATCAGATGATTCTATATGTGACCGCACTGATGGAAATGAAAAGTTCAATGGGAGTGATTGTTGCAGCCCCGACCGCCGGAGCCTGTGGCGCACTTCCAGGGTCGTGTATTGGTGCAGGCCATGCAATGGGGCTTTCCTTAGATGAAATAACCAAAGCTATGCTTGCCGCAGGGATGATAGGAATTTTTATTGCCGCTCACTCCACATTCGCTGCTGAAGTTGGAGGTTGTCAGGCAGAGTGCGGTTCCGCATCTGCAATGGCAGCCGCCGCTCTGGTGACATTAGCAAATGGCACTTTGCATCAGGCTATAGGTGCGGCGTCGATGGCTCTTCAGAATACCTTAGGAATGATTTGTGATCCAGTAGCCAAAAGAGTCGAAGTTCCATGCCTGGGGAAAAATGTCCTGGCAGCCAGTAATGCTCTTGCTTGCGCAAATATGGCCCTGGCCGATTTTGATTCGGTTATCCCCTTAGATGAAGTCATAGAAACGATGGATAAAGTCGGAAGAAGTATCCCCAGCGAATTAAGGTGTACAGGACTTGGCGGCCTATCGATTACAAAATCTTCAAAAGAAATTGAAAAAAGGCTTAAACAAATAAAAAATTGAGAATCATAAGAGATTGTAATTAAATATCAAAACGATTTTTTCTGTCTCTAAAAAATTGCCTAACGACAATTCCAACCAAATACGCCAGGTGTTAAGGGCATACGTTGTCTTGATTCTTATTGCTGGTTGCTTATGAAGAAAAATCTTTTGGCAAGCATACCCGAAATATCTACACATCAGATAGATATACAACTATTTCAGAAAGGTTTTGGAGTAATGGATCGGTCTTATCGCTAACTCAGTTTCTTGTGATGATTTCCCATATTGTAAAAAATTTTCCCTCAGCAATAATAAAACAACAAATGGAACTTAATAACTACTGATATGTAAAATATTATAGCAATTGAGTAGAAGACAAAATTGATTGCTTTTAGAACTATATTTTAACAAAAACTCATCAATGCTTCATTATAAACACACATAACAATAGAATTTACTCTGATTTCTCAATCTGTATCCAGTTTTGGATTAACTGCTCTGTTTTTGGTTTTTCAAATTATTGATACATGATTGAGTTAAAATTAGCAAAGGTTATGGAAAGGCTAAGATGAAAAGTCCAAGCATTAAAAGAAAAAGAATACCATGACCACATCAAATAGCTACAATTCTGATATTGAAGAAACAATATCAAAGCGCCACAATATCGTATGGAACTACCGGGCAAGTGGAGATGGACGCCTTACAGTAGGTCATCCATTCAGTACTCTCGCCTTTGCAATGATGCTCGGTGAACTTGTGGTCGGGTCATCCACCCCTGTTCCTAATCGAGCTACTTACCTGATTCTTAAAGCATGGAGGGAAGATGGAATATTTAGGCTCGCTCCAAGTGGAAAGCTTTATCCTTGCTACATGGCTACCACAGCTAGGATTCTTTGTCGTTCAAGATATGCAAACGACTGTAGGCTCAAGAAAATATTTAATCACTTACTGGAGATTCAACACAATTATGGTGGCTGGCGTTATAAGAAGTTTAGTTTTGGAAGAGGACCAGAAACCGAATTCCCCAACCCTGTACCCAAACTAGTGGTTTTAGATTCATTCAGGTTTACACAACTGTTTAACAAAGATGATCACCTTGATAGAGCTGTGGAATTCTTACTCGATCATTGGGTAACACGCAAGCCGATTGGCCCTTGTCATTTTGGGATCGGTACCCTGTTCATGAAAGTTGAGTATCCCTTTTTTCGTTATAATATTTTTTCTATGTATACATGCTCTCTTTTTATGACAGAGCAAAGAGTGATCAAAGATTCATCGATTCGCTTGGGGTTTTGAGATCCAAAGTAGTAAATGGGAGGATTGTTGTTGAAAATCCCAATAGAAAATTATCAGGCCTTGGCTTTTGCAGGAAAGGTGAACATTGCGAATTAGCAACTAAGCGATATAATGAGATATTAAGAAACCAAAAAATAGTGGTCATGGAAAGTAAAGACAGTAGGAGTATGTTCGCCTACAGTTTAATTTGCCCGATCGTTATTCCACTGATTTTAATAGCGGCGGGTGAGTTTGCCAGTTAATAAAAACAAACATTGTATCAAAAAAGGGGGATGATAAAATGAGGGACACTACAAAGATATACATTGCAGCAATCATTTTATTTATTGGTACAATAAACTCTTACAGCCAACTTACACCTGACTGGCTTAACAATGTACAAATTTTCCAAAATACAAAAGGATATATTATAGACACGAGTCCAATCCTATCTAAAGTGAATTTCACAGGTCAGGGATGGGGTGTATATTTCCCAAACGGTTGGGATCAAAGTATACTCGAATCTGAAATAGGCGCTTGGCATTCTCAAAATAAAATTTACATTTCTTTTGGTGCGACAATCAGCTTGTATTGGCCATATTCCATACCTGTACCAGATTCCCATCGCCAGCTCGACCTTAACGGAAATTTTGTAGATTTTCTTGGCTGCTACAGGTATACGGTTTGTAGTGAAGCGTGGCAAGACTATGTAAAGTCTGAAAATAGAAAGGCTATAGATCTTGGAGTCGAGGGTATTCAATTCGATGATGCTCAAGTACCACCTCTTCAAATGTGTCCATTTGAATCTCAGCCTGCCTCTTTCGATTCTGTAACAATGGTTCATTTCAGAAATTATTTAAAGCAGAATTTTACTCCGGCACAGCTGCAACAGAGGTTTGATATTGCAAATATCGATACATTCAATTACGCAGAATGGATCAAACAAAAGGGCATGGAAAGCACCTGGAACAACATGCCATTTACAGGTCTGGCTGCCGAATTCTTCAAGTTTATGATCCTGGCCACAAAAGAGTATTTTCACAACATCGCAGAAGATGCTAAAAATTATGCACTAAACACATACGGTAGAACAATTACCATATCGTGCAATCCAAACTTTGGAGCTGAAGGATATCACCTGGCAGAAGATATGGATTACTTTCTTGCAGAACATTATCCTTTTCAAACAGACGACCCGTTTGCCCATACCGATATCAAAGGAACGAAATGCATCAAGAACTGGCCTGTGTATGTTATTCCCGAGCCAAGAGTAGAAGGTCTACCTCTGCAAACTAAAAACATGATTCGTCTCATTGTGGCGGATATCTATGGTTCAGGCGGCCGTATCTCATTCGGTGAGAAGTTATCCGACGGAATTGCCCATGAGGTTACACCTATTGAAATCGATTTTGATATTTTCAGCGATTATGTAGATTTTATTCTGAGCCACCGCGACCTGTATGAAAACCTTACTACAGCCGCTTCCGTTGCTCTTCTTAATTCTCACAGCTCACGTATGGCAAGGTATTGGCCAGTAGAGGGGGATGCACAAGTGGATTACGGCTGGGGATTCATCGGTACAGGAAAGCTACTGACAGACAGCAACATCCAGTTCGATTGCATCTTTGCGCCTGATAATCGGTTTACAAATATACCCTCATTCACCATAGAAGATCTTCAGAATTATAAGGTAGTTATCCTGCCACACACGTTTGAACTAACGGACAGCCAGGCAGAGACACTCTTGAACTATGTTAAAGCCGGAGGTGTAATCATTGCCATGGGAAACATTGGAACTAACAACCCTGACGGCACATTAGCAAACCGTCCTGCATTACAGTCTCTACAACAAGGAGACGGCATAAAATCCTATGGAGAAGGCAAGTTTGTCTATACTTGGAAAAATTTAGGTGAATTCTATCTCTGGGATTACGGGGTTCCTCATGCGGAAGTACGAAATAGCTTTCAATCTATGATTCTACCACATATAAAACCAAAGGTAATAACAGAGGGTATTTCTGAAACCTTTCGTCCTGGTGGTGCCACAGGATTTTTGTATCATGATACGCATGGCAACCACATTGTTCATCTTGTGAATTATGACTACGACGAGTTCAACGATTTCTTCTCCGTGAAAGAGAATTTCACATTAAAAATATTAGTGGACACTTCCGGAGCATGGCAGGCTACATATTTATCTCCCGACTTGCCGCAGCCTCAAATACTCCCGACCACCAAAAACGGCGATTATGTGTGCATGACGATTCCAAGACTGGAGGCATACGGAGTTGTAAAATTAAGTGAAAAGACAGGAGTAGATAAAATCTCTAACTTGATTCCAGAGGTTTTCGACATAGAACAGAACTATCCAAATCCGTTCAACTCCTCAACCATTATTAAGTTTCAAGTGCCAAAGTCAAGCCATGTTTGTATAAAAATCTATGATATGCTTGGCCGGGAAGTAAAGACTTTAGTGGAACAGAAGCTCCAGAGTGGTTTTTATGAAGCAGTATGGGATGGATTGGATCACCGCAACATAACAATCCCTTCAGGCATCTACTTCTACCGAATGGAAGCAGATAAATTCGTAAAAGTTAGAAAGGTAATAGTATTAAGGTGATTATAACATTTGGGAATAAATGAGAGGAATATACGCATACAGTATCCGATAATCTCCTGTATACTATCAAACGAGACGTAGTCGGCATAGGTGATTTAATTGTGGCATCTGTGCTCCTTGCTTGTTTGATTATACTTGGATATGGTTATCTGCACCATATAAAAATTGCCTTACGTATCAACCTATCGATAATATCTACCGCCGCATTGACTCAAAAATAAAGTAATTTTATAGGAATTGAACTTTTTAAAAAACCTGTCGTTGCCTCATGATATAATGTAATCATAAAACAGGAAAATTAATTATGAACACAACGACTAAATACCTACCCGTTCCCAAATTTGTGTTTGTAAACGATGTTGAAAACCTCTCTCGTTATATATTTTATATGAAAATATAGTTATTCTCTTTTTATAGATCGCGCTCGTATTCTGCTGCTTTAAAAAGGACAACAAGGCCTCTCAATCTAAAAGTAAATAAAGATAATTTGATTACTGCTAATAGCTTCGGTTACCTTTTATTTTGAGAAAATGGATTTATATCAACCCTAATTATATCCCCATAGCATTGGTTGAGATTATAATGGCAAGTAGAGATGGGATGGGATTGTATTGATCTCTTTATACTCATCGTAAGATTAACTGAAGAGGCAAAAAGGTCATTGTGAAATTAAAATATTAAAAAAAATAATAACTGCACTTTTGCACTTTTAGGAGTGAACATGTACCACTTGATTTGAA
>CAZYVD010000069.1:0-13064 GCA_964651045.1 uncultured bacterium
GCCCGGTCAGTTCGCCCAGTTTTGGCGTGATGAACGAATTGCGGAAAATGCCGTTAAGAATAGCTGCAATTATTTTCAGGTGACAAAATCCCAAAAATTTTCATTGTGAACTATGGTAAACGATGCGTTGGGATAAGTCTCCAGCCAGACCTTTGGTGCTTTCTTTGTTGCTGGGCGCCACTTGAATTCGTATCCATCTAATTTGCCACCATATTCTTCAACAAAATCGATTTCCTGACGGGAATAAGTTCGCCAGAAATAGTAATTGGCATAATGACGGCGGTAGGTATTTCGTTTGAGTCGTTCTGTAAAAATAAAATTTTCCCAGAGCATACCAATATCATCCCGATGCTCTGGATAGTTAAAGTTGTTGATCAATGCGTTGCGAATACCATTATCCCAAAAATAATAGCGGCAGGTTTTCCGAATTTCTTTTCTCAAGTTTCGCGAAAAACCCTCCACTCTTTTGATGATAAACACCTTTTCCAACAAATCCAGGTAGCGGCTGATGGTATGTTTGGAAAGCTCCAACATCTTGCTTAACTCATTAAGCGAAACCTGTTTCCCAATTTGAAACGCTATCAGTCGCAACAGGCTGTTGAGTTTGGCGGCATTTTTTATACTTTCCAGCATCAATAAATCTTTTAATAGATAAGAATCCCGCAAGGTGTGAAGATATTCGATCTTATCATTGTTGTTTTTTAGTTGCAACACTTCAGGGAAGGTCCCAAATACCAGCAGTTCATTCAATTGCTGCAATATTTCCATGGCACCGAACTGTTGTTTTAATTCCAACAAAGACAGGGGATAGAGCACACCAATCCGCTGGCGCCCTGTTAAAGGTTCGCCTAATTTATTGGAAAGATCGAACGATGATGAACCGCTGGCAATGACCCTTACGGATGGAAGATGATCCACCAATATTTTTAATCCCAAACCTACATTGGGAATGTATTGGGCTTCATCGATAACCACCAGATCATATCCAGAAAAAGAACTGGTTATCCTGGTTGCCTGCTGGGATGAAAGGATCTCCTGAACCCGTAAATCCTCACCAGTTCCAAAAAAATACTTTCCGTTATATGTAGAGAGCAATTTCTGGATTAAGGAGGTTTTGCCAGCCCTGCGCAAACCGTAAAGAACAAAAACCTTGCCTGGCTGCAAATACGATTCAAGCTTCTGCTCATAAAACCGTTGATACCACATTGCATCCTCATTGTATTATTAATTTAACACATTGACTGCACAAATTTGTATTAATTTGGCATATCCGCTGCACAAATTAACATTTTTTATCAACACTGTCAAGCGATTTTTTTACAATTTCGTCTTACGCAGCAACAACGCATTTCCCACCACAATAATCGAGCTAATTGCCATCGCCAGTGCGCCCCATTCGGGACGCAGAACAATTTTTATTATCTTTTATTAATCATTAATTTTTTGATATTTTGAGTGTCGATCAGCCAAACCTTGTCGTAGCCTTCACCTTCTTTGCATCGCCAAGAAGCATCTATACAATCAGTCAGTATCCTATGGAAGGCACAGTTATTAATGATAAGCGACAGACTATTAGGCCGCGTGACCTTTCACACTGCATCATTGATGGTTTCCGTCGGTACGTCTGGATTGATACGGAAGAGGGCATCTTAAAATCGCCCGACTAATACAACCTGGCTGTAGTCCTCGCGTTCTGGAGATTTGCTGTCCGGGGGAATTTCTGGTCCATGGGCGTATTCGTAGCCCGGTTCATGGAAGTAATCTATTGCTGCTGTTTCAAGTTGTGATTCGTTAAGGTAGATCACTGGTTATCCTCACCGGATTTTCCTTGTCGAATTCCCATTTCAAAGGGTTATTGGTTATGTATTCACGGATTCGTTTTAATTCAATTTCATTGCGGATGATGTGTTCATAATAGTTTCTTTGCCATAATTTGATACCAGACGTTTTGTTTATTTCATTAATTCGTTTTGTCGATACTGTTTTAAATGCGCCGATTAGACGGCCAAGGGGTTTTCGTTTTTCCGTAGGGGCGGTTTGCGAACCGCCCCTACAATCGACCATAAACAATATTGCGTGGATATGGTTTGGCATGACAACCATTTCATCCAGTTTAACATATTTATATTGTTTTTCCAACCATAACAAGGAATCAACAACAATATATCCTATATTGTTTAATATCATTTTTTCGTTTATGATATTTCCAAACAAACATTTCCGGTTTTCTGTACAAATGGTTATAAAATATGCACCCGCAGATGAATAATCGTATCCCTGTAATCGGATGGAACGACGGTGGTGTTTGTTTGGATCGTATTTCATACCGTTTTCTCAACAATCTCCTCGACAACCTTTAATTTTATCTCTCCCTACAGAAGTTTGGGAAGCAGTGGTCTGATGATGGGAAACGAAAAAGAAGGCTTGCTTCAGAACCTCAGTGTGGAGATTCAACACGTCCCTGACTATCTCCAAATCCTCCATACTATGTATACCCATAAAAGTAATCCTTAGACAATGAGCGTATTCGTAGCCCAGTTCACGGAAGTAATCTATTGCTGCTGTTTCAAGTTGTGATTCGTTAAGGTAGGTCACTGGTTATCCTCACCGGATTTTCCTTGTCGAATTCCCATTTCAAAGGGTTATTGGTTATGTATTCACGGATTCGTTTTAATTCAATTTCATTGCGGATGATGTGTTCATAATCGTAGGGGCGGTTTGCGAACCGCCCCTACGATCTCATAAAAGTATATTTAAATCTCTATCCAAGATAACTTCGCAACATACGACTACGTGACGTATGGCGCAGTCTTCTTATTGCCTTTTCTTTTATTTGTCTTACTCGCTCACGTGTCAAATTAAAACGTTCACCAATCTCCTCTAGGGTCAGAGGATGTTCTCTTTCCAATCCGAAATAGAGCCTTATTACCTCTGCCTCCCGCTCTGAGAGAGTCTTCAATGCTCTCCTTACCTCTATGCGTAATGATTCATTTAACAGAGGATCGTCTGGTGGCGGCTGCTGCTCATCCTCTATAACATCTAACAGTCGGTTATCGTCTCCTTCATTAAAAGGAGCATCGAGAGAGAGATGCTTTCCGGAAATCTTGAGTGTATCAGAAACCTCATAGGGAGTCATTTCGAGCTCCTCTGCAATTTCGCTTGCACTGGGCTCCCTTTCATACTCCTGTTCGAGGTTACTGAATGCCTTGCCTATTTTATTCAGAGCACCTACCCTGTTCAATGGCAGGCGGACAACACGCGACTGTTCTGCCAGTGCCTGAAGGATGGACTGACGTATCCACCATACGGCATAAGAGATAAATTTAAATCCTCTTGTTTCGTCAAATCTTTTTGCAGCCTTGATAAGTCCAAGATTTCCTTCATTTATCAAGTCACCAAGCGATAGGCCCTGATTTTGATACTGCTTGGCAACACTTACTACAAAACGAAGATTTGCCTTTGTCAGTTTTTCCAGTGCCTTCTGATCGTTTTTCTTTATCCTTCTTGCAAGTTCGATTTCCTCTTCAGGAGTCAGGAGCTCTACCTCTCCAATCTCCTGAAGATACCTGTCAAGTGATTGATTTTCTCTTGTCTTGATTTTCTTCGCCATATTATGAATACTCGCCCTTTATAAGTTGTGAGAATCTATACAATTCCCATCTAAATTTATACACACTTTAGTTTTGAAAGTTCCAAAAACGAGTAAAAGAAATTTGATATAATATAATAAAAAATTATTTTTTATCCAAATGTTTCTGATGGCCATTTCATTATGTAAACTTAATTGGGTAAAAATTTCCTGCTGTGTTATGAAATATGGACAATCCTGATCTTAAAAATTTAATTGTATTGACTATCCATTTGTTTTTAATATAATTAATCATGCAATGATTATCCGGTGTAATCATGGTACAGTATTTGCAAATAACGATTTAAATGAATGATAAACAATCAATTAATATTATGATAAAAAGATATTTGAAAATATTATTGCTTGCTCTAATGCTCCTACCGGGGATTGAGTTTGCCCAGTATCAGTGGACAGTAGACGGTATTCCAATAGATACCATATCAACATCTCTTCTGGATCTCTCCAGTATCCCTGATGGGAACGGTGGTTTTTTTATTACATATTCAGATGACCCACTCGGTGACAGCGACATATTTGCTCAGTGGATCGACGGATCCGGAAACTTGAGATGGGATGATTCTAAAACAAGAGTATGCACAGAGGGCGGTGATCAGAAGTATCCAGTAATTTCTGTGGACGGATCTGGTGGAGTCTTTGTTGCATGGCAGGATGAAGTCAACCAGAAGATTTATGCAAAGCATCTCGACAGTCAGGGGAATCTGCTTCAAAACATAACGATAAGCTCCAGAGCCAGTGAACAGACAGATGTTCAGATGATATCAGACGGCAGTGGAGGCGTTATAGTTGTGTGGGTAGACAGACTGCCTGGTTCGAAGTCTGATGTATATGCTCAGCGTTTTGATCATAATGGTAATAGTTTGTGGACAACGGATGGAGTAATTGTGACAAATGCTGGGGATGACCAGTCCTATCCCCGGATAACAGAAGATGGATATGGAGGTGTTGTTGTAGTCTGGAGGGACTATAGAAACGGAAACTTTGATATCTATGCGCAGAGAATCGACAGTAATGGTAACAGGCTGTGGAATAGTGATGGAGTGGTTATTTGCGACACAACAGGAAATCAGCTTTCCCATTCTGTTGAACTCTCAGGCGATAAGGTCATAATATGCTGGCAGGATTATCGTTCTGGTAGTAGTGACATATATGCTCAGGCAGTTAGTTTGAATGGTAACCTGTTATGGGATTCAAACGGTATCCCAATTTCTACTGCTAGTGGGACTCAGATGGGGTGCAAGGTTGTTGAGGATGGGCAGGGAGGAGGGATCATTGCATGGACAGATAACCGTAATTTTTACGACATATATGCTCAAAGAGTCGATGGAGCCGGAAATGTTCTCTGGACAGAGAATGGAATAGTAGTTAATCAGTCTGATAATCTTCAGTATAAACCAGAAATGATTTCAGACGGCAATGGAGGGGCTTATATAGTATGGTACGACAAGAGGTCAGAAACCAATTTTGATCTCTATGCACAGCACATTGATGGCAGTGGATCTCTGTTGTGGTCTGTGGATGGACTTGCAGTGGTCACCGCGGATGGTGATCAGCAGAATCATGTTTTATTTTCAGATGGAGCAGGAGGATTCTTCAGCCTCTGGCAGGATTTTAGAAGCAGCAGTAATAGAATATTTGCTCAGCATGTTAATGACAACCTCTCTATCATTAATCCACCGAGCGGCACGTTGTGGCCAGGAGGAGTCTCGCATACAATCGAATGGGAGTTTTATTCACAACCCACATCTTTTGATCATCTTAGTATACATCTATCAACTGCTCAGGGTGATGATTACCCAATTGAGATTGCTGCCGATGTAGATCCCTCTCAAACATCTTACGATTGGACTCCAAACTCTATAAACACAAATACTGCGAGGATAAAGATTATTGGACTCGATCCGAATGATACTGTTCTGTGTGTATATGAGAGCGATCTCTTTGTAATCGATTCAGAGCCGCCAAAGAGTTTTGCTCTTCTTCAACCTTCGGATAATGATACTGTTGAGTTGAGGCCAACATTTAGCTGGCAGTCAACAACGGATTCACTTTCGGGGCTGGATCACTATGAACTCTGGATAGGAGGAGTTAAGCTCAGGGATAATCTGACAGACACTGTATATACACTAAATGAAAGTGAGGCCTTAACACCAGGAGAGTACACATGGAGCGTTAAGGCAGTGGATGTAGCAGGTCTAGTAAGAGAGTCAGGAGTCAATCATTTTACTGCAGTAGTAGATGCCACTCCACCGAAACCATTTAACCTGATATCACCAGCAGACCATTCATGGACGAGTGATTCGAGTCCTGTATATGTATGGGAATCTACAAGCGATTCTGGATCCGGTCTTAAAAAATATCAGCTATTTGTAGATAATAAAGTAAAAATAGATGATATTCCCCCGGACGATACAACATTCAGCGACCTATTTTTAACATCGGGTGATCGACAGTGGTACATAGTAGCAGTGGATTCGATGGGAAACACAAGAAAGTCGAGTCAGTCGTGGGTCATAAGGATAGATACTCAGCCGCCCAGGCCCTTTTCGCTTATCTGTCCTGGTCAGTATGTTTGGTTAAATGATGCAACACCAAGATTTCAGTGGGAGGCCACTTCAGACACTATCATTGGTATCGGGCTTGAGAAATATGAGCTTTGGATAGATGGTGATCTTGTGGTCGATCAGATATCTGGCGATTCCTCATCTCTAGTACTTCCAGAAGATCATGCTTTGAGTGATGGTATTCATACATGGTATGTTGTAGCAAAGGACTCTCTCGGAAATGCCAGAGTATCGAGTAATACTCTTAATTTAAATATTGACACTACACCTCCGGAAGGATTCTCTCTCTCTTCACCAGGTGATGGCGAGTACCTAACAACTATCTCCCCTCAATTTTCATGGGAGTCCTCTTCGGATCAAACATCGGGTTTGAAGTCGTACAGGCTGTGGATAGACGGATCGCTGAATGTCGATAGCTTAAATCAAACCTCAACAGTGCCCGCCGCTCCTTTAACAGAGGGGTCTCATATCTGGTATGTAGAGGCGGTAGATAGTGCTGAGAATGTTTTTCAAACACAGACCTTTAGTTTTGTTGCCGATACATCAAGACCCGAACCATTTCTGCTTGTTTATCCACAGAACTCGGATACAATATACACAGAAAGACCAACATTTATCTGGAACTCTGCGAATGATATTGTATCTGGAATTGCAGAATATGAGATATATGTTGATGGAGTCTTAATTAAAGACAACCTTTCGGCAGATGATACATCATATACAATCGGATCTTCTCTGGAGAATTGCACTCACACATGGAGGGTAAGGGCGATAGATAGGGCTGGTAATCATACATACTCTGATGAGTATGTATTCACAATCAACTTGAATTCTCCTCACATCACATCGCCAGCATCGGTAGAGGCTATTGAAGATTCTCTTTTTATCTATACTGCTACTGGTACCGATTCTGACGGCGATTCGATAATCTTTTCATTTGAAAACTATCCTGCATGGATGAATCCTGATAAAAATGTGATAAGCGGAATACCTGTGGAGGGGTGTCAGGACACTTCATTTGTCGTGATTGCAACAGATGGATATTTATATGATACACTGAAGGTGGCAGTGAGAGTAATATTAATCAACGAACCACCGGTGATCTCTGCAATACCCGATCAGATTACAAACGAAGATGTTGCAACCGATGCAGTAGCTTTTACTGTTGAGGATGAAGAGAGCCCTGACTCTACTCTTTTGATTTCGGCATCTTCGTCAGATACTCTGCTCATTCCAGATGATAATATAATAATAGCTGGAAACGGAAAGGAGAGAACCGTTACATGTATTCCTGCGAAGGATAAGTTTGGAAGTGCCGTAATAACAATAAAGTTGAGCGATGGAGAACTTGAGGTTGAGGAGTCGTTCAACCTTACTGTTAATCCAGTAAACGATCCGCCATCTATTACATCACCAGATAGTGCCGATAGCTATGAGGACAGTCTCTTTGTCTACAATGCTACTGCAACAGATGTTGATGGGCCATCTCTTTCGATCTATTTTATCGACTATCCGAAATGGCTTACGCCTTCAGGATCTTCCATAAGCGGGATACCACTGAATGGATATCAGGATACAACATTCAAGGTCATTGCGACCGACTCAGAACTAAGCGATACCGTTGTTGTAGTACTGAATGTTAATCCTGTTAACGATCCACCGTATTTTGAGTTTCCCCTTCCAAAACCCGTGTTCATGAATATCGATTCCTTGAACTGGAAGCTTTACCTCGACGACTATGCATCGGATCCTGATGATCCTGACAGTCTTCTCTCTTGGTCATATTCAGTAATTGATACACACTCTGTCTCTGTGCATATAGATGAGAAGAGTCATGAGGCCACTATTTCTGGGGTTCATCTGAGAGGTAAGATTAGGATAGAATTTACTGTTACAGATCCACATCAGGAGTCTGCAAGGGATACGCTTGTAATCAACATGATACAAACCGATGTTGTGGAGAATCTTTCTGGAGATGTACCAGAGAGATTCATCTTTTATAATAACTATCCGAACCCATTTAATCCTTCCACAACAATAAGGTATGGACTGCCAAGGCCGTGTCATGTAATAGTTCGGATATACAACATGCTTGGTCAGGAGGTTGAAACCCTTGTGGATGAGAAACAGAGGGAGGGAACATATGAGATTGTGTGGGATGGATCTGACCAGCCCTCAGGAATCTACTTCTGCCATATTACAGCAGGAAGGTGGCAGAAAGTAAAGAGAATGATATTGATGAAGTAGGAGGAGCTCTTTTATTATCACCTGCATATATTGAATTATTTCCCCTCTATGACAAACCATGTGACACCACCCGGCTGAATAGAAAGATCGATTCTTACATTATATTTCCGATTGAGTTTATATCGTCTCCTTTTTCCATCTCTTTCATAAATCACTACATCATTTTTCAGTCCTGTATAATAAAGAGGCAGAGAGATTGTGCGATTAATAAATCTTGTAGTAGGATTGTAAATCATGGCCAGTCCTTTTTCCTTGAGTCTGGGATTGACATGAAGAATACAGTCTATATCCCTGCCGTCTGCACGCAGGACGTGAATTATATCTGAGTTGAGAATTGCCCGATGCTTTTTATAAAAATCGACCCACTTCTTCACGACTTTCTTTGTTTCTATCGAGTCGAAAAGACGAGGCCCTCTGAAACATGCCTGCACTCCTGCTCCAAAAAGGTTTGCAAGCCTCTGCTGGTAATGAACGAGATGTTCTTTGAGTGGCTCTATTGTGGCTGCTTCTCCCCCTCCATGATACTGAGTCAGAGGTACAAACATCCATCCCATGGATGGGGTCTTTTCCCATGTTCCATCATAGATGTTTTGACGCTCTATTATCTCCTGATACTTACGCGGCAGCGACCAGTTGGTCTCCCTGTACCCCATTCCAGTCTTACTGCTTCCATTTAGAAAGTACCAGTCTGGAACATTAAGATAGATTCCTTTTGATCTGCACCATCTGTAGAAATTTCGTATTTTAACAAATTGGTTCCACTGAGAGTCCTTTACCCCTCTATGACCGGGATGATCAGTTGATGCACAGAGATCTCCTGGATATGATCCGTCATGTTCGAGCACATCCATACCTGTTTTTTCAAAAAATGCATATAGTTTTCGAAAGTAGTCTCTACCCCAATTGCTTTCGAGACAGGGTGAATTTCCGAATGTTGGTTTCATTCCGCGTGGAGGTACAACATCGTTACCACCACCCACACTTCTGCTTGCAAGAAGCGAATATCCGCCCAGAGCTATCCCTCTTTTATGAGCATAATCTGCCAGTCTCTTCATGCGTCTAAGATTTTCATCACTCTCATCCTCAATATTGAAACCACTCCCAAATGTAATTATGACCATCTCAAATCCAACTTCTGCGCACTGATCTATTGCAAGCTTTACTGACTCATCATCGCTGTTTCTTACATGCATGAGTATTGGATTTTCCGTTACCCATGGTGCTATTGTTCTGTACATTCTCCGTCGTGCAAGTCCCTTCCGCTCTCTGTCCCAGCTGTCGTGAAGTAGTTCAAATGTCCTGAATGATTCAAACTTATCACCAGGTTTAATCCTCTGTTCAGGGCCGTACTTGGGGCGGCATTCCAGAAGGCAGGGCATCACGCGCTGATAGTTCACCTGTGTCCGGTATAAAGAATCTGTCTCCCAAAATACACTCTTACCGAGACAGCTCTCTATTGACATGCTGCCTCCAAAGGCATAATCTGTTTCTACAGTAATATTGGGAAGAAGCCAATTATGTTTGTTGCCTACAGAGCTTTCTGCTTCTACGAGTGCGAGTATCTCACTCTTGAATCTGTTGATTGTGATTATTCGGCTGGAGTGGTTTTCCACGGTAAGGTACTTGCACATGAGTGGAATTCCGTCATAAATTTCATAATGAATTTTCACAGTAATTTGTTTAAGATAGGGCAGGGATGAAACGAGTTCACTGTCTGCCTCGAATGATAGTGTCAGCGATTTCCCGGCCGGAGGCCACCGAACATCCTCTGTCATCCATTCACGGCGTTTTTTCCACTCGAAGCGCTTTTTCGTTGAACCGATAGTGTATCCAGAATATTTAAATGAAGGGGAATCGCTAATCATCTTTTCGAGCCATTGCTCGGCAAGATAGTTGTGAACAGGCTGTCCCCTTAATCCTCCGATTTTAAATCTTTTATGATCGATTTCTATTTCGGCCTCTGGTCTGACTGAACGCAGAAATTCCTCACCGGTTATCAGGTTGCAGAAACTCGTTGTTGCTACATTTGGCACTACTCTGATTGTGCGGCGAATAAGACCATTTTCGAGATATATTTCCCTCCCATCATCGGACTGTCTTATGAACGATTTATACGGTGAAGGATCGATGAGCCAGTCTACAGGGCTCTTTTGAGCCGAATTCTCACAGCCGATAAGAAGAAAGAGAACTATTGCCAGGGACAATATATGTGTCGTTCTATTCATTGTTTTTTTACCTAATTAACAATTATTTCATCTGTGAAAATCCACGCCTTGCCGCCTCTCCCAATATGCCAGTCAGGGCATTTCTTGATATTTTCTGCACTTACCCTGATATATCTTGCCATCCTCCCATTGAGTCTTGCACAGAAACTTTCAATAAATTTGCCTCCTCTCCTCTCAGAGATGCGGTTTTCTACTACTCCACACTCCTCAAAATTCTTGCCATCTATGGAGATCTCATAAATAACCCTTGCAGGAAGGAAGACCCATGATACTATGTCCTGCAAAAAATCGGCGGTTATTGTGTTTATGGTTTTGACCTCTCCGAGATCGATTACGGCTTTCAAATCGTTGCCTTCAAATCCGAGCCAGTTGCAGTTGTAATCCTCAAGACCCCTGAGGCCGTCGGTGAGTGCCGAAGCCCCTCCTGCTGGATATTTAGGGCTCGGTTCTGTAAGTAGCGTAACATCGCAGAAAAGAGCAAGATGTTGAGGCATGTTCCTTTTAAAAAATCTCGTCATGTCCTTAAGATAGTCGTCTGGAGTATATCCGTGTTCCTCTATGAGGGTAAATCCCCTCTCTTTACACATCGATACGAATCTATTGAGTCTTGCCTTCATTTCTGGTTTTACTTTCCATCCTTCATTTTCAGATTTATAAAAAAGTCCCCTTTCACCCATTCCGTAGCGTTTGGCCTGTTCGAGGATTGCATATTCAAGAGGAAGTCGGGCCGTCCGGACTCTTTTCAGAAGTTCAGGCTTGTTGGACACAGCGGCCTCTGCTTTGTCGAACAGCGCAGAGTAGTTGTCCATGAGTTCAGGCGACAGATATCCATCCATTCCCTTCCACGGGCTTCCATAGATCAGAAGAGGCTTTCCCGATCTCTTCAACCCTCTGTGCATCAGTTCTATGTACTTTTTTATATAGGGTGCAGCATCTCCATAGAATCCATTGAGAAAATCCTCGATTAGTCGATCTACATTTAAGTCGGGATTCCAGAGAAGTTTTGCAATAAGATAGGTTCGAAGTTCATGAAATTCGCTTCTGGTAAATCCACTTCCCTGTTCAAAGATCATCCTGGCATTGTTTTTTACAAAAAATTTAATATTGGGTTTTAGAACCATGAGATTGGGAAAGGGACTTACGAGACTGCGGAACTGAACAACATAATCCCATATCAATATGTTATTGGTCAGTCCTGCCCACCCTTTGATATCTTTACAAAAGGATCTGCTGAGCGGATCTTTTGAGATTGGTCTGCTTCGGTTGCATTCGATGGAACAGAGTACAATGTTTACATTCTCTCGTGGTCTGATCCCTCTGGGTGCAGATCGGGTGTATTGATATGCCAGAGTAGAGATTATTTTATCGGGAAATTGCTCAGCAACCCTGTTAACAAAGTATATCATTGTACCGGATGGGCCTCCATATTTTCTATCAAGTGCGAGGCAGGAGTCGCACTGACATGGGCCGTATGTATCGTTCTGGGATACAGACCAGATGAGCGCTTCTGGTTTTTCTTTAATCATTCTTTTGAGTGTTTTTACCACGATTTCCAGTACATCTGGATTAGATAGACAAAGCTGATAGCTTGGAACACGGGATCCATTTATCATAGAAAAATACTCAGGATGGGTTTTGAAATATTTATCGGGTGGGACAAGATCATCAAATGTATGGACCCACATGCCCCACTTTTTTATTCTCTCCCATCTTGAATCTAACTTGTGCCACTCGGCATATGAGGAATCCATTGCATCAGGCATGTGAATCTCTCTATATTCGATTATAGGTATTTGAGTCTTTTTAATCTTCTGGAGCCTTATCGTTTCTTTTCTGGGGATTATTGTTACCTGCGAACTATATTTTCTGCACACGAGATAATCCTCAAGAAAGGTATATACACCGTACAGTGATCCCTTTTCGCTGCCTCCAGCAATAATCAGATTGTTTCCTGCTGTCTTTATTGTAAAACCATCTTCACCGAGCCTGTCCCAGTCGACCCTTAAGGGAAAATTTTCAGCATGATATCTACTGCCAATCCAGATTGCAGAACCGAATGGTTCTTTATTATAAACAATTATTGGAATTTCTGCACCTGAGATTTCCTTTATATAATGCCGAAGCTTGCGGGCAGCCTTCAGATCTGTTGCCGAGGCTGAAGAGTCGACAAAAATCTTATATGAGGAGCGGCCATTCACAACGAGTTCGATTCTTTGGGGTCTTGTGCATTTTGAGAATATGAGGAACAGACCGATCATAATCATAAATAGAGAAATTACAATCTTTTTCATTTAGAGCTCCATACAGATATTATTTGAAGTAAATTTAACTGCACTTTTGCACTTTTAATCAAGAGAGATACCATTTTAAAGTCTTCTC
>CAZYVD010000070.1:0-12860 GCA_964651045.1 uncultured bacterium
AGATTTTAAGGTATTTCAGAAGAAATAGTCTTCTGTTTACATTTGTTAATGGGATGTGAGAGAATGAGGTTGAGCAAAAAATACTTGACTTTTGTGTTAAAAGAATTAATTTTGATTGTAGTTTCGTATAAATTGAGGCGAATGTAGCTCAGTTGGTAGAGCGCCAGCTTCCCAAGCTGGATGTCGCGGGTTCGAATCCCGTCATTCGCTCATTTTTTTTAATGGAAGTATGTTCGAACAAAAAATAGTGGAGGGCTATCATGTTTAAATTAGACAAATCTGTTTTGCCAATCTGTTTTTTACTGCTCGTTCTGCCTGTTGTTATGATGGGTCAGGGATATGTACAGCCAGTGGGCAATGCAGGAAGTGTTGACTGGACCCAGCAGGTGATTCGATGTACAGGTATTGGAGCTCCCAATCCAGATGTGCATCCGGCAGCACAGAGAGCAGGTGCTTTGAGAGCAGCAAAACAGGATGCTCTCAGAAACATTCTTGAAACTATTAAGGGAATTTATTTAACCTCTGAGACAGTTGTAGAGAATGCAATGGTCGTGAGCGATGTTATTAAATCTAAGATTGAAGGAAGAATAAGAGGATATCGCATTGTGGATACCCGTTATATGTCGACAGGGGATGTTGAGATAGATGTCGAGGTTCCGATAACAGGGGTCATTCTGGATGCACTGCTTCCTGGCGAATTTGGAGGTGGAAAATTGATAACAGGTGGTCAGCTTCTCTGCCCACTTTGTGGTCAGCCGTGGCCTGAAGGCAAGCCAGTTCCCCAGGGAGTAAAACTGGTGCGCAGTGGAGGGGCAGGCGAGTCTACATCATCCGTATACACGGGTCTGATAGTAGATGCAAAAGGACTTGGTGTTAGGCCAGCAATGGCACCAAAACTGATAGATGAGAATGGTGAGGAGGTCTACGGATCGAGGTTTGTGAGCAGAAAATATGCAGTAGATATCGGAATGGTAGGATATGAAAAGGATATTAACCGTGCAAGAATGAACGAACGTGTTGCAGACAATCCCTTAATTGTCAAAGGGATTAAGGCATCAGGACCGAACAAGACAGATATTGTGATCAGCAACAGTGATGCGTTGAAGATTCACAATGCAGCTGCAAATATGAATTTTCTACAGCACTGCAAAGTAATGTTTATTCTCGATTAGTTTTAAATAAAAACAGGGGAGAAAATTATGAAGAATCTAACCCTTAGATTATTATGCTTTATGGTCATATCCGTAGTATTTATAATAGTCGGATGTGGACCAAAGCCAACCGCAAGGGAGTCGGTACTGGATACTCCCGATAACCACTACAGCCAGGGAATGCGCAAACTGAATCTTGGCCAGCTTGATGAAGCTGCTGATGAGTTTGAAAGGGCAACAGCGCTTGACCCCAAATATCCTGGTGGATATATAGGACTGGGACTTGTTTGGGCTGAGAGGGGCGATTTTAGAAAGGCATTTGATTTTGTGGATAAGGGTATTGGAAAAGATGATAAATTCATCGACGGGCCAATTGCCAAAGGAATAATATTTACAAAACAGAAGAAGGGGGATGACTGGCTGAAGGATGCTGTCAAGCAGTTTGAAAAGGCTTTAAAGATAGATCCTGAATCTGAGAAGGCTTACTACTATATGGGGCTTGCATATAAAGAGGCATACGAATTTGGAAAGGCTGTAGAGGCTTTCAGCAGGGTAATAGAGATGAAGGGAGATTTTGCAAAGGAGGCCAATGCAGAATGGGAACTGGTTCAGAAGATTCAGAGGGCATCACCCGGTACAAAGATTGGTGCCAAGATTGCCCTGATCCCAAAGATAGATAGAGCCGATCTAGCGGTGCTATTCATCGAGGAGTTGAAACTACTCGAAGTCTTAAAGAAGAGACAACCAAAGATGTACGAAACCAGATTCCATCCGCCCGAAGATCCCACACAGTTAAAAAGGGAAAAACAGGCAAAAGAAGAGTTAGCAACAGACATCTCAAACCACTGGGCAAAGACATGGATAGAAGATGTTATCAGGGCTGGAGCCATGGATGTTTTTCCAGACAGAACATTTCGACCCGATGAGCCAATTACAAGATCGAACTATGCTGTGTTTCTCCAGAACATATTAATAGCAATTACAGGTGACGAGTCACTCGCATCAAAATATTTTGGTACAGAGTCCAGATTCCCAGATGTAAACCCAACCCACTATGCCTATAATGCAATATGTCTTGCAGTAGACCGTGGCATAATGAAGGCCAACACTATCGATGGAAGCTTTGGAATGACTGAACCAGTCTCAGGAGCAGATGCCCTCCTGATTATCAGAGAGTTTCAGAATGCTCTCAGAATGACCTTTTAATGAGTAGGAGGTTTAGTTGAAGATTTTAAAAATCGCAGGGACCATCCTGGTTCTGGGCACATTATTTTCTGTTGCAGCCTCTCAGGATCAGGATACCTCTTCTGTTGATGTCAGGGAGGTTGTATCGACAGGAGTTGGTTCAATTATTAATGGTGATGTTGCACATGCCAGAGACGATGCCATCGAGGATGCACTTCGCAAGGGAGTTGAGAATGCAATGGGTCTTCTTATCCAATCTGAAACACTTGTTGAGAATTATCAATTGATTGATGACCGAATCTTCAGTAAGACAGAGGGGTACATACAGAATTATGATATAGTAAGAGAGGGCAAGCGTGGTGAGTATCTATATGAAGTCACTGTAAGAGCTGCTGTAAGGATGGCCAATCTTAAGAATGATCTTGAGGGAATTGCCCTTTTAATGAGAAGGAAGAACATGCCGAGAATAATGATAATGATAAAAGAGAGAAACATTGGAGAAGGGCCTGGCATCTTCCGTTATTTTGAGGCAGACATGAATAGTGCAGAGACAGCAATCATGGAAAGCTTTATGGAAAAGGGGTTTAAATTTGTAGATCGTGCAACAGTAATGCGGAATCTGGATAGGCGTAAGGCATCTGCCCTGCTTGAGGGTGATGCTTCAGAGGCTGCCGCACTTGGAAGATCGCTCGGAGCAGAGGTAATCATAACGGGAAAGGCATTTGCAAAAGCATCGGAAACAACGGCGTATGGAACGACCTTGCGTTCTCAGAATGCGACCGTTTCGGTAAGGGCAATTCGTACAGACACTGGTGATATAATAGCAGTTGGTTCGAAGCAGGCAAAATATTCCAATCAGGTAGATGATGCTGCCGGAGGTGTGGTTGCAATACAAAAGGCATGCAAGGAGCTTGCAGAGGATATTATGGAAAAGATACTGGATCGCTGGCAGGCCGATATATCTGAAGGAGCCTCTCTTACACTTAAGGTGCGCGGAGTGACCACTCTTGCACAACTTACAAAGTTCAAGTCGGCACTGCCCTATTTTGTGAGGGGATTATCAGAAGTTGTCCAGAGAGACTGGTATGGTGGCTTTGCTACTCTGGAAGTTGTTATGAAGGGTACGAGTGAGGATCTGGCACGACGTCTATCGGGAAAGGAGATCGATGAATACAAGATAAGAATAATTGGAATGACTCAGAACAGTGTTACTTTAGAATTAGTAAAGAAAGACCAATAATAAAAAGATTTTTGAAAGGAAGGTGTATATTTGATGAAGAAAATTTTTCTGGTTTTCTCAATTTTGTTTGGTCTGCTGCTCTTTTTTTCTACTGCCTCGGCTCAGCTTAAGAAGAGAGTTGCGGTTTTTACATTTGAAGACAAGTCAGATCACTCATGGGGGTGGTGGAACGGGAAGTCCCCGGGTGAGGGCATGGCAGACATGTTGACCACCACACTTGTAAAGTCAGGTAAATATACTGTCATAGAGCGACAGGAGATAGCAAGGATATTGGAAGAGCAGCGATTGGGTCAGACAGGAGCCGTGACCCCTCAGAGTGCAGCGGCTATTGGAAAGCTGCTTGGAGTGGAGCTTGCAATAATGGGAGCTGTTACAGAGTTCGGATATACCAGAGAAGGAAAGGGTGTTAGAATTAAAGGCATTGGTGTTGGAGGAAGCAAACAGGAGGCAACGGTTGCTATTGATGTTCGTTTTGTTAATACTTCTACAGGTGAAATTATTGCTGCAGAGACTGTACGGAAAAAGAAGTCAAAGAGCGGAATTAGTGTGAGCACACCCAAATTCGGATTTAAAAGCAGGAGTCAATTTGATAACTCTCTGGTTGGAAAGGCAACAAGAGAAGCGATCAATAAGATTGTTAAGTTGATAGACGAACAAATAGGTGCTCTTCCGTGGGAAGGAAAGATAATTTTGGTCAGTGGTAATACTATCTATATCAAGCCAGGATCTGATGCCGGAGTAAAAGTAGGTGATCTGTTTTATGTCTATACTAAGGGTGAGGAACTCATAGATCCTGATACGGGTCTCTCGCTCGGGAGTGAGGAGAAGAAAATTGGTTCTATAATGGTTACCGGCATAATCTCTGGCGGTAAGGCCGCAAAGGCAGTTGTAAAGATGGGAGGAGGATTCAAAAAGGGAGATATTATCCGGATAAATTAAGGAGACTGTTTCATCTATTGTGATGGAGGAGGGTGGGAATTTCCACCCTCCTTTTTAGTATAGAATATTACAGGGAACTGATTAAGGTGAATGAGAATTATCGGAATATAATAGCTGGCGTGTCCATTCTGCTTTTTATTACTCTTTTTCTATACAAGACTCATCAGTTCTTGTCCCCGATTCTTATTGGAATCTTTTTAATTTTTCTTCTTCTGGGTCTGAAGGAACTGCAGATAGCAAAAAGGCTAATAATATGCACAACCTTTATTCTTCTTATATGGTTTTTTGCAGAAGCACGGACCGTTTTCTTTCCATTTTTTATCTCTTTTGCACTCGCATATCTTTTTGATCCTGTTGCAGACTGGATGGAGAGTAAACGTATGCCTCGTACTGCTGCAGTGCTGCTGCTTTTTGTGTTTACAATAGGGATACTTGTTATAATAGGAGTCATACTTATACCAAGTCTGGTTGTTGAGGTTCAGGAGCTGATTAGCAAGGTGCCAGAACTTGCATTAAGACTGACCGATCTTGTGAAGAAGAGTCTCCCCCATGTTCTGAATTTCCTTAATATCGATTATGATGAATTTCAGAGAAGCGTGATCGATCAGATACCTAAGAGGGCAGAGGTTGTTCTCTACAACATACTCAAGGGAATTACAAGCATTGGCTCATTTTTAGGCCAGATTTTTAACCTTATTTTAATCCCAATATTGACATTTTATTTTCTGAAGGATTTTAACAAGCTGAGTGAGTGGACTTTTGATTTTGTGCCAAAGAGGTTCAGGAACATCTATATATTCTACAGATGGCGTGTAAACAGAATTCTGGGTGGATATCTGAGAGGACAGATAATTGTTTGTACAATTGTCGGTCTGCTTACAGGAATTGGATTGTCGATACTGCGAATTCCCTTTGCGATACTGGTAGGTGTGATGACAGGTATACTCAACATAATTCCATATATCGGTCTTTATGTCAGCCTCGCACTTGCACTACTCACAGGCTTTTTAACTCCAGAGCCACTTATAGCAATGATTAAGATTGGAGTTGTCTTTTTATTGGTACAGGGCCTTGAAGCCTATGTGATATCGCCAAAAATTGTTGGAGAAAGGGTAGGACTGCATCCTCTGGCAGTAATTTTTTCGGTTTTAATCTTCTCTCGATTTCTTGGATTCTGGGGGTTGATTATAGGAGTCCCTACTGCTGCAGTTATTAAGTTCATGGTGGATGAATGGAAACGCCGTCAAAAGTGGAGAGAGATTCTGGGTGAAAGAAGTGGTGCTGGTAGTCGATAAAGTAACCTCGGGCAGCATTGCGGATAGGGCAGGAATAAGGCCAGGAGACAGGCTTGTTAAGATAAATGGGCATGAAGTCTCTGATTTCATCGACTACCAATTCTTTTCCTCTGATTATCGATCTATACTAGTGTTAGAGAGGGGAAGGAGTCGGAAAAGCATAAAGATTGAAAGGGAGGAGGGTAGATCTCTTGGATTACAGTTCAGACCGACCCGATTCCGCAGCTGCAGAAACAGATGCATTTTTTGTTTTATTGACCAAAATCCCCCAGGATTGCGCAAGAGCCTCTATTTTAAAGATGAGGACTATCGTCTTTCGTTTCTTTATGGAAATTATATAACATTAACAAATGTAACTCGTAGAGACCTGGATAGAATCGTCCGTCAGCACCTGTCACCCCTCTATATCTCGGTACATGCAACAGATCCAGATGTAAGGAAAAAAGTACTGGGATTGGAAAGGGATGATAAGATTTTAGATAAGTTAAAATTTCTCACAGAGAACAGGATCGAACTCCATGCACAGATAGTTCTCTGCCGTGGAATAAATGATGGAATAATACTTGAAAGAACGATCAGCGATCTAGCAGAATTTTTCCCGATGCTTCGCTCTCTATCAGTAGTTCCTGTTGGACTTACACGTTATAGAAAAGGTTTACCCTTATTGAATGGTTATGACAGGAATAGTAGCAGAGTAGTTCTTGAACATGTGGGAAGAATTCAGAAAGAGTTTGCGAGAAGATTTGGAGAGCCTTTTGTATATCTTTCTGATGAGTTTTATCTTCTTGGCAATGACGCTCTACCACCTCAAAGTCACTATATAGATTTCTGGCAGATTGAGAATGGAGTTGGGTCGACCCGTTCCTTTATCGATGAGTTTAATGAAGATATAAAAAAATTCCCGCAGTCGCTTCGAGAGAGGCGGCACTATTTGATAATAACAGGAGAGCTCTCGGTTCCCATACTGACGGAGAATATTCTGCCCCGGCTAAGGAAGATAGCAAATTTGAGCATAGAAATTCTGCCTGTCAGAAATAGATTTTTTGGTGAGTCGGTAACTGTTGCAGGTCTTATTACAGGGGAAGATATTATTGAGACCGTGAAGGGGAGCAACCTTAAAGGAACTCTGCTCATCCCTTCATGCTCTCTGAATGGTGATGGGCTATTTCTTGATGATTTTACAGTAAGGGAGATCGAAGATAGATTAAATAGAAAAGTTGTTGTTTTGAACCGATTTTTGGATCTATTTAAGGAAGATGAGTAAACCAACAGTAGCAATTGTAGGAAGACCCAATGTGGGTAAATCCACGCTTTTTAACAGGATCATTCGAAGCCGTGAAGCGATCGTGGATGATGATTCTGGTACCACGCGAGACAGAAAATATGCAGATGCAGAGTGGGAGGGTATACAATTTACTCTGATCGACACAGGAGGATATGTGCCAAAGAGTAGTGATGTGATCGAGGAAGGGGTGAGTAAGCAGGTACGCGCTGCAATCATGGAGGCCGATATAATCCTGTTTATTGTGGATTGTCTTACTGGTATTACAGATATTGATGGAGAGGTGGCCAGAATTATTAAAAAGAGTGGCAAAAACTATCTTCTTGCAGTAAATAAAGTAGACAGCATTAAACGAGAGCCCTACGCAGCAGAGTTTATTCGTCTTGGATTGGGTGAGCCATTAATGATTTCGGCACTTGTGGGCAGGGGGATTGGTGATCTTCTATCATCTATAGTAAGAAAGGTAGATCGAAATAGAATAGATCGGCATGGTGTGGAAGTTTCAGGATTGAGACTCGCTGTTATTGGAAGACCTAATGTTGGAAAATCGACATTTATCAACGTTATTTTAGGGGAGGAGCGACTTCTTGTTACAGAACTACCAGGGACCACAAGAGATGCAATAGATGTAAGAATAAGATATAAAGGCAGAGATATCATACTAATAGACACTGCTGGCTTGCGAAGACGAAGCAGGGTGAAGGAGAGTGTTGAGTATTACAGCACCCTCAGGGCCCGCAGGGTCATTGAACAGTGCGATGTTGCATGTGTCTTTATTGATGGTTCTGAAGGGTTTCTAAGACAGGATTTGAGACTGATCGATCAGGCAACAAGTGCGAAAAAAGGAACTCTACTTGTTATAAATAAATGGGATATTGTAAGAGGAGACAGAGAACGATTTCAGAAGCTGGAGCAAGAAATAGAAATGAAACTTCAGGGCTTAAGCTATATTCCATTTATCAGGATATCGTGCAAGGAGAAGCTGAGAGTGAGAAAAGTTTTGGAGCTTGCATTGCGTATTTATCAGGAGAGGAATAGACGGATATCATCTTCTGATCTTAATCGACTTATTCAAGATGTGCATCGAAACTTTCAACCCCCTGCAATTCAGGGTAAGAGAATACAGATAAAATATGGTACTCAAATCGCAACGGCTCCTCCAAGATTTGTACTCTTTACAAATTATCCGAAACTTGTTAATGATAGTTATAAAAGATTTATTGAAAATAAAATACGTGATAGATTTGGATTTGAAGGCGTGCCTTTAACCTTTTATTATAGAAAGAAGTAGACGGAGAAGCAACAATGAGGAATTTCATACTGTTATTTTTCTTTGCATTTGGGGTAGCAGGAGCTCTTTCTCAATCGTTTCACGAAAGAATGCAGAAAGAAGTTGATGATGGAGTGATCTCAGAGAGTGAGGCACTCTACTATGAAGCACTTAGAATGGCCGATCCGGGAAGGCTTCCAGAAAGATATAGAAAGATAGAGATGGTTCCTGAGAAGTGCGGTTTTGGCCTGATCTACAGGATAAGAAGTAATTGGAACAAATTTACAGAACTTCAAAGGGCTGTATTAAGGCCCCTAATGGAAAGGCCTGACCTTCCTGAAAGCTTCATCAGTGAGAGCGGCCGCTTTAAGATTCACTATACAACCAGTGGTGTCAATAGTGTTCCGGATGATGACGAAGATCTTTCGGGTGTGCCTGATTATGTTGAAGAGGCTGCTAGGGCAATGGATTTTTCCTATAGCGTTGAAGTAGAACAACTCGGTTATAATCCTCCTCTGAACGACAGAAATGTTGATGGTAAAGAGTGGGATGTATATCTAAAAGACATCGGAGAAGGCTATTATGGATGGACAAGTATAGATACGAGAATATCTACCAACCCATATACATGGACGGGTTATATTATTATCGATAATGATCTTACAGGTTTACCAACATCGAGTCTGGATGCACTCAGGGTCACTGCTGCACACGAATTTTTTCACATGATTCAGATGGGGTACAATGCAAGGGATGAGAATGGTGACGGCTGGTTTGATGAGATATTTTATATGGAGGCAAGTTCTGTTTGGATGGAAGATGTGGTGTATGATGATATTAATGACTACTACTATTATTTACCAATCTTTTTTAAATATAATAATTTAGTATTTAATCTTTCTTATGGAATTAGAATGTATGGACTGGCAATATGGAATCATTTTCTTCAGAAGAGAATGGGAGGACCAGAAATTGTTAGACAGATATGGGAGGAGATTGTTGATTATCCAGTACTGACCGCAATAGACAGGGCCCTGCGCTACAGAGGGCACACATTTGATGAAGAACTTTCGATATTTTATGGATGGAACTATCTGACAGGTTCAAGAGCAGATACGATAAATTTTTACCCTGAAGGGAACAATTATCCACAGATCTATATAGATTCTCATTGCACTCTTACTCAAGATACTTCAATCAGTGATTTAATAGTTGCTACTGGTTCTAAATATTTTCAGTTTTACTATGATACCGATACAATAACTGTTATACCAACAAATCTCAATTGGGCCTTTTATCAGATACCTGAAAACATGACTTTGAATCTGAAGGTCGGCAACTCAGATCCATACTATACAGATATGAAAGATAATGTTTTTGTGGGCCTGATTTCTGATTATGTTGATAGATGGAGGTGTGTTGCGATAGTCGAATCGCCTTCAAAGAGCCCGGATTTTATATCTTTCAATGCTGTCAGCAAATCAACAAATCAGGAAGATATTGTAGCAAGTTACCCATCTCCTTTTGTAATCCATGAGCATATTATTACTACAATCCCCTTTATGTTAAAAGAATCTGGGAATGTAAGAATAATAATTTCAAACATTTCGGGTTACAGGGTTCTGGAACATGTGAGTTATTATCAAAGAGGGTACCAGTATTTTGAATGGGATGGAAAAGATAAAGATGGTCGATATGTATCAAGCGGAATTTATATATATGCAATTGAATCGAATAACAAGATCGTTAGAAGAGATAAGATTGCGGTTATTCGATAGAAAATATCTTGATTTTTATGATTAAAATTAGTATAATTCCTAAACAGTCGGGGCTGTAGTTCAGCTGGGAGAACGCATGACTGGCAGTCATGAGGTCACGGGTTCGAACCCCGTCAGCTCCACAATTTTACCCACCTCCTATTATCCTACCTTTGAGGAGAGGCGAGACTATTAGAGAGATGAGGATTTGGATTGTTAAATCGTATAGTACGGTTTAATAGAGAAGGAGAGGAATTTCTCTATAGTTAGGTCAATTAATAATGCAAAGATTTAAAATCTGGATATCACAAATTTTAATAATCTTAATTTTTTTTAGATTATCATCATTGCTATGTAAAGATTCCCACCAGCTGCGTATATTTACAGAATTAAATGGGATTGGTATTAAAAAAATATCTATTATTGATTCTACAACAGCAGTAGCAATTTCGAACAAAGAGTTATTTAAATGGACGGGTGGTAAATGGCAAAAATTCTATCCACAATTTCCTGAAGACAAAATATATCCTAATTATTTTAAGGCATTTTCTTTGACAAACATATGGATATTTACTCAAAAACATGAATATTCTTATAAGACTCAAATTTACCATTTTGATGGAGATAAATGGGAAAAAATATACTGTCCGTGTCCATATACTTTATCTACTGTAGGTTTTATTGACTCCACAAAATTTTTTGCTGCTGGTGATTGGGGAAATGTAGTCTATTTTAACGGTAAAAGGGCAATAAATATTTTTTCTCCAAAGAGCCGTTATTCAAGAATTGTCCATGTTTTTGATAGTTCACATTTCTACTTGGGTGTATGGAAATACGATTATTTCAACTCAGATGAAATACATATATATGAATATAATAATGGAAATTGGAATTTTATGGGGAAGGTTATTGGTGAAATTAGGGACACAAGATTTTTTTCTCCAGATTCAGGATATATCATTACGTGGGAAAAATATATATATGTTTTTAGAGATAATAGATTTATCTTATGTGATTCCCTGCCTAAATCGTCTTCTCTAGTATTTAAAATATATAAAGACTGTAAGATTTATTATTTGTACAATAAAATATTATGGGAATATGATGTTACTTGTGGGAAAAAGAAGTCGATTGCAGAGATTGGATTTCAGTGTGAGCCATATCGTCTTGCAAGAGGAGAATATTTTTTAATAGCTGATAAAAGTCTATATTATTTAGGTAGAAGAGATTATGGTAGTCAATTACAAAAATTAAATAAAAGATTTATATCTAAAGAGTTAAGTAAGTCTAGAGGAATTGATTTCAGTGTAAGCAGTTACAGGAATAGAGATGGCAATATAGATCTTTATTTCACTGATATTTATAGGACAAATAAATTTTATCGTATTGATATTATTGAAGAAAACATTCGATTGAATGATATAATAATTAGGAGAGGTCTTATCGGTTATGAAAGAACAGAAGTTCCATTAGGTAAAATGGACAGTGGTGTTTTTTTTGCTGATTTTGATAACGATGGAGACATGGATGCTATATGTACAGCATTTAGAGGAAACTCTCTTATTTATGAGAATTGTGGAAATGACAGGTTTTTTGATTTGACAGAGGAATTGGATTTTCGACTTAATGAAAGAATAGAAACAATTTCACTTGTAGATTTAAACAGAGATGGTCTAATTGATTTTGTTGCAGGAGACTATATGGGCAGCCTGCATATTTTTATTAATAAAGATTTTTCCCGCTTTGAGGACATTGCTAAAAAAGCTGGTATTCCTGATACTGTTTCTGGCTTTTCTACAGTAATGGCTGATGTTGATAACGACCTCGATCTTGACCTATTTTTGTTCAGGGTAGGAAGCCAAATTCAATATTTTGAGAACATGACAATTCAGGATTCAACTGAGTTGCCACGGTTTGTTTATGCAAGCAACAAATCACCGCAGCTTACTGTTCCTTTCGATTTTTTTACACAATGTATGGCATTTGGTGATTATGATAATGACCAGGATCTCGATTTGTTTCTTGCCAATCGTGTAACACCCATAAAATTATTTCAAAACGATGGTCACGGAATTTTTACCGATATTAGTGAACAAGTGGGACTAACTCAAAGTATGATAGCATATAGTGCAAATTGGGGTGATCTTGATCAGGATGGTGATCTTGATATCTTTGTTGCAACACTTGGGAAAAACTATATATTCTGGAACCAAAATGGTGAGTTTTTCGATATAGATTCTGTTTGTTTATTAGATAATCAATTTACCTATTCTACAGGTTCGATTCTTGAAGATTTGGACCAGGATGGCGATCTTGATATAGTAGTTGCAAATCTTGAGATTGGGGCAAGTGAAATATATATAAATACATTAAATAAGAATAACTATATTAAAGTCAGATTAATAGGAACACAAAGCAATTATTATGGAATAGGTTCACATGTGAGTCTCTATAAAAGTGGACACCTTGGAGACCCGGAGTTTCTTGTAGGTTATAGGCAAATTACATCGAATAGTGGTTATTCTTGCTCATGTCTGCCTGAAGCCTACTTTGGTGTATCTTATGATGAAAATTATGATCTTTTGGTTGAGTTTCCAAGTGGACAGAGGATTAAAAAGTTCAATTTAAAAGCAGGTAACAATTATATTATCCATGAAGAGACAACTTTTGCTTATAGTCTTACCAAAAAGCTTTCTAAACTCAAACTATTTTATTATCGGAAAAGATACAGATACATAATT
>CAZYVD010000071.1:0-5368 GCA_964651045.1 uncultured bacterium
TCTCAGCGTCTTTATGATTTCAACCAGATGGTCATAAACCACAGGCCAAATTTTCCGTTCTATGCAAGTAATGGATATGCTATTTTTCTGCCGGATATAAGATTCAGGGTGGGAACTCCGGGGCCGTCTGCAACAAAGTGTATTGTTCCTGGTGTAAAAAAACTGATCGACATGGGGATCGCGGACCCAAAGGCAATTGCTCTACACGGTCACTCTTGGAGCGGCTATCAGACAGCATTCGTAATAACACAAACAGATATATTTGCGTGTGCAATTGCTGGTGCACCCGTATCGAACATGACGAGTGCATACAGCGGAATACGCTGGGGCAGCGGACTGGCAAGACAGTTTCAATATGAGAAGAGTCAGAGCCGTATAGGGGCAAGTTTATGGGAGGCAAGGGAACTCTATATAGAAAATTCACCAGTGTTTTTTGCAGACAGAATAAACACTCCCCTGCTGATAATGTTTGGTGATGATGATGGAGCCGTGCCATGGTATCAGGGCATTGAGCTTTATCTTGCCATGCGCAGGCTTGGAAAGGATTGTATATTCCTTGAGTACAGGGGAGAGCCCCATCATCCGCAGAAGTATGCAAACAAGCTCGATTATTCGATCAGGATGAAGGAGTATCTCGATCACTACTGCAAGGGAACACCGGCTCCTCAATGGATTAAGAGTGGAGTTCCTTATAGGGGCAGGTGATGCAAATATCCTTATTTTTAGTGTTTTTTAGCACTAAAATTCTATCTCTATTAGACCAGAGATTGTTCTGTAATGAGGGTATACAAAATTTTCTTTTCTTATAATGGTTGCATTTTTTATCCCGACTTCAGGATCAAAACCAGAATATCCTGCTATTGTCAGTATGTTTCTTCCGATTATTCCGAAAGTAATGGTGTGAAACATTGTTCCGAGAACTCCTTGTGCAAATTTTTTAAGTGTCGATCTATTTAGTGTGTATTTTATTGCGATCTCTCTCAATTTAAGATAGGAACCATCTTCTACAAATGTATCGAGAGGAGTATAAATAGATGGATTGTACTTGTAGTAGTAACGGATAGGCTTTTTTCTGCTGTCTGGTTTTCCATACTGGTCACAATCTTTATGTACCCTGTAATAATACATTATCTGTTTTTTATAGTTGTAGACATCACCACCGATCTGTGCATGAAAGAGTGCATAGAAGCTAAGTCCCTTCCATCGAAAATATGCATTAAGACCGCATGTAAAGTCGGGAGTAGTATCTCCGATCTTGGTGATATTGCTCGTTGGGTAAATTATGGGAATTCCCCAATCCAGTTTTATTTTTTTAGAATAATCTACATATACTTCTTTCCCCCAGAGATTTTTACGGATTCCGTCCTTCCAGCTATTGCCTTTCCCGACAGGAACAAGATAGCCATCATCATTTTTATCAAAAACCTCAGGATTCCATTCTTTGGGCAGCTGGCTCTTTTTTGTAATTAATCGATATCCATATATCGCACCAACACTCTCACCTTCTCGAAAAAATACTGTGTATTCTGTACGAAATGGATAAGTATCAAGTCTGGTGATCTTTTGCCTTATCATATCAAACATAAAGCCCATTTCCCACTCGAGGTTGCTATTATTGGCCATAGATATCTTGATATCTGCTTCTATAGAATGCGATTTTATAGTTCCGTCATTTGTCCATTGATAATCGTAACCATAACAACCTATTAGAAAGTTACTGCGTATTATATCTTTTGTTGTAGTGTGGGCATATACAATATTCATAGAGAATCTATCCAAGAATCTTACCATCAGACCAATCTCATGTTCTGCTGATCGTGCTGGTTTCAGGTATTTGTTACCCATGACCGATTTGTGATAACTGCTGTCTGCATATATCCATTTCTCATATTTTGCCCCAAATGGAGGCCTTACACCTGCAGTACCGTATGCATAGTGAAGGTTCATCTTATCTATCCACTCAATCGGCCACCACTTCTCGTTTGTTATTTGCCATGAAAGTGAAGAGCCGTAATAGGTCTGCCACTGCTCTGTCTCCCCAAACAGAGAGCATCCTTCCCTGAGAATCAAAAGGTGTGCAAAATATTTATTTTCATAGCCAATTTGCGAGAAGAGCGAATATCTGTGCGAAATGATATTCTCTTTGGATGAATGTGCAGTTATGTTTTTTTGGGCAACATCGATATCATGAAGGCCGTTGACCGCAAGGCTATCTCCACTTGCAGAGGTGGTGTTATAATCGCTGAATTCATAGTTATAATTAAATCCTGTTTCTGTTGATATTTTCCACAGGCTTTTTCTTATTCTTGCACTCAACGAAACATCTGTCTCTTCCCATTTTGAATGAAATCTTTCATAGTGACCGTCAAGACTATCTAATTTGTTACTTTTGTTTATGATTTTGAATCCATTAAAATAGTATTTCTCGTCGAATCTGCTCAAACGATCGTGGCTGATATCTGCTTTTATGTCAAGATCATTCAATGGTTTCCATGTTAAGTTGATATTTCCCATAAATCTGCTGCGGTTAAAATCTAGATCCTGATTATGGGTCAGATAGAGAGGATTTATATATGGCAGTGTAGGATCAGGCTGTACATTATATGGAGTTCCATCTCTGTTCCCTTCATAAAAATTGGCTATTGGACGGGCAAGGTTAAATGATTCAAAGGGATTGTACATACCTTCAGGATCGTCGTTCCAGGAATTTGTGTAGTAGATATTTGAACTTAGATTAAGAGATTTGCTGAGTTTGGAGTCAAGGTTAAGTCGGACATATTTTCTCCATGAGCCCTCCAAACCCTTGATTATTCCTCTATCTTTTGTATAATTAAAGGAAAGAGTTAGATTGGTTTTTTGTGTGTTTCTTGCAATCTGGATGCTGCTGGATAAAAAAGATCCCGCATTAAAGAATTGGTCGATGTGGTCATAGGTCTTCTCAGGGAAATTATTGTCCTGAAAGGCAGTGAAGTCGTCGTACTTATCCTTTGCATCAAGTGCTGCTTCTAAATAGTCGTCTGTTGGATTTCCATCCTCATCCATGTAGTGTTTTCCGTCTGGTGTTAGTTTATACTCATGATGTTCGGACCAGTATCTTTTTGTCGGATATTTGTTAAAACCCAGTTCGTTTCTCACTCTTATCCTTGTCTCATTTTGTTTGAGGTACTGCCCGCGGTTTGTGTATATTTTTATGACACCGTTTGCTCCACGCGATCCAAACATTGCAGCACTGCTTGGGCCTTTGAGAACCTCTATTCTTTTGATATCAAGACCATCTATGTCCATATACCCCCTGTCTATAATGACTCCATCAACTATCACGATTGGAGCACTATTGGTTTGAATCACTCCTGTTAGGCCACGGAGCCTAATAGATGGTTTATATCCAGGCTTACAATTGCCTCTGACAATATATACACCTGGCATCTTTCCTTTAAGTACCTCGGCCGCTGAAATAGCAGGAACAGATTGTACAAGATGGCCTGTCAGAGTATTGGCGAGCAGAAGTGAATCTTTATCAGAATATTGATATTGGTCTCCAGATGTTGAAAGGGACAATGCAGATAAGTTCTGGTAATAGATAAATAGAAGACAAGCTGTTAAGAGAATTCTTTTCATCTCTATTTCTCCTTACGCTTTATAAAGAGTCTAAAGGTTAACCTTAATTAATCCGGTTTAAAATCCAGCAAAATTACCTCTTGTTCTTTAATTTCAGACATATTTAATAATAAGATGGTTTTTATAGTCTCTAACTGTTCTGCCTTTAATGGAATATTTCACATAGAGCAGTGTCATTGAAATATGGTATAACATGAAAAAGTAAGCGCCCTCGCATTATATGGCAGATTATAGCGTTTGAGTTTTTTTCTAAATTTTGTTTTTGGTCATCCTCATATTCTTTAATCATTATTTAATTATGCACGACCACAAGAGTCGTGCCACACGCAGTAAGTGCATACTATACAGGACACCCGAGGCTATTTTTTTAGCATCATTTTAATGGTTTTGGTCATCCCCTTAAATTCGATACTGCAGACATACACCCCGCTGGATAAATGGCTCCCCTTCCAGGGGATGGAATGGGCTCCGCTTTCCATGTAGCTGAAGGACATAGTCTCCACCACCTGTCCCAAAGTGTTGTATATCTTAATGAGCACCGGTCCCGGTTCGGGCAGTACAAAGTTTATTGTGGTTTCCGGATTGAAGGGATTGGGATAGTTCTGACACAGTGAAAAGCTCAAGGGAATTTCACTTTCTTTCTTTGCTACAGGTGTCAGATCCGTATGATCTACCAGATCTGGTGCACCATGAACCTTTGCGTGATTATGATTTACACTGAGGTCACGGACTTCATTGGCCGGACCATCACCACCAATATTTAAATTCTCCAAAACATCAAAACGATAATAGGCCACCAGACCTGAACTGGATGAGTTGTACACAGTGGGTCCTAGCGTGTCGTTCATAAACGACTGAATCTCTGATTGACTCCTTATTGTGTTCCATATGCGTACTTCATCGATGCATCCGTCAAAATAATAGGATGAATCCAGGGAAGCATCTACATCTGCTGGATAACCGCCAATGCACAGGGGTATTCCATGACTGGGGCAATAATCAGGTGTGCCGCCCATACTAAAGTTTATTTGTCCATTGATATAGAGAGCTTCATATCCATCGCTCGAGATAACAAAGGCAAAATGGAACCATTCACCGGTTTCCAGTGGAGAAACAAAAATGCCACGGTAAGATCTTGATAAAGACATTCCGCCGTCATCGAATTCTTCAAACTCAGAAGTAACAATACTTAAGTAATTACTTTGCAGGAAGCCTTCCAGGGGGTCCAAATATTCATATCGAATTTTCCCCTCGATCTTATCCGATGATTTGCAGAAGTTGATGAGAAGTCCCTGCCCATAATAAGAATTATAACTTACAGGCCCAATTTGATATTTATTTAAAAGACTTGCGGCTTTGATCCTTCTTGGTTTGAAAAAAAACTCAATTGTCAAGTTTCGCCCTTGCTCGTAATTCAGATAATCTCTGTCGTGAATCTCGATATACTGACTTTCACCGTCCAAGGATACGGCTTTTAAAAACGGATTCTGAGCAAAAGAATATGTATGTACCCCCACCATTATCATGCAGTAAAGCAACTTTTTCCAAGGCATAATGTTCACCTCCTATATATATATGATCTATTAATGCACTCATTTCTGAAACTATGGAGTTGCTCCCTCTCCTCCTACACCTCCAAATGTATAGATCTCCATACCGAGAAGCTCGAGCTCGCTGCCAGGTATAGGGAAGTGAACCAGAGTGCCTGAGGGACACTCTCCCCAGCCAACCCTATCCCGCCATGCAATTG
>CAZYVD010000071.1:5468-12595 GCA_964651045.1 uncultured bacterium
CAGCAGGATGAACCCTTCTGTCGTACGACTTTACATCAAACATATTTCTTGACTGAACATCTGTTGCAAGCCAAGCCTCATATGCACCCGATGTGTCTGCAGGGCCTATGAGCCTGTAGTCGATTCTTGCATGAGTAGGATCTGCCGATGTCCATGGATATCCACATTGTACAAACCAGTCTGTTCCATCGTTCATTATACCGAAGTCTTCCACGATTCCTTTTTCTGCATGGCTCTTTATCAGTGCCCACTCTGCCGAGTTTCTCTCCTCAACGCTTCTTGCCTCGCAGGCCTTGAAGCGGGCTATGTATGAGTGGCAAAGTCTTATGAGCTTATTCTCATCTATCGGAGAGTGTGAGCCCTGAGGCGCCCATGAGTCCGGTATTATAAAAGAGTTTTCCTCACAGATTTTGATACACTGGTTTAGCTTTTCCACTGCGAAGTCGATTACCTTTTTGTATGATGAGGGAGGTATATTTTTCCATCTTTCGAGGTCTGTTTTTTCATCCACTATGAAGCATTTGTCGAATATCAGTCCGAGCGTTCCGTAGCAGATTCCCTGAATGAATATTGACCATGCACGGTTTCGTTCTGTGTTTTCTGTTGTGTCTGAGGCTGCAGCATCGATATAAAAGAACCTCATTCCATCATCTATTGCCATTAGCACATCGTTTGCAGTTGTAATAGATTCATAAATAGTATTCCATGTCATTCTTACTTTAGATAAATCAAAAGAAGAAGGATCATTGTCAAATGGAACTCTTGGTTCAGATGATTCTTGCCTTCCCATGCATCCCCATGATGAGGTCATCTCGTCTCCGATTGTAGAAAGCATGTCTCCCATTAACCAGTGTGTGGTCTGTGCAGCGTAGAATGTTTTGAATTCTACTGCAAGATATGCCTCCATGTCAGACGGATTCCTTAAGACCCTTTTCCTATCAGGTTCATTAAGATTTTCTACTGATAGGTCTACTGTGCATCTGGAGATCATTGATAAAAGGATCATGAGAAGAAAAATCGTGTAATATTTTTCAATTCTTTTCATTTTGGTTACCCCTATTTAAATTCTACTTTTTTGCGGAGACTCTGGAGTTGGCCATTTTCCTTTTGTAGATAATATGGTTTCTCCTTAGATGGATTTTTTAAGATTTTTTTCATATCGTGCTTATTAAGATTTTCTGCTGAACTGGATTTTATATATAATTTAATAGACAAACCGTATATAATCAAAAAATATGCCAGATATTTAGAAAAATTGAGTGATAAATCGAGGCTAAATGGTGAGATGGTTGAAACGGGTGAATAAAAGAATCCTCAAATTTCTGAGGATTACTCAGATTTTTGAGGATTTATGAAGTATCATTAAATTTTCAAATTGCGACGCTTCTCAACAATTATAAGATGGTATTGATTGATCTTAAATGAAGAGTGCGACACTCATTTCTTTTTTTCAACAGACTTTTTTTCTTCTCCCTTTTTCAGGTTTGTCCTGCACGATGGACAGAACTTCCATTCGGCCCGTACAGGATACTGGCACTGAGGGCAGAGTATTGTTGAGAGATCGAAGCCGCAGTATGGGCAGTAACTCTTGATTCCATTCAGTTCATTGTGGCATTCAGGGCATGAGATTTTACCGGTGTCCTGTGCTCTTGCAATTAAATAGATGGCAAGACCAAAGATGGATGAGAGGATGGTGAGAAGCACCCATACAAAAACATTTTTTTCATTCCTCTCTCTTGCATCGACATAGACCCATGTTGGCAGAAGAAACCATATGAAGAACAGGGATAAAACAGCTAAAGCCTGCATCACAGGTTCTGCTGCAAGATAGACACTATGTTGTTCGAATTGACGTTGATTGTAGTACAACCTATAATTTTCGGAATCATCTATTTTCATATAGAGATTACCGATGTATCTGTTGTTACTGTCAGATAGAGGAGATGAGAGGATAAAGCATCTTGGTCTGACATAGTAAGAGTAATTGTAATAATAACCGCCAAAGCTTTTTCCCAGCCTGTACTGCTCTTTGTAAAATCTCCATCGGTAGGTTTTGTTCTTTTCGATTTCTTTTTGTTCGAATTCTGAAAAATCTATTTCACTGTGTTTATCAACAAGCTTTGATAGAAAGTCATTTCTACTCGTGAAGATGCCGTCATTTTTAATTACGTTCTGATATTTATCATATAATCTGTTCAGGCGATCGAACACTTCAGGCGGTATTCCGAATGTGAAGTTGCCCTGACTGTCAATCATCCAGATATATTGTTTTGTGATAGGGTCATTTAAAATATTCGACTGAATTTGATTTATTACTGAGGGATTTGGTGGAATAGATTTTATCTTTTTTGCAACTGAATTTAAATAGGATTGGTACTTTTTTGTCAGCTCTTCTATATGCGAGATCAATCTTTTTCGATGGTTCTTGTAGCTCCAGTATAGATATGGACGTTTGAGGATCAAGCCTGTTGTTGATACTGTTAGTATAACAAATGCTGGAATTATCATTTTTTTTAATAGTTTAGTGTTGTACATGAGGTCCTCCTTGATATATTAATTTCTCTTTTACAACCATTGTTTTGTAATATAAAATCAGTACAGGAGCAATTGATAGAGTAATAAAACTACCAATCAAGAAGAAGGCGATGATTGTGACTCCAAAACTGCCGAGAGACTGAGCAGGCCAGAAATGAGTTAAGAGCTTCCAAAGTGGAGATTCTGCTATTTTTAGATTAAGTAAGTATAATCCGCAAATCAGACTTAGAACCGCTAATGGTATTTCGATTATGTGGAGTATTGAGATTTTTGATTCTTCCGGTATTGGCCTTGAGCTGGATTCAGAGATGATATTCATCATCCTATCCAGCACATCTGCTGCTGGTTTTTCATCATTCCATTTGTGAAGAGCAGTATCGATTTTTTTAAGTGTTTTGACATAATCCCTGCACTCTTTGCATGAGCTGATGTGATGTATAATCTCCTCTTTTTCGCCTGTCTTTGCCTCGTTAAAATAGAGGTCTAATAGATGGTTTTTGTTTTCATGTATCATTATCTCTTACTCCGGGTATTTTAGCTCTTCTCTCAATTTTTCTACTGCCCTGTGATATCTTGCCTTCAGTGTTCCTTCTGGTGTATCGGTAATCTCTGATATTTCACGAAATTTGAGCTGCTGGTAGTTTTTCATTATTACAACCTCACGAAGAAGAAGAGGTGGAAGTCTATTTAAGGCAGTTGCGATTCTATTTTGCAGTTCCAGGTTGTCAAATTTTCTGTCGGGACGTTCTTCACTGCTACTTTCTTTTTTATTTTTTATAGTCTCGAGTTCATAGAAATAGTGTTTGTACTGTTTTTTTGACATCTCGTTTCTGGTTGTATTTAGGGCTATTTTGTAGAGCCATACTCTGAAATTGCCTTTTTTATTATCAAATGTATGTGCTCCATACCAGATGCGTATGAATGTCTCTTGAAGAAGATCCTCTGCAATTTCACGGTTTCCCGTATATCTTAAAATAAAATTATAAATGGGTATCTTATAGCGCATGTACAGCTCCTTGAATGCACTGGCACACCGCTTTATGGTTAATCCTATTAATTCTTTATCAGAACAATTTTCCATTCAATTTTTTTTGATTATCATGATTAAGTACAGTTCTTTTGTAAAAATAGTTGCATCGATGATATGGTACATACCTATCATCTGAATGTAAATTAAAGGGTGGCAGATCTTTTGTGTAAAGGCAATTATTTTGTTGTATATGGAAACGAACTTATTCTCAATCTAGCACAACCCATGGGAATTAGTTCTATCTCCTCTTCATGCATGCTGGTCTTAACAGGGCTTTGAGGAAGCTTTCCAACCATCCTTCCCTCGGCAGTCCAGTATCCAACCCTTCTCGCTTTTGCTTTAAGAATTATTGGCGCATTTTCAAAGGAAAAGGGTTGATATGCAGCCTTTCTAATTTCTTTAACCTGAAGATATTTTATGGGTTGATCCGGATCGATTATAAGGGCATAATTCCATGGAGTTGTTGGAAGAAGCTCGAATGCAGGCCACTCATCCGTACCATTGAAACGTACCCATCTTTCTCCAATCTTAAGAGAATACCAGAGAGCCCCTCTTCTTATTGAAACACTATTTTTCATCTTTTCCCATCTCTTTACCTCTATTTTCGCAGGTAGCAGGAGCTTTATGCTGTCTGAATCTTTCCACCGGCGTTTTATTCTAATATAGCTCCCTGCATGGGGCCTGAGATCAATGTATTCTCCATTTATTGCTAATCTTGCACTATCGCACCATCCAGGTACTCGAAGATAGAGCGAAAACTCTGAAGGTTCGTCCATATTAAAAATGAAATTGATTTCATCACCAAAAGGGTATTGTGTTTCTTCTTTTATACTGATCTTTTTACCACTCGATACCTTTAATTCGACAGTGGATGGTGCATACATCACTGCTACTACTCCATTATCTAGGGTGGCAAACCAAAGGTGTTCTGCAAAGTACGGCCATCCAAAGGATACATTATGCTGGCAGCAGCGGTATCTCCATGGATTAAATGAAAGCATATCACCACTGTTGTCAAAGTCATGCTCTCCGCTCCTATCACAGGAAATTAGATTTGGAGCTGTCAAATAGTGGAGTGCCTTTAGATCGGGTGTCATTGATGCGGGTAGCGAGTTAAAGGCTATTTCTTCGCATCTGTCGGCGTATCTTGTCTCTCCTGTTATTTTTAGAAGCGATTCATTGGAGTTCATGAATTCAACCATCGAGCATGTTTCGGCACCCTGACGGGGATCATTTTTACCAGGCCTGATGTTTTCATCTGCTCCAAACATGCCTCCTGGCTGCTGTCCGTATGAATCCATGATTAATCTATAGTTGTTTTCAACAGCCTCTATATATTTTTTCTTGCCCGACTGCTGATAGTATATGCCGGGATAGCGATAGCCCATGGTTATGTTGACTCCGTGATAAAATTGGCTTATTTTCCACTCCTTGTCTCTTTCAGGCGTCAGAATCGGAGATTCCCAGTCGTGTGTTCGTCTGTAGACCCGTTCTGCAAGATCGAGAAGAAATTTTTCACCCGTGTGATTGTAGAGCCAGTAGATAGACTCCAGATTCTCTCCACCGCGGAACTTCTGCCAGCTAGATGGAAGAAGATGCTCTACAGGAAGATTGTACTGATATCTGAAATATCGACTCATGAAGGGTAGAATCCGCTCATCATTTGTGGCTTCATAAAAACTCCGTAGAATGTAGAGCACTACCATGTTGGGCCATAGATCGTGATTTTTCTTATTAACAGGGGGGCCAAAATATCCATCTTTATCCTGACTGCTGAGAATTGCTTCAATCCATTTTTTTGCTTCACCGATCATTTTTTGATCCTGGAGTATGTAACCAATGTCTCCATATCCTCTCAGCCAGTAGGGCATCTCTTCCCAGCCTCGGCCCTTACCTGTAAGCCATCCGCTGTTGTTTTTGAGAAATTTGCTGATTTCGGTAAGATGTCCGATAAAGCCGTCCCGCATTAGTTCGAGCTGGCTCAGCAGCCATCCTTGAGGCTTGATACTGCCAATCGGAAGCTTGATGAGTGGATTTGGTATCAGTGGTGGTCTTGTAGAGACATAGATCGAATTGTTTCCTTTGCCTGGAGGCAGATTACATATGTCTATTTTTGATTTAGTAGAATTCTGGCACTCAAGCAGAATAAATATGAAAAAAACAATAGCAGCAGAGCTCTTAAAATATTTCATTTTTTACCTCTCGATATTTAATGTTTTGTGATGTTTTTTACAAATATACATACATCTTTTGATTTTCCGTCTTCTTCACTTGTTTTAATAACACCTGTTTAGAATTAATAGTAATGTTTTGCATTCACCTGTATTGATTCATCATTATCCGTACCTTGATTAATGATTGGGTGAGGTCATATTATGTCGTTGTTTTATAACGATTATTTGTATCACTTATTATGCTGCAGATTTTTTACATACCCCATTCAGTTTTTAAAAACATCTTTTCTAATTTATTTTCAAAATCTTCAAGGAAAATATCCGGCTTTATACTTTTATAACCTGGAAACCCTCTTTCCTGTTCTTCTGTTAAGCTATATTCTATTTGATAAAGCAAAGCATCACCCGGCTTATAGTCAAGATGTTGAAGTTCATTTATAACTTTTAAATCAGTTGAGATTGCTTGGTTAAAATTCATAAGTTTATTTATCAAGAAATTAAGTTTTTAGTAATCTCTATAATTTTGTCTTTTTCTTTAGGATTACTTATGGCAATTAAAAGACATAGAGTGGTTAAGGCATTATCATTAAACTTTCTTTCACCATTTTTTCTATAAAGATAATCTGATTTTTCAAGGAAATAGATAAAAAGCATTGCTCCTATTCTCTTATTTCCGTCAACAAAGGGATGGTCCTTTATAACGAAATATAAAAGATTTGCTGCTTTATCTTCAATTGTAGGATAGAGAGTTTTTCCATCAAAGGTCTGATAGATACTTTTTATAATACCTTCAAGTTTATTCTCTTGTTCCTGCCCAAAAAGAGCACTTGCTTCTTTTTTAGCAATCAGTTGTGTTTTTAACTGAGAAATTAATTTCTTTGCTTTTGTGTGAGAAATACGGAATTTAGCTTTTTCCCCTTCAACTTCTTTTATCTTATCCTCATCATACTCGTTTAATAGAGTTAATGTGCTGGCATAAGCAGAAAGAAATTCAAGTATTTCCTTCTCCTGTCCAGCAAGGAGAGGATGGGTAATATTCTGTTTCAATAATTTTATCGTCTCCTGTAGCTGCCTAAATCTATCTTGAGATGAAACAAGCCTTTTCTCATTAACTGCATATCCTTTTATAAGATAGTTTTTCAGTACTTTTGTTGCCCAGATTCTAAACTGAGTGGCTCGAAAGGAATTTACTCTATAGCCAACGGCAATAATAATATCAAGGTTAAAATAAGTTAAGGTTCTCTTTATTCTTCTCTTCCCTTCCATTTGAACTGTTTCCATTTTGGAAACAGTTGAATTTCTATTAAGCTCGCCAGAGGTAAATATATTTTTGATATGTTTTGATATTGCTGCTTTCTGAACACCAAAAAGATAAGCAATCTGGTTTA
>CAZYVD010000072.1:0-12492 GCA_964651045.1 uncultured bacterium
ACATCGCTACTCTCATCATACTCATCAGAAAGATCCTCATAACCCCCCTCCTCAACAACATATTCACCCTCATCTATCACTCTGGCAAGATTAGGCCTGTGAAAATCAACAACAGTATAACAACCCGTGACCAGTAACACCAGAAACGCACTGAGCAAAAGTGATAATCTTTTTAAACTTAACATGATAATCGCCTCCTTTCAGAGCAAAAAACATTTAAAACAAAGCTATTTATTTCTCTTCATCTTTAATAAAAATTTTTTCTTATATAGCCCTATCCTCTTCGCCTTTTTATCTTCTATCCTCAATGCGAGTATATATGATCCTTCTGGTAAAAGAATATCAATATTCCCTGTTACAAATTGCTTACTAAGGTCACTTTTTCTATTGATTCTAACTTCGCGGGATCCCTCCGACGATTTCACCATGTTATAGTTATCATCATATACAACCCACCTGCAATCATAGTGACCAACATACTGCTTTCCCTGTCTTACAATTCGCAGATTTTTAACAGGAAATTTATATACGAATTCTATCTTTATCCTATCTTGAACACTTTCTGTACTGTCTATCCACAACTTAAAATTTTTGATGTCTCTGTTCTCTTCAAACACAGGGTTTATAAATAAATACCGCGGCTCTTTAATAAAATATGATCTCTTTCCTGCAATATTGTTCGAGTAAGAATAAACCGAAAGAGGAGCTAAAAGAATTCCTTTGCCAGTCCTGTTTGAAATGCGATTCGATACAATGAATACTACTCTGTATTTATAATATATCCACTCCTCCCACTCAATATGTTTCTTAGTATCTCTGTAATCGGGATGGCCATATTTGATATAGAGTTCTCCCCTGCTATCCCATGGTGGATAATAACTCTTGTCACTTCCCCACTCCTTTCCAAAGTTCTTCCATGCATATAGGACACGCCTCTTAAATTCGTCGAATGCCTCATTTTCAGGTGTTGTTGGAGTCGGGTCTCTTTCTGCCCAGAACCTTCTCCACCACTCTTTTTTATCCCAATCATATTCTAACGAGAGATAAAAGGCAAGATCTACATGAGAAATAATATGATATAATCCATTAATCAAGAGTTCCTTTTCAGTCCATCTCTCTCCCTTTTTTCGAAGTCCATCTGCAATTATCCTTATTGTTGATACGGATTCCTTACTATTTGAATCTTCAACCACATCTTCTGCAAGACTATCTTTTAGAGAATCAACTATGATCTCTTCATAATCTCTCATCAGATTCATTGCCCTCTTTGCTACATCCTCGTTCCTATCCTTTACTATCTCTTTCAGGATTGGGAGTGCAGAAGGGTCTCTCAACTCACCAAGTGTTAAGGCAGCCTGGAATCTTATCTTTGCATCCGAACTGGATAGTTGCAATCTCAGAAAATCAATATAATCGGCTCTTCCTTTCATGTAGAGTTTCTTTGCCAGAAAGATCTGATGTACAGTAGCATCATCCCACCAAGGGCTATCAGGATACTGTTTTACAAATTTCTCAAAATGATTAAACGCCTTCTCCTCTTCTCCACGGTGTTCAAGGCTGAACCCAATCCAGAAAAGCGCATTGTCTTTAAATATTGTATCAGGATATTTTTTTAGGAGCATGTTAAATACTTCAATCGCCTTTCCCCACTTTCTTTTATTTAAATACCTTTCTCCCATCTGGTATATTTGTGCATCCTTCTGAAGAGTCCAGGAGGTGAAAACCATTACCCCTATGACAAATAATGAAATAGAAAATAGAAGGCCTCTTTTCCCCTTTCTTTTTTGATTAGAATATTTTGATTTTGTTTCTCTCATTATTAAATGCTCATGATATATAGTTGTAAATTTTTGTTAATATGCCCCTTCTTTTAATATATTCGTCTATCATCTTGGGCACATAGGCCATATCCAGCTCAGTAGAATTTAAGGCGTCCTCCATCAGCATCTCTATGTCCACCACGAGTCTGTATATTTCTCTTTCATGCTCTGGAATCAACTCCTTTATACGTCTTGTCCTGGAGAGTACCTCTTCCATGATTCGTATATCTGTCTTTTCATCCTCTTCCTGTTTCATTTCTAAATTATCCATGTTCACCATGTTTAAAAAGAATGCCTCCACGCTTAGTAAATAATCTCTAAACGCCTTATTTCTTAAAAAATCGTTTGAGTCATATACTACTCTACCTCTCATGCCAGTCTTATCAGGCCTATTAAATTCAAACCTGCCCAATAAAAAACCTCCAGCAAACACAATCATAAGAAGCACAAAAGCCCATGCAGGTTTATATATGAATGAAACTTTACGCTCCCTGATATATGAAAGCCTTCTGCCTCCTACTTTACAATCCTCTACAATAGAGTCAGGAGGATCTATTCTGGGCCTTTTTTCTAATGCTTCTTCCACTGCTTTAAAATCGTTTAGGATTTCACTGCACTCTCTGCACTTTCGCAGGTGATTCTTGAAAGTGATCCTCTCTCTGATCCCCAGTTCTCTCAACATGTAGAGAACTATATACTTTTCTTCTTTACATGCCATTTTACTCCCCCTTCTTGAATCCCTTTAATTCTTTTCTTAACTTATTGAACGCCCTGAAAATGTGTACTCTTACGGTTGCTTCTGAACATCCAAGAACAGATCCTATCTCTTTTATGGTAAATCCATGAAAGTAGCTCAACACTACTGCTGCACGCTGTCTTTGAGTCAACTGCTGAAGTCCCTTCTGGAGCACTTCGTTTAAACCTGTATATAAATTGTTGTTACTCCTTCCAGAATAAGCTTGATCTATTTTTCTTATTGAATCGATATCCACAAATCTCCTCTTCCTCTGTCTTCTCCAGTAATCTATTCCAACATTGTATGCTATCCGATAGAGCCATGTATCAAATTTTGACTTTCCTTCATAAGTGCCTATATTTTTGAATGCCTTTAAAAACGTCTCCTGAGTTAAATCTTTGGTATCCTCATAGTTGTTTGTCATTTCATATAAGAGTGAAAATATCAATTTAGCATACCTCTCAACAATTTTATTAAAATATTCTGGATTACCAGATTGTATCTTTTTTATCCATTTTTCAATTTCATGGTTCATTGGACTACTTATTTAGACGTTCTAAAATGTTTTTTATTTACATTAAATGCTATATTAAAGATAGGTCTAGGGAAGGATATCAGTATGATGAATATCACATCAGCCCCTTCACATATCCTCCATCTACCTGGATCACACTTCCAGTAATATAACTTGATCTCTCAGAAGCCAAAAAAACTATCAGATTTGCAAGCTCCTCAGGCATGCCCATTCTCGATAGAGGAATCTGCTTTTCGATCTCCTCCATCACCCTGCTTACTCCTGTTCTTCTTTTCTTTGCCTGCTCCTTTATGAGCTCCTTTACTCTATCGGTTAAAAAATAGCCTGGACAAACAGCATTGACTAAAATATTATAACCAGCAAGCTCATTAGAAAGACTCTTTGTAAAACCGATAATCCCAGGACGCAATACATTGGAAAGAAAAAGAGAATCGATCGGTTGTTTTGCAGTTACAGACGTCATGTGAATTATACGTCCCCATTTCTGTTTTTTCATTCCTGGAATAACGGCTCTTGTTAATCTTACTGCACTCATCAATGTTAGCTGAACCGATTTCATCCAGTCTGCCTCATCCACTTCTGAAAAACTCCCCTGTGGAGGACCGCCTGCATTGGTTATTAAAATGTCAACCTTTCCAAACAGATCAAATGTCTCATTTATCAACCAGTCGATCTGTTCGCTTTCTGATAAATCAACGGCCAAAGGAAAAACAGAAACCCCTGTTTCGAGAAATATATCATCTGCAGTCTTTTCTAATACATCCTTACTCCTGGCACAAATTACCAGTTTTGCTCCCTCTCTGGCAAGACCCCATGCCACTGCCTTTCCCAATCCTCTGCTGGCCGCAGCAACAAGTGCTACTTTGTTTTTTAATCCTAATTCCATGATGTTTCCTCAATAAATAATCTTTAAGCCATCTTCTCCCTCTCCCCAAACGACCTGCCGTATGCAAACTCATCCATATTTATCTGCCATCTACCCTCAACCATGTATTGGGCCATGTATTTCCCTAGTGCAGGGCCTAACATAAAACCGTGTCCGCTCATGCCGATTGAACAGTAAAATCCCTCTATATCTGTGCCATCAACAATAGGGCTACCATCTGGCGTCATTGTGTATGATCCAGCCCACTGTCTCATTACAGCAACGTTTTCCAGAGCAGGTATCAATCTACACATGCGTCTTGACATCTCCAAAAGAAATTCCATGGAAGAGTCTACGCTTTTACCAGGTACTACACTCTCTGGAGTATAACATCCAATGAACTGGCCTGTTACTCTCTGAACAAAATATCCACCATCGGAACGATAATCGACCAGCATCGGAATACCCTGATACTCTACGCCCTCTGTTATGAGCGCTTCATGTCTTTCTGGCTCAACGGGTAATTCTATTCCCACCATCCTTCCTACTTCCTTTGCCCATGGACCTGCTGCATTCAAGATCATGGGAGTGTAGAAAGTCTCTCCTCTTGATGTTGTTACAGATTCTATCCTCCCACTCTTTAATCCAATCTCTACTGCCTTTGTCCCAATAAGAACCCTACCACCATTTCTAACTATTCCATCAGAATAACCCTTTACAACCAGAAACGGATTGGCCTGTCCATCTGACCCGCACCATGCACCTCCCAGGAGTCCTTCTATGTTTAAAAGAGGCACAATCTTTTTGCACTCATCGGGCGACAAAAACTCAACATCCAATCCATGTCTGGTCTGTATAGATATATTACTTTTAAATGTGTTTACTGTATCCTCATTGTATGCAAGAAATAGATAACCCGAATCTTTCCACTCTACATCTATATTCAACTCTTCCTTCATTGAGCTAAATAACCTTACCGATTCTATTGCAGTTTTTATGGTTGTTTCTGTGGAAAACTGCTGTCTTATTCCTGTGATACATCGGCCTGTGGATCCTGCAGTCATAAAATCTTTCTCTAAAAGAAGAACTCTTAAGCCATGTTTTGAAATATAGTATGCAGTGCTAGTTCCAATAATTCCGCCCCCTATTATTATTGCATCATAGGTATTATTTCTCATCTTCTGCTCCTAAAAATTCTTTCATAGGCATAGTAACAAGGGGCGGCCTCTTTGATGTGCTCTGTATCTCATTCATTCTTTTTCCTGTTTTGTTTGCCAAGATGCGTAAAACAAGAGTACTGCATGTTCTACCCTGACACGATCCCATCCCAATGTGTAAGTAGCGCTTTAGTTGCTCGGGATGTGTAACTCCTGCTTCTATTGCAGCCTCAACTTCATCTAACGAAATATCCTGGCATCTGCAGATGATAACATTTTTCTTATCCTGTTTTTCTTTCATCAATCCTCCTTTTAAAGAAACGAACCTGCATGACAAGATCCTTATCCACTGCAATAGTAACTACTGGTGTTCTGTCCTGAATTTTTGCATTCCTTATCCTTACAATCTCTCCCTTGCCGCAAACCTTTCCACTTCTATCTAACAGATCCACTCTCTCTCCTTTCTCAGGAAGAGGAAGAAACTCGTATGGAATACTAACAGTTGCCCTCTCCTCACTATAGGTCTTATCGATCACAAAAATAGCAAGTCCCGGACAATTCGAAATGCATACACCACATCCATTGCACAACTGAAAATCGACCTCTGGAATATTATTTATTGATCCGTTTATTTTTATGGCTCCTCTCGGACAGCTGTCAACACATGGATTACACGGAATGCGCTGTACACATTCAATTATCACAACAGGCCCTTTCATGAATCTTGCTTCCGAAGGAATCTTTATCTCCTTTACATCTACTACTCCGGTCTCAAGATAACTCATGCTGCCCTCTCCTCTTCTAACATCTTTTTCTCACCCTCTCTTATCTTCTCGCCAAAAGGTCCTTCTCTCAGCTCCTTTAAACTCTTTTTTACATGTTCCTTAAGTCTTGTGATCTCTGGAGTGCTACCCTTTAATTTTTCTACTGCATCCAGCCCTGCCAGTCGTCCCTCGAGCATTGCCGAACTTGCTTCTTCAATACTGGATGCATCTCCTGCAACATATATAGAATCTACAGATGTCTCCATGTTTTCATTCCTGAATGGGACCTCTCCTCCAAGTTCGGGAATATTTACCATTCTGCATCCGGCCTGTGCAAATATCTCTACAGTTGGCTTCAATCCTACGGAGAGACAAATCACATCAACATCGATATCACGTTCGGTTCCTTTTATCTCATCCCAATTCTCATCTATCTCTACAATAGTTGCTCCTTCAACTCTATCTTTGCCCAGAGCCTTCTTTATTGTATGTCTTGTTAAAATTGGTACACCGCACCTTCTTAGTTTAGAGGCATGAACCTGATATGCTCCAATCTTTGGAAGTGCTTCCACAACACAATCCACATCCACACCTGCCTGAAGTAACTGATAGGCAACTATCACTCCAATGTTCCCTGCACCCACCATGAGTACACGCCTGCCTGGAAGAACTCCATAAACATTCATTAGAGTCTGAACCGCTCCAGCTCCATAGACACCTGGAAGATCATTGTTGGGAAAAGAGAGCATGTTCTCTGATGCACCAGTTGCAACGATTATCTTTTTTGCCCTCACACAAAAGAGCCTGTGATTCCTGATGATAGCAAGCTGATACGGATGATAATATCCTATTACTGGTGTTTCTGTATATAGTTTGACATTATCGTTCAACTCATCAATTAATTTTTTACTAATGTCTATTCCCCTTGTCTTAGCATGGTGTTCTTTTGAACCAAAAAACATATGAGTTTGTTTGATGAGCTGACCCCCTACTCTGTTGTTTTCTTCAAACACAGCAACCTTTGCACCAAAACGAGATGCATATATAGCAGCAGAAAGACCTGCTGGACCTGCTCCAACTATTGCCACATCGGTCTCAAGCGTTGGTATCTCTCTCCTGATATATCTATTATTACTGCCTCTTTTTATCTCCTTTAATTTTCCCCATCCTGTTTGAGTGCGAACAGTCATCCCTTCTTCTGCAATAACCATGCATGTCTTAACATTCGGGATCCCATCAACCTCCATCATACACGATGAACACTTTCCTATTGCACAAAAAAAGCCTCTGGGTCTTTGATATTTTATGCTGCGACTGAGTACCCTTATGCCAGAGGCATGCAGTGCTGCAGCAATCGTCTCCCCCTGGTATGCTGTGATTGTTTTTCCATCAAAGTTAAAAGAAATCTTTTTACCCCTTGGAAATTCAATAATTGGATGCTTCTCTATTCTCATTTTCAATCCATCTATTTATTAATCGAAATAAATTTTCTAATAGAACGATCATATGTCTTTTCTATATCGTCTGGGAAAAAACATGCAGGCAGTTCTCCCATTATTCTATGATACTCTAAACATTCACAGCAGTATCCCTTTCTGGAACAGGGTTCGTAAGTACAGTTACACCGATTAATATTGGATTCATAATTTTTACACTCTTTCATATCTTTCTCCGCCATTCAGATAAATTGAATTATATTTTAAAAAATTTTTTCCATCAAATCAAGTTATTTCTCTGCGATTACTTGAAAGTTGATCTACGGATTGACTCAAAAATAAAGTAACTTTAGGGGGATTGAACTTTTTAAAAAATTAATCGTTGCCTCATAATAGAATGTAACCATAAAACAGAAGAATTAATTATGAGTACAACGACTAAATAACTACTCGTTCCCAAATTTGTGTTTGGGAACGATGTTGAAAATCTCTCTATATATATTGTATACGAGAAATATAGGTATTCTTTTTTTGGGATTGCGCGAGCATGTTGCCGCTTTTAAAAGCGACGCCAAGGCGTCGCAATCCAAAAGTGAATAAAGAAAATTTGACTACTGCTAATATCTTCGGTTACATTTTATTTTGAGGCAACACGTTCTGTACAATTATATTTAACCCGATTTAACGGATAAGAGATCGATTTATAGCTATTCTTCATCATCTAAATAGAATGAGGTTTGAGTACGAAACATTGCTTATCCGTTAATTCGGGTTTAATTTTAGTCTAAAATGGATATTAAACTTTTGTGTAAAAATATTCGTAGAAAAAATTGATAAAAAAAACAGTGGGGTGAAAAAATGAAAAGATATTTAAAGATTACTGCATCGCTTCTCTCTCTTCTGTTTCTTTACACTACCGGTGCCTGTGGCTCAGATAAAAATATCGAGAACTATCTTAAGACCATGGCAGAAGAATTCATCAATGAGATCCCTCCTGATTCATCTCTTATCTTTGGTATAAAATTGAAGGGAGATTCAAAAGAAGAATGGACCATAAGGATCTCTTCTGGAAAAGCAGAGGTCAACAGTGGTCTTCCAAAGCAATCCTCTTTTTGTTTTGTGACCGATAGAGAAACATTTATAAAGATAGCTACCAAAGAATTAAATCCACTAACAGCAATGGCTCGCGCAAATATAAATGATCCTGCTCCTCTGGATGTAATTCCATTAAATGGATTTATGCCGAACAAAAAGTTTCTGGGAAAACTTCTACCCATGACATATAGCTTTTTCATAACAAAAGCCCCAGAGGTTGTCTATTTCGGAGAGAAGTTCAGCAGAGAAATTCATGGAGGAAAGGCTGTTGTGTTTTATTACACGCCAGGGCTTAGGAGTGCCTGGTACAGAATAGAAGAAGGAATGATGATCAACAAAGATTTTAACAAATCACCCAATCCTTTTCCAAGCTATTTTATAGTGACTGACGGGCGTGGGAAGGCAAGAATTGGGAAAAAAGAGGTCGACTTGAGAAAGGGTATTGGTCTACTTGTTCCTGCTGGTGTCCCACATCAGTTCTGGGTCGAAAAGGGAAATATGGAATTAATAGTCATCATGTTTGGTGAGGGTGCTTAAAGCCTATAATTCAACAGTCAAAATTTTTTCGGTATACATTTTGCATAATACAAAACTCATTCGAAGAGGCGATAATATCTATATTTAGAAATTAAATATAAGGTATTGAAATAACTGAAAATATGTATTCATTGACTAGGAGTTTGGCACTTGAGTGATCCTTATCGATCTTTCACAATGAAAGAATTTTTTCAATATGTAATGTTTGTTACGGATGTGTAACAAATGTACTATATAACATATAAAAATATTCTTAAAGAAAATAAGAATTATGAAGACTTTATTGCCTGGATTGATAAATACTGGCCAATGCAAACAGGCTGGGGTGCACTATCTGTTACAATATGGAGTTGGCCTGAGCAAGGAAGAAAAGTCCTTTTTTGCAGATATCTTGTTAAGGATATAGAACATTGGAATGAAAGTGCCGTTGGCAAAGATGCCGAACAGTTGATTAAAAACTTAGGAGAAATCATCTCTTTAGAACACATATGCATCAAGATAACAAGGACTAAATGGGCTAAAAACTTATTATGGGAGCGAGCTGTTGAAGATAATTAATATGAAAAATCTTAATTTTTTCTCATCTGACCAGAACTTTGAGGCCGAACGAAAAAAGATCTTCCGTCAGGCTGTATCTATTGGTTCTATTCTATGCACAATACTTGTTCCCCTGTTCAGCATACTCGACATGATATTTAAACCGCATCAGTTTGAGACTTTTCTTTTGATCCGCCTCACTGTTGTACTCACATGCATTCTGATTTTTTTTATCAATAAAAAAAGCCCTGGAAGAAAACATCCATTCCTTCTTGCCTCCATAATGGCGGTTGTTGTATGTGGTTCTATTTCTCTGATGTGTTTTATTGATCTCGGACCATCTGATCCTTACTATGCTGGTATCAATCTTCCTCTCCTCGGATTCGGCATCATGCTTCCTCTAACAATGAGTGAGAGCATAATTGTTTTTATCTTTGTATGGCTCTCATATTTTCTACCAAACATGACTATCTTGCAACCAGAAGAAATCGGGATTTTTGCCAACAACAACTTCTTCCTGATTTCAACTATCATCATCTCTCTGATAAGTACTCAATACAATTTCAAATACACTAAGCGGCAGTGGATTTCTCGGAAAAAGCTAAGAGCTGCCCAGGATGAAATAAAGAAACATGCAGATGAGCTTGAAAAGAAAGTAAAGGAGAGAACTCAAAAACTTCTCCAGTCTGAACGCCTTGCAGTTGTTGGACAGCTTGCTGGAGGAATTTCCCACGATTTTAACAATATTCTAACAGGAATCCTTGGAACAACATCTCTTCTTCTGAAGAGTACATCGAAAAAAAATCCGATCAGAAAAGAGATAGAGTGCATCAATCAACTTTCACTGCGTGCTGCAGATCTTGTAAAGCAACTTCTTCTTTTCAGCAGGCGTCAGGTTCTAAAATCTAAAATAATAAACGTAAACGACATAATCAGGAATGTGGGGAAAATGCTTCACAGAGTACTGCGAGAGGACATTGAGCTGATGATCATTACACAGCCAGAGGTTGGTTATATCTACTCTGATCCAATCCAAATAGAGCAGATCATCTTAAATCTCTCCATTAATGCCAGAGATGCCATGCCTCATGGCGGCATGTTGATCATTGAGACGGCCAATGTCACACTCGACGATTCTTACTGTAGAATAGGAAAGGTCTCTCTTGCTCCGGGTGACTATGTAATGATATCTGTCAGCGACACAGGAGTAGGAATGAATGATGAAGTAAAATCAAAAATGTTTGATCCCTTCTTTACAACAAAGGAGGTTGGCAAAGGAACCGGACTCGGTCTTTCGACTGTATATGGAATTGTTAAACAGAGCAAGGGAGACATAGTTGTCTACAGCGAAGAGGGAAAGGGAACCACAATAAAGATTCTATTACCCCGCATCATGGAACGAAAAAGCCCAAAACAGGACAGGCCCAAAGAGATAAAGACCACAGGAGGTAAAGAGACGATCCTTCTTGTGGAAGATGAAGAAAAGATTCGTAATGTTACAGCACGCATGCTTGAAAAGCAGGGCTATAAAGTAATTCTTGCAGAAGAGGGCAGAGAGGCCATAAACATATGTAAACAGTATAACGGGAATATAGATCTTCTTGTCACAGATATAGTTATGCCATACATGAGTGGTAAAGAGCTGGCTAAAAAGCTTGTTGCCAAGCGTTCAAACCTTAAGGTGCTGTTTATCTCGGGTTATTTCAACAATATTGAATCCGAAGCATTTATGATAAAATCAAATTACAAATTTCTTCAAAAACCATATACATTTCAAACTCTCCACTCTACAATACGAAATATTTTCGACAACTGAAATTGATCAAATTCAAGCCAGTCAATATAAAAAATACGTTGAAACACATTCAAACTTAAAAGTATAACTGCATGTATTTGTTGATCTTATATATATATTATACTTCTATAGAATAAGATGGTATGATGTTTGCTTAATATTTGTACAACTTTTATTACAGAAATTTCAAAACTATTTCAATATTTTAATATGACAACATATACAACAATACAAACTCAGAAAAAAGATTTTGAGACGATTCTTAATGAATTCAAAGATTTCCTCTCAACAATAAACGACTCAAACATCACCCGTTTTAGAGACAATCTCTATAAAAAAATAAGAGAGATTGCAAAAATAATAGACTCTTCACCAAATAGAGAACTTTTAAAAAAGTATTTCTATGATGCATTCAGCGATTTTGATGCAAGCCCTATCCACAGAAGGGCAAGAGAAAAACCACTTGGGTATGCAGGAGACTATCTGTTAATAGACTGGATATATACAGAAAAGAAGTCAAGGAACGGGATCAGCAGATTCCTAGACGAACTTTTCCACAGCTATGAAGCAGCCGAGGCTGTTCGCAACCGCAAACAGTTTTTCATTAATAAGTGCCACAAGATGATCAGAGAGTCATGTTCTACAATCCATATTCTAAACATTGGATGCGGCTCCTGCAGAGACATATTAGAAACTATCACAACATGCAAAAACAGGCAAAGCGCCTTTTTCCACTGTATAGACCAGGAGCAAGAAGCAATAGAATATGCCAGAAACCTTTTGAAAGACAATGTTCCAATGAACAATATAAAACTCGAATGTGCAAACTGTTTCAGATTCAGGAGCAACCAAAAATATGATCTCATATGGTCGGCAGGAATGTTTGACTATTTTGAAGACAGACTCGTCATTATTCTATTGAGGAAATTATGGCGCTATTTGAAGGATGGGGGAGAAATTGTTTTTGGAAACTTCAGTCCAAAAAACCCTACAAAAATTGGCATGGAGCTAGGATGCAATTGGTATCTCATTCACAGAAGCAGTAATGACCTGATTCGTCTCTGTAAAAAAGCAAATATTCCCTTTTCTGAAATCGAGATAGAAAGTGAGCCCCTTGGCATCAACCTTTTCTGTACAATAAAAAAATAGTTATATCTTAAAATACTGCACTTTTGCACTTTTAGGAGTGAACATGTACCACTTGATTTGAATAAA
>CAZYVD010000073.1:0-11757 GCA_964651045.1 uncultured bacterium
TCTAATTTATCAAAGATTAAACTCTCATTATTCAAAATTTTTGGGGGTCACCCTGTAGATTAAAGGATGGTCGCTGGAAAGAGAGTCTTTACCAGAAAACTTACACTCATGAGGTAGAATCCTAACTTCACATAGCTTATTATATATTATTCATAGGCTGTCTGTTTAATCGTACAGCCTATAGTTTTAGTCCGTTTTCCAAAAATTTATTATTTTTTACTTGTATTTTTGGTTCCATTCTTTTAAATTTACTGCCCTTTGTTTATAAAAAGGCGATGGACAAAAGAGATGGGTATAGACATAAAAAAAATGCGCAACATTGGAATAAGCGCACATATAGATTCTGGGAAGACTACAATAACAGAGCGCATACTCTTTTATACAAGAAAAATCCACAAAATTCATGAAGTTCACGGCAAGGATGGGACTGGTGCTACAATGGACTCCATGGAGCTGGAACGGGAAAGAGGGATCACAATATCCTCGGCCTCGACCAATGTGACATGGAAAAACCACTCGATCAACATAATCGACACACCTGGCCATGTAGACTTTACTGTAGAGGTAGAACGGTCTCTAAGAGTACTGGATGGGGGTATTCTTGTATTATGTGCAGTTGGAGGTGTCCAGTCACAATCGATAACAGTAGACAGACAGATGAGGCGCTACTCTATCCCAAGAATCTGTTTCATAAATAAATGTGACAGAGTAGGTGCAAATCCTGAAAAGGTATGCAGTCAATTAAACGAAAAACTCGGCCACAACGCCACGCTCCTGCAGCTTCCCATAGGCCTTGAAACAGATTTTAAAGGTATTGTCGATTTAATTAGGATGAAGGCCTATTATTTTGAGGGACCAAATGGCGAGAACATACGCGAAGAGGAGATTCCAGAAGAGATGGTCAGGAGATCTCTCGATAAGAGAGAGACTCTCATTGACAGAGCCTCTATATTCAGCGATGAACTGATGGAAGCCTATCTGGAAAATCGCGTTACAGAAGATCTGATCTATGAAGCGGTGCGAATCGGCACTCTTTCACTCAAATTGACTCCTGTCTTCATGGGGTCTGCATTTAAAAACAAAGGGATACAGCCTCTTCTGGACGGAATCGTAAGATATCTGCCATCGCCAGTGGATGTTCAAAATAGGGCATTCGATCTCAATGACGGATCAGAAAAATTGCTTACATCAGATCCCACCCATCCTCTGGTCTTACTCGCATTCAAAATCGAAGACACACGATATGGGCAACTCACATACATAAGAATCTACCAGGGATCCATAAAAAAGGGCGATGAGATCGTAAACATGCGAACCGGTAAAAAGTCAAGAGTAGGAAGACTAATAAGAATGCATGCAGACGAGATGGAGGAGATTGTTGAGGCAAGCGCTGGAGACATCGTAGCCCTTTTTGGTATCGAGTGTTCTTCAGGCGATACATTTACATCAGGAGAGCTTCAGATTACAATGTCATCCATCTATGTTCCAAAACCTGTTATCTCTTTATCATTGAAGCCTGAAGACAACAAACATTCAGACAATATGATAAAGGCTCTCAATCGTTTTTCAAAAGAAGACCCAACATTTAAGGTATATGTTGATCCTGAAACTAATGATACAATAGTACAGGGCATGGGAGAACTCCATCTCGATGTATATATAGAACGCATGAAAAGAGAATATGGGATTAGGGTTAATTCAAGTGCGCCTCAGGTTGCATACAGAGAAAGTATATCGACTCCATCAGAGTTCGATTATACACATAAAAAACAAACAGGTGGTTCTGGTCAGTACGGACGTGTGGCAGGCAGAATAGAACCATGCAGTGATAAGGAGTTCGAATTTGTGAATGAAATAAAGGGAGGCGCAATACCTTCGGAATTTATTCCTGCATGCAAGAAAGGATTCGAACTCTCAATGGAGAAGGGATCTCTGATCGGCTTCCCTGTAGTGGGAGTAAAGGTTATTTTAAAAGACGGAACATACCATCCTGTCGATTCATCCGAAATAGCCTTTCGTCAGGCTGCAATGGGTGCATTCAGGGAAACCTATTCGAAATGCAGGCCCAAAATTCTTGAACCTGTAATGAGGGTGACGGTAGAAAGTCCTACGGAGTTTCAGGGGGCAGTACTCAACACTCTTAATCAGCGGAGGGGGACAATCATAAGTGCTGTTGAAGATAACAATTTCATTGTTATCGAGGCACAGGTCCCTTTAAGCGAGATGTTTGGCTATTCCACAATACTCCGCTCGGTAACACAGGGAAAAGCCGAATTCACAATGGAATTTGATCACTATTCACGAGTACCTGAAAGTGTTGCTGAAAAGTTGAAGAAAAAATGCGCTGAAACAAACACAAATAAACAATCCTAAGGGATAAGATATGTTACGAAAAGAACTGATAAAAAGAAGCCCAATTAGAATACTCGAAAAATCGATCCACGGTGGACTCGGAAAAGGCAATCTTGGAGTATTTACTGCACGCAAGGGGGTTGGAAAGACTGCATGCTTAATCCATGTCTCAATAGATAAAATGTTCAGAGACAGTAGAGTTCTTCACCTCTCATTTACTGATAATCCACATCATACTGAGAAGTGGTATGACCAGATTTTCAAAGAGATCGCAGAAGAGTACCGGCTGGAAAATGTTCTCTCAAATTACGATATTATAGTAAAAAACAGACTCATACTTCATTTTAAACGGAAAGATTTCGAATTCGACCACATAGTAGAGACCATGGATAGATTCCTCACCTCCACATCCTTTATACCCGATTGTTTAATAGTCGATGGATATCCATTTCACAACAGAACAACTCTTCAACTTAAAAACTGGAAAGATTTAGCATTAAAGCGAGACTTTGAGATATGGTTCTCTGCAACACTTCACCGCCACAACCTGGCACTCAATGAACAGGGAATTCCGGCTCCAATCAACAAATTCTGTGATCTGTTTTCTGTGATCATAATGCTCAAACCACGAAAAGATTATATTGATCTTATACTTCTTAAAGATCACGATTCAAAAAATCCTGAAAAGATGTCTCTCAAGCTCGAGCCTAAAACCCTGCTTATCGCAAATCTCTGATCTTTATTAGACTATTTAAAGTTTAGTGCATATGACTATAGGAATTCTTATCTTTCTATTAATCCGATGGATAGGGAAAGGAGAAACCTATGGCAGAATCTAAAATCAACTACAGTATCAAACGGTTAAAATCGAAGGACGCCAGGAGTGCGATCATCCAAAAGCTGGCCACAAATTTAATCTGACACCCATCATTGCAGAATCATTTTATCAACAGTTTACGATTTACTTCCAAGAACATTCGGGGACATCTACATTAATTTATCTATATTTAATCTATAGGATAGACCTCTACAACACGTACTCATGTCCATGAAGGCTTTTTATATGAGACTCTAAAATAATAAACTTATCTCCTCTTCTGGTCATATGATACTATTTCTGAAATACCATCCTTCTGGTTTTGATATAGTCTCCGGCTCTCATTCTGTAGAGGTATACTCCGCTCGGCAGTCCGGAGGCAGTCCATTTTACAAAATGACTACCCTGGGGTAAATATTCATCGATAACAGTCTCTATTTTTCTTCCACGAACATCATAGATGTCAATCCTGACATGACTCAATTTTGGCAATGTAAAACGAATCTCGGTCTGGCTGTTGAATGGATTTGGATAATTCTGATAAAGCAGATAGCTCTCAGGAGAAGACGACTCATCATCCGAAGAAGTATAATTAAAGAGTTTGCACTCATATACACCGTTTCCATGAGTGGCCGCCCTGATCACACGGTTTACTGGAGATATCGAAAGATCCATGACAATAACGCCTTCTGGCAGTCCCTCACTCATTCTTTTCCAGTTCTCGCCACCATCCAATGAGACATATACTCCCAGATCGTTGCCTACATAGATATTATTTGTATACAGGGGATCAACAGCAACAGCAGATGTAGGAACGTCTGGAAGTCCACTCCCTATATCCTTCCAGTGTTTTCCCCGATCAGTTGTTTTATAAACATGAGAGGATCCAAATCCTGAGAAAATCACATAAACTATTTTATCATTGGTCGGGTCTACTGCGATATCAACCGGATATCTATCCGGAAGATCTTTTGTTATATCATGCCACCATGCACCATAGTTTGTAGTATAGTAGATGTGAGAACGCGAATATTTTGGCACAGTAGCCGCATACAATGTCTTGTCTGTCTGCTCTGATATAGCTAGAGCTATTATTGGATTTCCATCAAGTTTTTCATTACCATTGATTGAAAACCAGTACTTTCCCCCATCAATCGAGAGGTAGAGACGGCTGTGTGCTGCATATAAATATTTTGGATTTGATGGGCTTAGCACAAATGGAGAAACAAAACATGGATCATCATCATATGGAGCAGGCATGTAATAATAGCTCCAATTATTTCCCCCATCAATAGAACGGTACATATAAAGAAGATACTGCGGTGAACCATAAATTATATTCGAATTTGTCGGATGTATGGCAGTATAGCATCCATCACCATACAAAACCCGGTTCCATGCCTTACTTCCTCTATATATTGCAGAGTAGTTATCCTGCATGCCACCAATAAACAGCAAAGAATCTGTACGCGAACTGGAACACCCATTGTAAAATTGCGTTGTCTGATATCTACCATTGCACCCCTCGAAAGTTGTGCCGCCATCTGTTGTTCTGAAAACGCCCCCATCGCATCCAAAATAGATTATATCAGGATCTGTTGGATGAAATACAATATCATGAAAATCGCAGTGGACATAGTCGGATGGGCCTTCCGGACCCCCTATTGGAATCACTCCATGCTGATAACCTGAACTATTTATCTGTTTCAGATTACTGCCACCATCCGTAGACTTCCAAAGATTCACACCGCCAACAAAAACAACATTGGAGTCCACAGGACTGACTCCCACACAATGAGAATACCACCCCTGGTAGCTTGAAAAATCGGTGTCCTCAGATACTATCGACCATGTGTTTCCTCCATCTACAGACCTGCAGAGCCACGAACCAGCATCATCCCAATAACCATTACCTATAGAAGCATAGATTATGTCGGGATAGCGCTGATAAATAGAGAGCTGAATCTTACCCTCAAATGAAGATGGAAGACCGAATGTTAATTTTGTCCAGCTCGTCCCTCCATTGGTAGTTCTGTATATTCCATATCCTGAGGATTTAAAATTTCCGCATGCAATGAATACAGTGTCTGGATTCTGCGGATGAATCACAAGATCCATGACCATTATAGTAGTATCGACCCTTGTCCATGATGCCCCGCCATCCGTGGATTTATATGTTCCCTCTGTTGTACCTGCCCATACAATATCGGAGTTAGATGGATCTATTTCAATTGCCCATACACCCCTCTTCTGGTTATAACTCCAATCAAGACTCTTAATCCAGGTCTGTCCATTATCCGTAGATTTCAAAATTCCAATGCCATAACTGCCTCTTGTTGTTCTATCTGCCAGGCCGCCAATACTGTTTTGATAAGCATATACTTCTCCAGTACCTATGTAAATAGTAGAAGTATCATCTGGGGAAATTGCAATTGCACCAATCCCAAGAACAGGAAAGCCTGTATCAACATATTCCCATGCATCTGCCCCGACTCCTCCTGTAAAACTTCTCCATAAACCACCGCTGGCAGAACCTGCATATATTGTATTTGGATTCAGGGGATTTATTTCGATTGCATTTGTCCGTCCACCTATGTTGTGGGGTCCTATAGATTCCCACTTCTTTGTAAATATCTGCTTATTTAGCCTGCCATTGACCCTTCTTCTCTCTTCCATATAAACCTTAAAATGACCAACATCCGGAATTGTTCTATCAGGGTATGCCCTCTGGGCCGACCAGAAATTGAGTGCCTCATAAGCATCCGATGTCTTGATTTGCGATTTATCGGGTCTGTGTGGAACGAGAAACGATAAAGATATCACAATTACTATCAAAACCATATTAATATAGATAAAAATATCACGACGCATAACAAACCTCATAGATATTATTCATTCATAAACATAATAAAGATAATTAATTGACAGTCCAATGTCAATACGTTTGATATATTTTATAATCATTATAATTTAAATTAATAATGATTATTAAGATTTTTTTGTTGACTCATAAAGTTAATTTGGTTATTTTTAAGCCATCGAAATATATGCTATTCTGTAGGGAAATTTTGATGATCATGCTTAGTAATAACTTAATTATATTCAGGCACAATATATATTTAAACGCTTCATATAAGTACAGGCAGTATGATGTATACTGCCTTTTTTATTGGGGTTAAATATGGCAAAGATCAAAGTAGAGGATCTGGCTAAGATTAAAGAGAAAACACGAAGGATGACCATACTTCGTGAGGGAGCGGGTCGTGTAAAGATCACCGTTCATATGGGTACATGTGGAATAGCCTCCGGTGCCCGCCAGATTATGAGCACAGTGCTGGATGAAATAAACAAGAGTGGTGCTAAGGATGTTCTGGTTACAACTTCCGGGTGTGCCGGCTTCTGCAGCAAAGAGCCAATGGCCACCGTGGAAGTCAAGGGATCCCCACCTGTAAAATATGTGGATCTAACACCCGAAAAGATGAGAGAAATCTTTGAGAAGCATATACTGAATGGTCAAATCGTAACAGAATATGCTTTAGCAGTCGGAAGTGAAAGAATGTTTTAATATATTAAAACAATTATGATTTAATTGTAGTAAACTTTAATTAATCTTAAGTAGGAAGATAATTTCAAAAGGTGTTGATGAATTAATGGAACAAGTCAAGGCTAAGAATCCGGCACAGCCCGAATTTCATCAGACCGTATTCGAGGTAGCCAACTTACTTCTACCATTCATCGAGAAAAACCCCAAATACAAAAAGGCAAAAATTCACGAAAGGATTGTAGAGCCAGAACGATGATTATGTTTCGAGTAACAAGGCTTGATGACAGGGGCGAAATCCTGATTAACCTCGGTTTCCGCATCGAAATAAACAGCGCAACCGATCCGTATAAAGGTGGGCTTCGGTTCCATCCAACTGTTAACCTCAGTATTCTGAAATTCTTAGCATTCGAACAGGTCTTCAAAAATGCATTGACCACTCTACCGATGGGTGGTGGAAATGGCCTCTCAGATTTTGATCCAAAGGAAAAATCAGACAATGAAGTAATGAAGTTCTGTCAGGCATTCATGAGCGAACTTTGCCGCCACATAGGTCCCAATACCGATGTTCCTACAGGCGATATCGGTGTAGGTGAAAGAGAGACAGGCTTTCTCTTTGGTCAATATAGGAAAATCGTAAATGAATTCACTGGTATCCTGACTGGAAAGGGAATCGGCTGGGAAGGCAGTCTGACTCGTCCACAAACTACAGGCTTTGGATGTGTATACTTTGAAGAAGATATGCTCAAGACTCGCGGTGAGTCAATGAGCGGTAAGACTGCCACCATATCTGGATCAGTTAATGCTGCCCAATTTAAAGTGGAGAAGGCAATAGAGCTCGGTGCAAAGGTTGTGACAATTTCCGATTCGAGCGGTATGATTCATGATTCAGATGGAATCGATAAGGAAAAACTCGAATATGTCAAAGAGCTGAAAAACCTCAAGCGAGGAAGAATCAAAGAGTATGCCGATAGATACTGGCGCAAGTACTATGAAGGTAAACGCCCATGGGGCATCAAGTTAGATATAGCCTTCCAGTATGCCACTCAGAATGAAATTGACGGTAATGATGCAAAAGAGCTGGTAAAGAATGGATGTATCTGTGTCTCAGAAACTGCAAACATGCCCAGCACACCAGAAGCCATCGATGTTTTTCTCGATGCAAAGATTCTTTATAGTCCTGGTAAGGCAGACAAGGCTGACGGCGTATCTGTCAGTGGTCTTGAAATGTCAAAGAACAGCCTTCATCTGAGCTGGACAAGAGAAGAGGTCGATCAGAGACTCCAGGGAATCATGAAGGCAATTCATGAACAATGCGTCGAGTATGGAAAAGAGAGCGATTTTGTTAACTATGTAAACAACGGTGTCAATATCGCAGGTTTTGTAAAAGTTGCAGACGCAATGCTCGACCAAGGAGTTGTTTAAAATAACTAATTCAGATTTAAAGCAGTCAGGGGGAGTCATCTTAATAATCAGAAACTAAATGATCAAGGCCAGAAAGCAGTCATTGAGATGATAGTGCTGGCCTTGATCTTTTTCTTTCAAAAACATCATAGAATATCGGAGGAGTATAAAAATGGATAAGAGTATCGGAGATTTTCTCAAAGAAAAACTCAGCGACAAAGGCTACAAGAATCTTGCAGCAATAGATAATCCCAAACTTCACAAATTTGTTGCTGACTTTATCGAGCTATGCAGTCCGGATAAGATATTTGTATGTACAGATTCAGATGAAGATCTAAATTACATAAGGGAGAGTGCCATAAAAAATGGCGAAGAGTTGAAGCTTGCAATAGAGGGTCATACAGTTCATTTCGACGGTTACTATGATCAGGCCAGAGACAAGGTACATACAAAATTCCTGCTGCCTAAAGGAGTGGATCTCGGTAAAAACATAAACTCCATTGACAAGGAAGAAGGCCTGAAGGAAATTCGCCAGATTCTAAAAGACATTATGAAGGGCAAAGAGATGTATGTACGTTTCTTCTGCCTCGGCCCCACAAATTCTGAATTCTCCATACTTAGCTGTCAGCTCACAGATTCTGCCTATGTCGCTCACAGTCTTGATTTACTCTACCGCCAGGGATATGAAGCATTTAAGAAGGGAGGCAGTTCTTCCGAATTTTTCCGCATCATTCATAGTGCAGGAGAACTTGATGAGAACAATGTAAGCAAAAATATCGATAAGAGAAGAATCTATATCGATACAGAAGACAATATTGTCTACAGCACCAATACTCAATATGGAGGCAACACATTAGGGCTCAAAAAACTCTCGATGCGTCTTGCCATAAACAAGGCATCAAAAGAAGACTGGCTTTGCGAACACATGTTTGTCATGGGAGTTCACGGACCAGACAGCAGAGTGACCTATTTCACGGGTGCCTTTCCATCTCTTTGTGGAAAGACCTCGACATCTATGATGCTGGGAGAGAGAATCGTTGGTGACGACATTGCCTATCTAAGAAAGATAAACGGCCAGGTAAAGGCAGTCAATGTCGAAGCAGGTATGTTTGGCATCATAATGGGAGTAAATGCCAAAGATGATCCCATTATCTGGAAAACACTTCACAGTCCAAATGAGATTATCTTCTCAAATGTATTGGTGACAGATGACAAACATGTTGCCTGGATAGGAATGGGCGAGGAAATCCCAGAAAAAGGGTTCAACCATTCTGGCCAGTGGTTTAAGGGGAAAAAAGATGATGACGGGAATGAAATACCACCCTCACACAAGAATGCAAGGTTTACAATCAATCTAAAAAATCTTGAGAATGTAGATCCAAAATTAAATGATCCTCATGGTGTTGCTGTTGGTGGAATCATCTATGGCGGCCGCGACTCCAACACATGGGTTCCTGTTCGCGAGGCATTTGATTGGAAACACGGAATTGTTACAGTGGCAGCAGCTCTCGAATCTGAGACCACAGCAGCAACACTCGGAAAAGAGGGCGTACCAAAGTTTAATCCTATGTCAAACCTCGATTTTGTTTCAATACCTCTTGGAAAGTATATTCAGAACAATCTCGACTTTGGAACATCGATCAATAATCCACCTAAGATATATGGTGTAAACTATTTCTTGAAGGACGAGAATGGAGAATTCCTAAACGCAAAAACCGATAAGGGGATCTGGCTGAAATGGATGGAAAGAAGGGTTCACGGAGAAATAGATGCGATTAAGACTCCAGTAGGTCTCATTCCAAAATATGATGATTTGAAGAGGCTCTTTCAGGATGTACAAAACAAGAGCTACAGTGAGGAAGATTATGTAAAACAGTTTCAAATCCGAGTAAATGAATTTTTGGCCAAGATCGACAGGATAAGAAAAATCTATGAATCAAATGTACCGGATACACCCTCGCTTCTGTTTAAGATACTCGACGAAGAAATCGCTCGACTGAATGAGGCCAAGTCAAAGTATGGAAACTATATTTCGCCCGAGAAATTCCTGTAGAAAAGTTTTCCAATCTTATTAATCCGAAGGCCAGCAGCATACTCAATGTTGCTGGCCTTCTTTATTTGATCGATAGATACAAAACACATCTTAAAAAGTGACAACCTATTTCAGGACAAGACACGGGACACTATTCACTATTACTATTCGCTATTCGCTATTCACTTTTCACTTTTCACTATTCACTTGACATTTCCAGAGAAGATAGATAAATTTTACTATCCTGCCCTATGTATAAGGGAGTAAGCATGGCTAAAATATTGGTCGTTGATGATGAGATGGAATTCAGAAACTATGTTTGTGAAGTGATAAGAAGGATGGGACACAAACCGCTCGAGGCGGAAAATGGAAGAGAGGCTCTGTCGATATTTAAAAAGGAGAATGTGGACCTCTCATTCGTCGATATTAATATGCCTGTCATGGATGGAATTACCTTTCTAAAAGAGGCAAAAAAGATCGATCCAGGAGCAATCATTGTAATCATGACGGGTTTCCCATCTGCAGAAACCATTATAGAAACAATTGAAGACGAGGGATACACCTATATTACAAAGCCTGTTGAAATAGAACAACTCGCAGATATTGTAGAAAGAGGGCTGAGGGCAAAAGAGAACAGAGAGAGTGGTTAGAATCAATTCGATACAAGTGCTAAAAAGGCAATCATTCTACCCGTTCTTCCTCCACTCGCCCTGTGAGAAAAAAACCACTCCTGATGACAGCAGGTGCATACTCGAGTCGCTGTAATATTTTCCGGTCTTACCCCACCCTTAACTAAAAGATCACGATTAAAGAGACAGATATCGAGATGTCCATTATCGACATATCCTGATGGGAATAACCGAGTGAGCTCATCTCCTACCTCGTAACAGCAGCTTCTGATTGAAGGGCCAAACACTATATTAAGATCGCCTGGATTTGATCCAAACTCTGAGTACATTTTATCGAGTGCTCTGAGTGTTATTTTCTTCACACATCCTCTCCACCCTACATGAATCAATCCGACTGCCATGTGCACAGAGTCAAATATAAAAACTGGAAGACAGTCTGCCGTCTGTACAGTTAATACAATATTGCTAATATTTGTGACTAGTCCATCTGTTTTAGGAAAAGTTCCGGGCCTTCTGGCATACCTGACAACATCCCCATGTACCTGAACAGGAAAGGCAATATCTTTAACTGAAATGCCCAAGCTACTGAAAAATTTTCTTCTATTCTCTTTAACACAACAACTCGAATCTCCAACATTCTCCCCAAGGTTTAGAGATTCATAGGGCGGTCTGCTCACGCCTCCCTTTCTCGTGCTTATGCCATGGATAATGGATGGATTTGAAAAAAACGGTAAGAACCTTCCTACATGGAGGTCATTTATTCTCTCAAAAAACATCTCTATTTATCTAATTCTGATAACCTCTCCATTCTTATACTGTAGCAGGCTTATGAATCTATTGATACGATTATCATTGAATGAAATAGTTCCCTTTACGCCCTTGAAAGGTTTCATCTTTAAAAACCGATTCCTTACCTGATCTCTTGACAACAGTCTGTCGCCAGTCAGGCTGAGTATCAAATTTGCAATATCAAAACCAATAA
>CAZYVD010000074.1:0-11390 GCA_964651045.1 uncultured bacterium
CAAATTCTAAACAATTGAAATTAGCTCTATGATTCATTTTTGCCAAAGTTCAGTTAATAAATAGAGAATAGGACCGACATCTATTCACTATTCACTATTCACTATTCACTATTCACTATTCACTTTCCACTATCCACCCCCTCTTCTTGACAAAGATACATCTTTTTTGCAAATTAATAAGAGATTGTACTGTTCGTTTCCTGATACAGAAAAAGATGGATAGATATTATTCAAAAAAATTGTCGGCTGAGCGCCTAAGGCTGTGTTACGAGCTTGCACCTGAGCGTGTAAAAAGATATCTATATTCAGAAATCGAGTTCGTGTCTAAAAGAATAAAACCCTCAGACAGAGTACTTGAACTAGGTTGTGGATATGGAAGAGTACTGTTAAAACTGGCCGATAAAAATATTATGAGCTTTGGAATAGATATATCTCTTAAGAGCCTGATCTATGGAAAAAATAACTATAAAAAAATCTCAAGCTCAAACCTAGCAGTGATGGATGCATCTAATCTCGGGTTCAGGGATCAATCGTTTGATGCTGTTATCTGCATTCAGAACGGTCTCTCTGCATTCCATGTAGATAAAAGAGATGTTATCAGGGAAGCAATCAGGGTAACAAAAAGTGGAGGCAGGGTCTTTTTTTCGAGTTACTCAAAAAAGTTCTGGAAAGATAGACTTGAATGGTTTAAGATACAATCATCACATGGACTCATTGGAGAGATCGATTATGAAAAGACTGGAGATGGAGAGATTATCTGTAAAGATGGGTTCAGGGCTACAACAATTGATCCTGACGATTTTCTAAAATTAATCCAGGATCTGAACACAGACATTGAAATAAATGAGGTTGACGAGTCGAGCATATTTTACATAATCAGGGTATTACAATAAAAATCGGAGAGACACTAATTCCTAATCATACTAAGATATCTCTTCTTCTTTTTCTCAAAAAGTTCGACCTCTTTTTCCTTCCCCCTCTTTCTTGCACCCTCTGTGTATATATCAATCTTACTTATCAGCATCCCTGCTGCAAGAGAACGCTTATCTTCACTCAAATCCCTATTATTTACTATCTTCTCCAGTGCATAGATCCGAAAGCGATCCATTCCCCAGTACTTCTTTGAGAGCTGATCCTCATGACCACCATACTTTACTATCAAGGGTTTTTCGATATAGAGCACTGGAACAAATGCACAAAACCTTAACCAGAGGTCGTAATCTTCACATACGGGCAGCTCGGGATCAAAGACTCCATACTGTCGAAATAGATCAATCTTTATCATCACAGAAGATGGTGAAATTATACAAAGGGGTAAGCATCTGTGAAATATATCTCCTCCATACTTTGTGTGTATTTTCTTTGGATTCACACGTCTTCCGTTCCTTATCCAGATCTCATTTGTATGACAGATCTTAAAATCTGGATTTTGCTTCAATGCATTAACCTGTGTCTCATTCTTTTCATCTAGCCACTCATCATCAGAATCGAGAAAAGCTATCCAGTCCCCAGATGCGATGGAAATTCCTTTGTTTCTTGCACTGCTGATCCCAGAATTTTTTTGAAGAATATATTTTACATCAGGGAATCTCTTGCCAATCATTTGATCAGTACCGTCAGTGGAACCATCATCTACTACTATTATCTCATATGGAGGAAGAGTCTGATTCAGCACAGATCTTATTGCTCTCTCAACCAATCCCTTTCGATTATAAGTGGTTATTACTACAGATACTCTATAATCATCCATGATAAAACAATCAATCTATTAGCTCTACTATTTTAAACAGTAGCAGCAATAAATGCAAGTATAAATGAATTGAAGATCATATCGATTTCACTTGACATTTTTTAAATAATGTTCTATAATTTAATATTTAATGTCTCATCTATAAATCCTGAAATTTTATATATTAAAAATTTAAGGAGGGAATAATGGAACGCAGAAACTTCTTCAGACTTTTCTTAGGCGGCGCTGCCCTCTCCACAGCAGCAATAAATAGTTTAAACAGTGCAGTATACCAGAGCATCAAGAATCTGAATGAAAAGTATATAAAAGATAACTCTCCTGATGGAGTGTACTGGGACAGTATAGCAAAACACTTCTTATTTGAAAACAATCTCATAATGATGAATAATGGAACAGTTGGCCCTATGCCCAAGCCTGTATTCAATACACTGATGCATGAATTCAAAGTGCAGTGTACAAATCCATTTGAATGTTATGACTACTTGCCATCAAAAAAAGATGCGGTTCGAAACAAGATTGCAAAATTCATAAACGCCTCACCAGATGAAGTTGCCATAACACGCAATACAACAGAGGGATTAAATGTTATTGCCAGTGGACTCAAATTAGAAAAAGGCGATGAAATAATACTCTCATCCCAAGAACATCCTGCCGGTCTTCAGCCATGGCTGATGCGCTCACAAAGACACGGTATAAAGATCGTTGAGGCTCGCCTTGGGGCTCCACCAAAGAGTATCGATGAGATACTTCAGTCATTTGAGAATGCCATAACTCCACGCACAAAAGTAATCAGTGTAAGTCATACCGTATATCTGACTGGTCTGATATTTCCCTTAAAAGAACTCTGCCAGATGGCAAAAAAACACAATATCTTTGTTCTTGCAGACAGTGCACACGGAATTGGCATGCTTGATCTTAACATGAAAGAGCTCGGTGTCGATGCATTCACATCAAGCCCATACAAATGGTGCGGCGCACCTACAGGTTGTGGAATTCTATATGTCAAAAAGGAATCGCAGGATAGAATCTGGCCTTTAATCGCATCCTCTGGCTGGGATACCCATAAATCTGCAAAAAGATTTGAAACCCTGGGTCAAAGGGCAGATCCCCTTATCTTTGCTCTTGGAGAAGCCATAGAATTTCAAAAACGAATCGGTAAAAGGAGAATCGAGCGGCGAATCAAAACATTGGCTGGATATTTAAAAAAGGAGCTAAAATCTATACCTCATGTCAGGCTGCATACTCCAACAGATCCATACCTGAGCGGAGGATTGACAGCATTCTCTATAGAAGGGGTTAAGCCTGAACAGATTGTTTATTATCTAAAAGAAAAATACAACCTTGTGATCCGAACAATAGGACGCGAAAAAGACAACACACGAGGAGTAAGAGTATCAACCAACATATTTATATCAATGAAACACATAGACATGCTTTTAGAAGGAGTACAGCATCTGGTGAAACACAGAGCATGAAATTAGGGGCATATTGCTTAAAACAAATGAGGCCAAGAATAATTAAATCACAAGAGGAGCTCAGCATTGTAGAACAGAAGCTGAGCCTCTTTTATAAAGAAAGACCCGATCACTACGGTCTTATGGATCGAAACGAGCAGGATTATCAAGAATATGTTGACCTGATCGAAAAGTGGACTCCTAAAGGCGCCACTGTCCTTGATTTCGGATGCGGAACTCACCGTACTCCCGTTCTGATAAACAAAAGGGGCTTCCAGACAACTGGATGCGATATATTCAGCAAAGAAAAATTGAAAGAGTACAGATCAAAAATCGGCAAAGCAGGTCCAGAATTAATCTCCTATGATGGATACAAACTGCCATTCGAGAATGAGACATTTCATACTGTCGCATCACTGTGCGTTCTGGAACACACAACAAGAGTAGATTCTCTTCTCTCAGAAATGGCAAGGGTGACACGTCCTGGAGGCAAGATCATAATAGTTGGACCTAACCTCTCAGGCCCGCATCGTGCAGTACTGGCAATAATCAATCTACTTAGAGGAGCAGAAAGGTTCTGGCAGTACCAAACCATTATCGAGTGTGCTTCAGGATTCTTTAAATCCTTATCATGGACCTTACAAATAAAGCTTGCGAGGAGTCCAAATTTTATTTATATCTATCCCCTTATGGAGAACGGCAAAATAAAATTTGAAGATGCAGATGACGACGCTATTCATCTAAATGTACCTGCCTCGTATAAAAAATGGTTCAACAAAAAAGGATTCTCTTTACTCGAATATAATAAAGAGGCAGGTATAGCTCCAATTGCCAGACTCTTTAACCGTGCGTTTCCATCTCTTGCCACAAAGATTCAAATTGTGGCAGAGAAAAACTGAAAATAGATGTGAGAAACCGTTTTAAATTAATATTATATTAGGATAGGATAAGAAATATGGAGGATACAAATTCACGAAGGAAACAGAATTTCATAAAAAACATAATCGATGAAGACATAAAGAACAACACTTTTGGTGGAAGGGTTCATACACGATTCCCTCCAGAGCCAAATGGGTATCTCCACATTGGACATGCAAAGTCTATATGCCTTAACTTTACGATTGCAGAGGAGTATGGCGGCCTCTGCAATCTGCGTTTTGACGACACAAATCCTGTCAAAGAAGAAAAGGAGTATATAGAATCTATAAAACAAGATGTTAAATGGCTCGGGTTTGACTGGGGTGAAAGACTCTACTTTGCATCCGATTATTTTGAAAAGATGTATGAATATGCCGAAAAACTAATTAAGATGGGTAAGGCGTATGTATGTGACCTTAGCGGGGAAGAAATTAGAAAACACAGAGGCACATTAACAAAACCCGGCAAGGAGAGCCCATATCGGAACAGGAGTATTGAGGAAAACCTCAATCTATTCAGGAAGATGCGTGCCGGAGAATTTCCAGATGGATCAAGAGTGTTGAGGGCAAAAATCGACATGTCTTCTCCAAATCTCAACATGCGGGATCCGGTTATGTACAGAATCGTGCATGCATCGCATCCGAGAACTGGCGACAAATGGTGCATCTATCCAATGTACGACTGGGCTCACGGACTCGAAGACTCTATCGAGAAGATTACCCATTCGCTTTGTACACTGGAATTTGAAGACCACCGTCCCCTATACGACTGGTTCCTCGATCAACTCAAGGTATACCATCCAAAACAGATCGAATTTGCCCGCCTCAATCTAAGCTACACAGTGTTAAGCAAAAGAAAACTCATGGAGCTGGTTAAGGGAAATTATGTAAATGGCTGGGACGATCCACGCATGCCAACAATCTCAGGATTGAGGAGGAGAGGCTATACTCCCCATTCTATTCGCGATTTTTGTGATCGAATCGGCCTTGCAAAAAGAGACAGCTTAGTAGACATAGCGCTCCTCGAACACTGCATAAGAGAGGAGTTGAACAAGACCGCACCGCGATACATGGGCGTACTGAGACCCCTCAGGGTCGTCATAGATAACTATCCAGAAAACAGAGTCGAGGAGCTCGAAGCAATCAACAATCCTGAAGACCCCTCTGCAGGAACGAGAATAGTTCCCTTCTCACGCATCATATATATTGAGAAGGATGATTTTCTTGAAAATCCACCAAAGAAATTTTACCGTCTAGCACCAGGCCGCGAGGTACGCCTGCGATACGGTTATTTCATTAAATGCACCAGAGTAGTAAAGGACAGCAGCGGCAATATAAAAGAGCTGCACTGCATCTATGATCCAAAGACCAGAGGCGGCAATGCTCCTGACGGCAGAAAGGTAAAGGCAACGCTCCACTGGGTATCATCTGTCAATGCTGTAGAGGCAGAGGTGAGACTTTATGATCATCTATTCACAATCCCAGACCTATCAGAAATTCCAGAAAACAAAGACTGGAAGGATTATATCAATCCCAACTCAAAAGAGGTACTGTATCCATGTATGATCGAGCCAAATCTTACAGGTGTAAAACCAGGATTTCGCTTCCAATTTGAAAGACTCGGCTATTTCTGTGTGGATCCTGATTCTACTGATGAAAGGCTCATACTGAACAGAATAGTAAAACTGCGCGACACATGGGCAAAAATACAGAAGAAAAACAACCAGACAGGAAAAGGATAAATAAGTAGTATGCGATGTGAAATTAGATTAATCGGAAATAAGAAGATAAGCGCAAGGATGGACAATTTTGAGATAATAACAGACCAGTTTGTAGAAAGCGGGGATGAAAGTAGCGCACCTTCTCCTTTTGACCTCTATCTTGCTTCCATGGGAACATGTGCTGGCCATTATGTAAATGAATTTTGTAAAAAGCGAAAGATACCAACAGAGAATATAAAGATATTTCAGGATGTTGATTATGACAGTAGTAAAAAACTGATAAGTAAGGTCAGTATTATTATTCATATTCCTGGAGATTTTCCTAAAAAATATATTAATGGTTTAGTTAATGCAGCCGAAATCTGCACCGTAAAGAGGAGCATTCAGAATCCTCCAAAATTTGAAATCAAAGTAAGGTCTCAACAGGATTAAGATGTCAAAATATATCAGGTATCTACTATACCTGCTGCACCATAAATACCTGGTTTGCATTGAATGCTTTAGAAAGGGATTGATACTGGAGGGTATTCTTCACGACATTTCCAAATTTTCACCATCAGAGTTTATTCCATATGCCGAATGGTTTTTTGGAGGTGTCCCAAAACAGAAAAAAAGATTTAGCGTGGCCAGGGATCTACACAGAAAAAGAAACAGACACCACTGGAACTACTGGGTCACAGATTTCAAATCGAATTGTGCTAATAAGATCCCGGACAAATATATCATAGAAATGATATGTGACTGGAGAGCCATGGGCAAAACAATGAGGCTCTCCGGAAAAGAATACTATCTAAAAAATAAAGATCGGATGATTCTTCATCCTTCAACAAGAAGAAAGATCGAAAAACTGATCTAATCTTCATTAAGAATATTATCAACCATCTTTATTGTCTCTTCTGTGTAATCGACAACCTCCTTTCTCACTCTTTCCGCCTCCTCAAGAGTCTTATTTTTGAACTCCTCGTCCTCGATTCCAGAGAGATTTATCTTAACATTTAGATATGCGCCCTCTGCAGCACTTCTTGCCGTGGATGCAGCAACTCCAGCATCGCTTATTGAATTTCTGTTTCCCTTCTCAACCACTCTTCTTGCCAACTTTGCAGCCTCTAAACTCCGTCTCAAGACATCCAGCGGTACTAGTGTAGCATGTTTTGTTGCATCCTCAAGTGCCTTTTCACGAACTGCCTTGTCTTCTTCTGTTTTTTTAGGCAGTCTCATTGCATCCATTAATCTATTAAATGCATCTGTATCCCTGTCCACATCAACAAGGAATTCTTTCTTCAATCTCTGTGCTTCAACACCACACGATTCCATCTCATCATATACATCTTCATATCCCTTCTTCCCATGAGTCAGTGCTGCAACCATTGATGATAGTGCACTGCTGATACTACCGCACAGAGCTGCCACACTGCCTCCACCAGGAGCAGGAGCATCTGTAGATAGAAGATCGATAAATTCATCCATCTTCATCGAGTTCAGACCGCCTTCTCTTTTGATCTGGTACTCTATTACTTTTTTCTCCTTCTCAAAGGGATAGAGATCATTCAGACCAAGAGAAAGAACCGCAATGTGAATCAGTTCAGATTCTGGCACACCACTGCTTTTATTTTGTTTCTTCAGGTAATATCTTCCTGCGTCAATCAGTGCCTGCAGTGGAATCAATCCAACAAGCTCACTGCCTGTTACTCTTGCACCAAGTTCTTCTGCAAGCCTGCAGCACTCATCAAACACCATGTGGGGAGGTGTCACCTTGTAGTTTGTTAGGTTTATGGATACTTGGGCTCTTCCGAAATCTTCCATATACCAGCCAACGGCCTTGCAGTGCTTAAACTTGCCCGGCACTCTAACTTTGTTTCCTTCGCTGTCGCGAACTATCTTCCCATTTTCATCTCTCTTGAACCTGCCCTTCTCACGAATGGCAAATGCAATCTCTTTTGCTACTTTTGTATCTCTTGTGTTTAGGTTTACATTGTATGCAATAAGAAACTCTCTTGCTCCTATTATTGTTGCTCCAGCCTTTTTGTTGAACTCTGCTGGTCCATAGTCCGGCTTCCATTTTGGATCCTTCAACTTTTCAGGAAGTCCCTCATATTCTCCAGCTCGCACATCTGCAAGATTCTTTCTATCCGGAGACGAAGCAGCATTTTCATAAAGATAGACCGGTATTCCCAATTCACTCCCAACTCTCTCGCCAAGCTGCTGGGCGAGTTTAACACAATCTTCCATGGTCACTCCAGAGACTGGAATAAAGGGACAGACATCTGTAGCACCCATGCGGGCATGTGCACCCTTGTGAGTCGACATATCGAGTACTTTATATGCCTTTGAAATGGCCCTAAATGCAGCCTCAACAACACCTTCTGGAGTCCCAATGAATGTTACAACGGTTCTGTTTGTATCTTTCCCTGGATCAACATCCAAGAGTTTGACATCCTCAACACCCTCTATCTCATCTGTGATCACTTTGATCTTATCTAAATCACGACCCTCACTGAAATTTGGTACGCACTCCACTATTTTCATCTTAATTGCACCTCCTTATTTTTTCTTTCCTGATCCATTCTAATCAAGGCTTCCCACAACCTTCTCGACCTCTTCTAGTATCTCACACGACTTTACAAGTTCCTTCATCTTATTATGATCGGGATAGAGAGGACGATCCTCATCGAGAAAATCCACATGTCTTCTAATAACACTCTTCGCAGTCTCTACGCCCTTTCCAAATTTATAATCCCTCAAATCTAATGCCTGTGCAGCAGCCATAAATTCTATACCGAGTATTCCGTATCCATTGTCCAGTATCTGATTGTTCTTTATGGCCGTGTTCATTCCCATCGATACAAAATCCTCCTGGTCTGCAGCAGCAGGAATGGACTGTATGGAAGCCGGGGAAGACAGAATCCTTTGTTCTACAATCTGCATGTCTGCAGTATACTGGCTGAGCATCAGCCCTGACATCATTCCTGCGCCCTTTGTTAAAAATGGTGGAAGACCCACGCTCAGGGCAGGATTATTTAATCTGTTCATTCTTCTCTCAGACAATACACTTACCATGGTTACTGCAGCACCGGCCATATCCATCGGGAGTGATACGGGAGTCCCCTGAAAATTAGCACCCGAAAGTTGAAGATTTTTTTCAGGGAAAAATATTGGATTGTCTCCCACGCCATTTAATTCTATCTCAACCTGAGATCGTGCATATGCTATGGCATCATGGGCTGTCCCTATTACCTGAGGTGTGGATCTCATCGAGTAAGCATCCTGTACCTTACATTTCAATCTTCCTTCAGCAAGATCTCCACCTGCTATTAGCTTCTGAATGGCCTTTGCACTTCGCACTGCACCATTAAAACCGCGGACCTGATGAAGAAGAGGAGTGTAAGGTTTCATATTGGCCTTCAGGGCCTCCAGAGACATGGCCGCTGCAATCTCGGCCTGTTTCAGCCATCTATTTGCATCGTAGAGAAATATTGCACTCATAGCTGTTAAAAAATTCGATCCATTTATTGTTCCAAGTCCATCTCTAGCCTTGAGTCCTGGAATTGCTATTCCTGCCCTCTCCATGGCCTCCTTCCCATCCAACAGCTCTCCTTTGTAATAAGCCTTACCCTCACCAAGTAAAAGCAGTGCGATTTGTGACATTGGAGCAAGGTCGCCACTCGCACCAACAGATCCTTTTTGGCACACATAGGGTGTAACCCCCTTATTGAGCATCTCCACAAGAGTCTGTGTTATAACAGGTCTGATGCCAGAGTTTCCATGGGCATGTACATTTATTCTACTAAGCATTGCTCCTCTCACAAACTCTATCGGAGCAGGCTCTCCTATGCCAGCAGCATGGTTATACACAAGGTATCTCTGAAACTTTTCAACCTGTTCATCGCTCAGAACGACTTCAGAAAATTCTCCAATTCCAGTATTTACTCCATACATTATCTCTCTTGATTTGATCTTCTCCTCAAGCATTTCCCGGCATTTTTTTATCCTTAAAATAGAATCGGGATGAAGTTCGATCTTCTCGCCATGCCGGGCCACTTTTACAAGTTTCTCGATCGTCAAACCAGATCCATCAATAACCAGTGTCATAACACCTCTCCTATTATTTTATTAAATAACCTATTAAGAACCAAATCATTTTATCTCATATTCCAGCAATACTTCCATTGATTCACTGTTGCTGCCATCTCTTAAAGATTTCAGTAAAAACCCACTGTTTCTTAAGAGCCTGATGGCATTTGTAAAACGGCGCTCGACTCTTATCCTGACCTTGATATAATCCTGCTCTTTTAATCTCAGAATCAACTCCTCAAGCAGTCTCGCCCCTACCTTTCTATTCTGCCAGTCTCTGTCCACAACAAAACATTTAATCTCGGCCACTTCCTTCTCGGCCTCGGCTGTTACTATTGTACCTATACAATCTTTGCCCACTCTTGCAAGCAGCACAATCATATTATCGCCTGCTATCTTTTTCTCTGTATTGTTTATCAGATCGGAATCTATGGGCTCCGACTTACTATCTATAATCCACGATAAAATCAAATTCTTAAATGATTCATGATAGCCTTTTTGATAGGGTATTATATCGATCTTACCCAGCCTGTCCTTATCAATTTCTGTTATTACTCTCGAATATAGGCTTTCGCGTTCTATAGAATCTTCGATTTCATCGAGCGCCTGCAGAATATTTGAACTGTTTACTCCCTCCATAAACATCTCACGCATACTGAATTTGATTGCCCTCCATATAGGCGGAAGTAACGACATGAGCCTGCTGCCCTTTGGTGTAAAACAGATCAATCTACGGCGTCTATCATTCCTGTCACCAACAAACTTGATTAATCCGTTTCTTTCCAGAGAATTTACCATCTGGCTTATTGCAGAGTGAGTGATACCAAGTTCGTTTGCTATCTCGGTTATAGAAAGACTCTTCCTTTCGTTCAGGAGGTAGAATATGGGAAACCAGCTTACCTCAAAAGGAATATCGAGACTCTTATAGATCCTGGCAACATCCATCAGAAACTTTTCACTCAATCTCTTGAGTCTTGTACCGAATATCAGCTCCTCTACTCTTCTGTAAAAATTCATTTGTATCTCAATTAATAAAGTACTTACGTTAGTACTTAAATAATAATAAAATCCTGTTTAAAATGCAAGAAAATAGTTTGACATTTACCAATGATCTTTAATCGTACTATTTTTATTCTTTCATGCCTCCTCACTTCCAAACTTCAGCATGAAAATGGTTTTTAAAAAAACTCTTTTTCGATATATCAAAGTACCAAATTTTAATTCATCTTTACAATCGATTCATCATCCAGAATATAATTCCCTGGAGAAATGTAAATCCTATACAACACAACATCGCCTTACAGGATAATAATACATTTATTCTATTTTTGGTCGAATATGATTTTTTATAAAGGGCTGTGCTATCCTATTCCCTATTCCCTATTCCCTATTCCCTATTCACTATTCACTATTCACTATTCACTATTCACTATTTGAAGAATATCATAACATCGGTTACACAAAATTATCACAACAT
>CAZYVD010000075.1:0-11255 GCA_964651045.1 uncultured bacterium
CAGGGTTCTGTGAGGGACATTAAACCGAAAGGAGGTAAAGATGTCTACTCGACAGGAGAGGGTTATTTTTATTGTTTTGCTTTTTACACTCATTTCTTTATCATTTGGAGAAACAGGGGATGTATTGAAAAGACTGTCTGCTCCTTATGACTGCGCCACTGGCCTTGCCTATGATGGTAAAAATATCTGGATAGTGGACAGAAAATCTGATAAAATATATAAGATCGACCCGGATGATGGAAAGGTAATCAAGAGCTTCCCGTCGCCTGGTTATTTTTCAACGGGTCTTGCATGGGACGGTAAACATCTTTGGGTTTCTGATATGGATTTCACAAATAGTGCAACAGAATCCTATTCTGGTAAGATATATGAAGTTTGTCCTGAGAGCGGCAGAACACTCAATGTTATAATGGCTCCTACATCCGATCCGCAGGGACTGGCATGGGATGGGAAGTATCTCTGGGTATCTGATAATATTGGCGACAGGATCTATAAGATCAGTCCAGAAGATGGGACGACTATTGTTTCGTTTTGCTCCCCATCGAGTGATCCGAGAGGCCTTGCCTGGGATGGAGAGTATCTCTGGATTGCAGACAGGTCTAAGGATGAGATATACAGAATGCATCCAGAAAAAGGAGTGGTTGTAATGATAGTTCCATCACCAGGACCCTATCCATGGGGACTGGCATGGAAGGATGGAAAACTTTTGAGTGTTGATTATCAGACAGACAAAATAGCGGAGCTGAAGATATTCGATGATGTTCTTTTTACGCGCAGCAGGATGCGTTCTGCTGTGATCGATTTTACAAATGATATAATCAATTTCGGGCCCGGTACTCTAAAGAATCTCAATATATATATAGCAGAGCCGGAAGATAGATCGACTCAGGATATTTTGAGCATATCATACCCGACAAAACCGACAAAGTTTCTTACAGATAAATGGGGTCAGCGTGTTGCACTTTTTAAGTTCAAGGATCTATCTCCATCGGATCGGTGCACGCCTGTGATGAGTGTGAGGGCAAACATCTATGATGTAATGTATCACATCTTCCCTGAAAGGGTTGGGAGTCTTGAGGATATTCCAGAGGAGATTAAAGAGAGGTATCTTCAGGATGGAATGAAGTATCTAATTCATCATCCTACTATTGTAAATGCTGTCAAGGAGGCGGTAGGTAATGAGAAGAATCCGTACTGGATTGCAAGAGACATATTTGATTATCTGCGAAATCACATGTATTATGAGAGATCTGGCGGATGGAACATAGCACCTACCGTACTGGAGAGGGGATCTGGTTCGTGTTCAGAATATACCTTTGTTTATATTGCGATGTGCAGGGCTGCAGGACTTCCTGCTCGATATGTGGGTTCTGTAGTAGTAAGAGGAGAGGATGCCAGCTTCGATTTTGTGTATCACAGATGGGTAGAGGTATATCTTCCTGGCTATGAATGGATTCCCGTGGATCCGAGTGGTGGTGATAAACAGTGGCCGAGAGATCAGGCAATGTTTTTCGGTCACCTCTCGAATCGTTTTCTTATCACTACACAGGGCGGTGGAGGATCTGAATACTTGAGCTGGGATTATAATTCATATGAGAGGTGGCAGGCAGATGGACCTGTTCAGCTCAGAATCGAAAAGATTGCGGAGTGGAATCCACTGATTAAAAATTGATTTTAATGCTTGATCTGTAATCTTTCGACCACCATGGGATGTGATATATCAATATCGATAATGCAACAGAAACCATCCCGAGTATCGATATTGTATCAGGGGATTCATCTGTAAGAAGTATCCAGCTTAGAAGCGCTCCAAATACAGGTATGATGAATTTCCAGAGGTTGAGTTCAGAAACTTTAACACCAGGCCTTTTAAGCAGTGTAAACCAGATCGAGACAGAGACAGCAGAGAGAATAGAAAGCCAGAGCAGAACCAGATAGAATGAGAATGGCCCGCTCCAGTGAGGAGGGCCCTCTACAACAAGTGAGACAAGAAATATCAAAAATCCACCCAGGAAGATCTGTACAGAGTTTAATATCAATGGGTCCATCTTTTTTTTGTCTTTTGCAACGAGTATGTTGCCAAAGGCAGAGGAGGTGTTACCTCCTATTAGGAGCATGACTCCGAGCAGTTCTCGCAAACCCTTGTATGACCAGGGTCTTCTGCTTATACTTATGAGAAAGACTCCTCCTATACCAATTAATATACTCATCATCTTTTGAAGGGTCATCTCATCGTCCTGCATGAGAAAGTGTGCCATTATAGCGGAAAACATTGGTGATGAGCCAATTATTATTGCTCCCAGGGCTCCTGGTATGATACTCATTCCCCAGTAAAAGAGTATATATAATAAGAGAGTCTGAAAAAATGTAACACAAAGAACAGTCCTTAGATTTGATCTTATTTCTGCCAGAACATCTTTGAGCCTTCCGCAGGCAGGGAGAATGATCATCCCTGCGATCATGAATCGTACTCCTGCAAATGAGAGGGGTTTGACAAAACGAAGGCCGAATTTTACTCCTGCAAATGCAGTAGACCACAACATGCATGCAAGGATGGCTAGAAAGATTGTGGAAAGAGAGGAGTTGTTTTTTTTATTCTGCATTCACATCATTCCGAAAACAGTTTTAAATATTGTTTGGATATGCCCTCCCAGGTCCAGAGTTGTCTTATTTTTCTATTAAAATTTAGTATGTTTGAGGTGCATCTCCCCCAGTTTTCTGTTGCCCAAACAACTGCTTTTCCAATGTTGGATGGAAGGTCTTTTTGAAAGTTCTCTGAAATGTTGACCAGTATTCCATAACGAGTTACTTTTCCCCAGTCAAAAATCTGCTCTTTATCGTCTCTCATCATGTATCGCGGGCCTGTGTTGTCTGTGGCGATTATTATGTTACCCCTTGCAGATGCCTCGATGATAGACATTCCAAAAGGCTCCTTTAGAGTTGGTAGTATATAGATATGTGAGGGGTCAAGAAGCTCTTTTTTTTCCTCTGTTGTGCTTATAGAATTAAAGACCTTCAATCGAATTTTTAGATTATTATCAAGATCATCCATCTGATTTTTTATTTTGTTTAGATACTCATCAGAAGATGGTATGCCTGCCACTGTATACTCAAAAGATTTTTTGCTTATCAGCGACGCAATTTTCATTCCCTGGATTGAAAACTCAATACCTTTACTTGGATCTAATCTGCAGAAAGTCACAACATTTACTTTTTCAGCAGCAGACTTCATTTTATTTTGGATCTCTTCATCATCCATCAAAAAGTTTTCGTTGCATCCACTCGAGATTAGTCTTATTTTTGGTTCAATGCTCTTTATCTCTACTGCCTGCTTTTTTAGGATTTTGATGAAATCATCTCTGACAGTTGGACTGTTGAGAACAATGAAATCGGCATTGCTGCTCATAGCTTCCCATTTTTTAATTTTGTTAATAATAGATGCAGTAGGTCTGAAAGAGCCAACAAACTCTCCCTTTTTCATCATGTATGTTGTTTCCAGTGCATGTACTGTTGAGACGATTCTTGCACCGATCCCTTTAAGCTCCCTTGCCATCATCCCTGGAATGATATGATGTCCATGAAGGTTTATTACATCAAATTCATTGTTCTCATTTATCCAGTGAATGGCTGCCCTTGCAAATCTTTCAATCCTGTTAAGTTCTACACTCTTTTCTCCATAATATGGATGGGGAATACCTTCATCTATTAAGAGGCGCACAACGGTAAGGTTATCCCTTTTTTCAATACTTAATGGAACATACCAGTTTTCAAGAGCAGAACGGTCGATGCTTTTTTCTGTATGAATCGATACGAGAGTTACAAGATGATTGGATTTAAGAAATTGTTCACATATTTTTTCAACATGAACCCCGCCTCCACCAGTGGATGTTTCTTCAAACTGGAGAGAGACCATTAATATATGCACTACAACACTCCGCAGGTTTTTTTATTTATATATTTGTTATAGAACAGCATATGTTTTTGAGCAATTGCTTCCCAGCTGTATTCCTTCCGGATCGTTTCACAGCCTCTCTGGCCGAGTCTTTTAGCAAGCTTCCTGTCACGAAGCAGAACTATTATTGAATCACTGAATTCTTCTGGATTTGTTGGATCTACCAAAATTCCATTTTCACCTGAGACTATAACATTTTTTATGCCTCCAAATTTTGAAGCTATCACAGGAGTAGCGCAGGCCATTGCCTCTGATGCTGTCATACCAAAAGGTTCAAAGATTGATGGCAGCACAAACAGCTCTGCATTTTGATAGTATGGCAAAACGAGTTCATCAGGAACATAACCAATCAAATGAACACGATCCTTCAGACCTTTTTCTTCTATAATTTTTTCAATGTTTTTAAGCACTTCACGTTCTCTTTTCTGAGGATTGGTCGAACCTCCTCCAATGACAAGATGGATGTTTTCAATCTTACTTGTTACAATATTAAATGCATTGAGCAGCAGGTCATGACCCTTATTGGAATCTATTCTGCTGAGGGTATAGATGTAAGGTTTTGGAAGGTCGATCTTTTGTTTTTTTTCATCCGGTTTTAGAGGACGAAAGAGGTCGATGTTTGTTCCAGGAGGAAGATTGGCAACATTGTCAGGCTTTAGGTTGTACAGCTCATCGATTTTTTCCAGTTGAACTACAGATGTAACTGCCAGTCCATTTACAGATTTGAATATGCGGAGCTCTTCTTTAATTCTGTGATTGAATCTGAATTTTCTTTCCATCTCTTCTTGATTGCCTGCCATCTGCTCCCTTTTCCATGCCCCGAGAGAGTGTGGTGTAAAGTAAGATGGTTTTTTAAAATATCTGGCTACTTCTACTGTGACTATTCCACCATCTACATAATGTCCGTGATAGAGATCGTAATCCAAATCGTTGCTGCAAATAAATCTGATCATGTTGCTTGAAAGTTCCTGCAAGACATCATAGATCTGTTCTTTTGGAATAAATTTCCAACCTCCAGCAGGTATTCTTATTATCCTTACTCCTGGATATCCAGGCACAGGATCTATCTGTTTTTTAGATCGTTCAAACCATCGTGTGAATATGTCAACGCGTATTCCCTGTCTTGAAAGTGATTTTGATAGTTCAAGTACATATACTACCTGACCACCTGTGTCTGTTCTTCCCAGACGGGGAACAGGATCAAAGTAGCCGTGAGTACTGACCATGGCAATTTGAGTAATCTTCATATCTTTTTTATGTGTGGAGTCAAACTGTCTCTATAATATTCGAATTTTTAGAATGGTCTGTTTTTCATGGATTTTCCCGATCGTTTCCACTCCTGGACATCTGAACGGACCCTGCCAACCTTTATTTTGCTGCCCTTTATCTCAGTGCCGTTTAAGGCTTTTATTGCTGCTTCTGCTTCTTCCTGATCGAGCATCACTACAAAACCGTATCCCTTGGGTTTCTTTGTAAAAAGATCTTTTTTGAGTTTTACAGTAGTTACCCTGCCGTACTGTTTGAAGGCATTCTTAAGATCGGTTTTTGTTATGTTGTCCGGCAAATTGCCAACATAGATTTCCATAATGACCTCGTTTCAAGTTATATTTTGACAGAACTTTTTAATGATCTCTTCATACCTGAAACATTCGACCTCGTGATCATTTACTAGGCCAGCAGCCTGCATAAATGAGTAACAGATTGTTGGCCCCACATATTTGAATCCTCTACTTTTCATATCCATACTCATTGAATTAGACTCTCTACTTGTTGTGGGGATTTCTTTCCACTCCCTCCAAGAGTTGATCCTTGTTCTGCCTCCAACGAATCTCCATATGTATCGGTCAAAACTTCCAAATTCCTCTTTTACTCTAATAAATGATTTTGCATTCTGTATGGAAGCCTCTATTTTGGAACGGTTTCTTATTATTCCACTGTTCGATAGAAGTGAGTCTATCTTCTTGCGGTCATATGATGCAATCTTTTCTGGATCAAAATCCTCAAATGCACGTCGAAAATTTTCTCTTTTTTTTAGAATAGTTATCCAGCTCAGGCCAGCCTGAAATCCTTCCAGTATCAGAAGCTCAAACAGTCGTGTGTCATCATGCAGCGGTACTCCCCACTCATTGTCATGGTAGTCAACATAGATGTCTTCACAGCCTTCTGCCCAGCTGCAGCGTTTAGGAGTCCCCCTCTCCAAATCCTATACTTCCTCAAATTTTTTCTGTATCATGATCTGGAGTATTGTTCTGTCTGTCTCGATCATCCCCTTTGTGCTGAGCTGGCCCACATTCTTCATTGTCTGCTCTGGTGTGCTGGCAATTATACCGTCTGTCTCTTTTACATTGAGGCCGTGGAGGCTGAATAGTGAGGATCGAACAGCGGTTCCAGCTGCTGTTGCAAGTTTCAAGGCACAACCTGCCTTGGCACCATCGCAGATTACCCCAGCCAGATCTGCTATTACGTTTTTAATTGCACCTGCAATATGGTGAAGTGTACCACCCATTAGGTATGTGATTCCACCTGTTGCACCGGCACCTGCTGCTATTGAACAGCCGCATATTGCAGATAACCGTCCAGTATGAGCCTTTATGTATGCAGTTATCACATGACTCAGAGCAACAGCCTTTAATATATCCTTCTCTTCTGTGGATGATAAGAACTCCTTTACTGCCCATATGGGCAGTATTGCAGTAAGCCCATGATTTCCGCTTCCTGCAGAACTCATTGCTGCCATCTTTACGCCAGCCATTCGTGCATCTGATGCAGCAGAGGTTAATATTTTTGCCGCAAGGACCATGTCTTTTTTCAGCAGCCCTTCTCTGCATAACCGTTCGAGTGTGAGTCCGACTCCCAGACCCGAGCCATATGTCAAGCCATAATTTGCCAGTCTGAGGTTATATTCGATTCCCTGGTTAATAAAGTCAAAATCTTCTGCATCGAGTTCATCGAGAAGGCCTATGAGATCCTTTAGCTTAAGTGTGATGAGCCATTCCTCAAGCTCATGGAGGTCATTATGACTTTTTACCGATTTTGACAGCAGGGGATGATTGGCAAGTTCTTCTCCATTTCTTATTAAGCGAACAATATTATCGTGGGTCTCTACGATTTCTGCTTCTGCATACTCCCCATCGCATTTTACATTTGCCCGCACATAGATTCCATCCTTTTTTTCGAGCAGATTTATTTCAACACCCTTGTCTGCAATAAATTTTTTTGCCTCCTTGAGCACTTTTTTGGTTACTGGTTCTAATACCTGGAGTTTCAGCTTTGGGTCGCCACAAATTACACCGAGAGAGGCCGCCATATCTATGCCTCTCGAGTCCTCTGTTCCTGGAATTGTAACGCTCATGGAATTCTTGAATATGTTTGGGCTCAGCCATATCTTTATACTGTCAACATCCTTACATGGAAGTAGAGATGCTGCTGCAGAGGATGCAAGAGCAACCGCAGCAGGCTCTGTACATCCGAGAGCCGGGGCAACTTCGAGTCTGAGAATGTCTTTTATAGAATATGACATTTATCTTTCCTTCGGTTATTATGAAATGAAATATCCTGTTGCAAGTAGAATATCTGCAAGGATTACTATAACAACATTTGTTCCCAGTATTGGCAGAATATTCTCTCTGTCTACGCCTCTGGTAAGAACCATTTTTGAATTTTTGATTGCCAGTGGAATTGTCAGGATCGGAGCCAGTACGGTATATGGCGCCCTGATTACAAATGGAGTCGAGATGAAGAAAAGATAGACAACGGCCAGACTACAAACATAAAAAATAGAGACTTTTCTCGTCCCAAAATAGATCACAACATTATGACGTCCGCCTTTCCGGTCTGCTTCAATGTCAGGGAATTCGTTAAGCAGCAGTAGAAGTGAAGTAAGGATTGCTGGCGGTACTGCCACAAAAAGGATTTCTACATTAATTTTGCCAGTAAGAACAAAGAAAGAGCCTGTTACAACACAAATGCCCAGACAGATTCCAGCAGATGCTTCTCCTATGAACCACTTTGTAAGATGTGTCGTATAAAAGCGAATCGAGAGAGCGCCAATGGTCATGAACACAAGTACTGGCCAGCCGCGTTCGAGAAAAAAATAGAAACCAATTCCACCCGCAAATATCAGGGTAATGTAGGCAACTGTGATTACACTTTTGGGTGATGTCCTGCCTTGTTGAAGCATTCCACTACCGCCACTGAATGGTGTTCGACTTGTGAGGGAGTCTATTCCTGTTTTGTGGTCGTAATATTCATTAAAAAGATTTACTGATATATGGGACAGCACAACTCCCAAACACAGCAGTACAACATAGTTCCAGTTTATTGCTCCGAAATAATGTGAAGCACCCGCGCCAATAAAAACCAGTGCAACAGAAAGAATGAGGAATGGGGCCCGGATCTGATAAAGCCATGTTTTAATAAAACCGTCTGGTTTCACATTTACCTCAATATAGAACAGACATTTCTAATATAAGAATTTTTGCCAAAAAATAAAACTGTAAAATTCTTAGGTTTTATTATTTGAATAAGGGATATCGAAAAAATAACTTGACTTTTTTGATAAATAGTTTTATCATTTATTTGTTACTGATAAATATTCGGAAGGATTCTAAAAAGAAGAGAATATTTTCAAAGAAAAATAAAGCTTCGGTTCTAAAGTAAGCTGTTCGTCAGGGGAGAGGCGAGTAGTAACTTTAGAACTTCTATTTTAATTTTTAGCTTACAGATAAGGCCGGGCTTAGAAATTTTGCGGTTATACCCGGCATTTTTTTATTGAGATGAAGGGAGAATTTAACATGGGATCGAATAAGAAGATAGAGGATAAAAAGAAGCTAAAAGAGGCTTGTGAAGAAATTTTAAAAATAATAAGACCAGGAGATGTTGTCAATCAGGTGAATAGATGCAAATGGTGGGAATTCTGGCTTGCTATAGGTTTCTGGGGAATACGAAACTATCAGAAGAGGCTCTTTGGAAGAAATTCAAACTGGAAGGATGACCACTGTATGATTTTTTTTAACAAAGAGAATACATTTTCTGTTGAACTGCCAAAGGCAGTAATGAAGCCCTTAACTAATTATTGCCTCACTGATATATCGATATATAGAATTAGGAATATGGATTTAAAGGAGGAGCATATCAAGGTTATGAGAAAGGCTGCAGATAAGATGGTGGGAACCGACTATGATATTGGTCAGCTTTTAGATATTGCAATAAACGGTCTGATTGGTTATGAACACCAGTTCAGAGTAAGAATATTTGACTTTGGTAAAAAGAAGAAGGTCTGCAGCGTGGGTGTAAGAGCTTCCTTTGAATATTTATACAAAGAAAAGCTCAGAGGATCAGACCCAAAGAGAAGGAGGTGGCTGTTTAATGAGCTTAATCCAGAGAAGTGGCCGAAGGAGAAAATAAAGAATTATAAGGGCACAGATATCGAAGCAACTACTCCTGCTCATTTTGCAAATTCTGACTATTTTTCACACGAGTTTGAGCTGATTGCTCGCTTTAAAGATGGAGTAAGAATTTACCCCAAAAAGAGGATCAATCCAATAGTAAGACTCATCAGGAAGATAAAAGAGAGGTTGTTATGAGTAGTGTAAAAAGTGCAATAATTCTTTCAGATCTACATCTCGGGAGGGAGTCGAGTTATCTACACAGCAATCATTTTCAGTTTAAACATAATAAAAAGGAGTTAATGGCAGTTCTCAAGAAGCTGGGGCCTGTGGATGAGTTAATAATTAATGGGGATTTTTTAGAGCTATCCCTTTCCGGGCTGGCCTCTGTTTATAGAGATGTAAGAGAATTTTTTTTAATATTAGCAGAGGCAGGTCCGTATCAAAGGCTTGTCTACATACCAGGAAACCACGATCACCATTTCTGGAGAACCCTTGCAGAGCAGATCATCATTAATGGAAGGATAAGCATGAAGAGAGATCCTCCGGCTTATGGGGAATATCCCTTTTATTTTGTTGACAGGCGCTATTCGAGCAGCGACCATCCTTCTTATACATTTCTGCTTCCAGAGCTGTGGCCGGAGGACCGATATATGCCAGAGATTGTTGTCAAGTATCCACACCATCTTCTCAGGGTAAAGGATGCAGGTAAAGTTAAAAATGTATATCTAATAACTCATGGACATTTTCTTGAGGATCTTTTCAAACCCGTAAACTACATAATAGATCCCACACATATCGAAGAGCTGGAGGCATTCAACAATTTTTGGCTCGAGACATTCGATTACCATCTTGGACATGCTGGAAGGCTTTCAAAAAAGGTAATCGAACTTGTAGAAAGTTATGAGAAGGGTGAAAAAAGGGCAAAGAAAAAGATAAAAGAAGTGGCCGGGTCGGTCTATGATAATCTCAACAGCAAGATACATTTTAAATGGCCCCTGACATGGATTATTAAGTTTGCAATTAAGATCCTGATTCCCAAAATAAAAATAGATCGGCAGTCGGCACTCTTCAATGTTGCTCTGGATGATGATTTGAAGGAGAGGGTATCACTCTATATAAAAAAATATATCATTCACAGGTATAGGAAAGGAAAGGTAGAAAAGTTGATGCTGCCAAGCAGCTCAAACATCCCTGTTCCATTTACCTTTGTTTTTGGTCATACACACAGGCCTATTCTCCGTCTCGGCGGAGAGTATGAAAAAGTCAAGGTCTCTGGCAAGGAGTATCCTTTAGCAAACTCTGGTGGATGGCTCAGGACCGATGGAACAGGGAGAGGTGATGGTGAAAATGCAGGCATGCTTGTTGTCGATTCGTCGGGTATAAGATGGGAGTCAATGAGTGGTAGATTGAAGTAGCTTAATTATCGAGGGGTTAAAAATGGAGATAAAGAATCTAATAAACATACTGCCATGGCATCAGAAAAGAAGATGGTCAATGAGAGATGCGAATTCTATTAAAAAAATAATAATCCATCAGGAATTGAGCGATGGTACGATTGAAGAGGTAAATGGGTATCATATAGGTTTAGATAATCATATTTCTGCCAAGGGGTGTCCGCACTTCTGTTATCATTATGGAATCAGGGGTGGTAAAGAGCACGATGGTCAGATAATCCAGGCAAACGAACTCTCCCATATAACATGGCACACAAAGGGTCAGAACAGTATATGAGTGGGTATAATGTTAGAGGGAAACTTCAGGGGAATAGGTCATGAACTTGGTCGTGATGGGCTCTCGGATGCACAGATGGAGGCGCTCGAATGGTTAGTAAACAATCTCATAGAGAGTTTAAACCTGACAACTATTATATGAATTAAAATAGTGGTTTCCTAACTCCGTTAGGTGTGATACGT
>CAZYVD010000076.1:0-10623 GCA_964651045.1 uncultured bacterium
AAGCACTCTTTTAACCCAATTTTTCAAATTTAAAATAGGCGGATGATCATGAGTGATGTAGAATCAAGAAGAAGGGAATTGGTAGCAGGGCTATTCCCAGAAGGATTCCCTAGGATATGGTGTCCACCATTAACTCACTACAGAGAAGATGGTAGTATAGATTTCGATAGAATCGGAAGACACATAGATTCATTAACACCACACATAAACTCTTTCCTTATTCCGGGTTCTACCGGAGATGGTTGGGAGCTGACTATTGAGGAGTTTAAACAGGTTGTAGATTATGCATTGAACCTCTGCCGAAAGAGAGATGGTATCAGGGTATTGATTGGTCTGCTCAGAACCGAGCTTGATGGTATGATTGAATGCATGAATTATGTTCTTGAAAATAATAGAGATGAGGCATCGACATGGAAGGCCGATTGTTATCGCTGTTCTGGATTCAAGGGGTTTGTTATTTGCCCGCCAAAGGGGAAGGGATTAAGTCAGGATGAGATAAGAGACCAAATGGAAAATATTTTGAATTTGGGCTATCCAATTGTTCTTTACCAGCTTCCACAGATCACAGAGAATGAGATGTCTCCAGATCTTGTTGAATATTTTTGCACCAAATATTTTAACTGTTATATGCTGAAAGATTCCAGTGGTAAGGATCGTGTAGCAAATGCTGATAAAGATTATAGAGGGCTAATACTGGTTAGAGGCGCAGAGGAGGATTACAGCAAAATGCTTAAGGAGTCGGGCGGCAGGTATGATGGATTTCTGCTCAGTACTGGAAATAGTTTTCCGGAACAACTTTCGATGATAGTAAAATATAGTGTTGAGGGAAGGCAGGAAGAGGCAGATAATCTTTCCATGAGATTATCAAATGTTGTAAGGGAAGTCTTCAATATGGCCTCATCTCTTCCTTCTGGAAATGCATTTACTAATTCCAATAAGTTAATCGATCATATCAGGGCATATGGATTAAATTGGAGGGAACACGGAGATGTGAGACTCCATTCTGGTCATACGATTTCACAAGAGATGATAGCCAAAGTAGAAGAGATTCTGAAGAGGAATGATCTTTTCCCTGAGAGGGGCTATTTAGAATAAAAAAATTAGGGGAATTTAAAATGGAAAATTTAAAAGAGAAGATAAAGATTTCCGATAGGGTGCTCAAACATGTAAACGATGTTTTGACAGGTAAGGAAAATGTTGTTATCGATAGGCTGCTTGCAGTAATAGAGAAGTATGGAAGTGTGGAAGAGATTAACAGGATGGCAGATAATGCAGGAAGGCTTGAAAATCAAATTAAAAAATTGGAGGAGATGGGCTCTCCATATCTAAGGGATGTGGAGTGGTTAATCAATGAGAGGGATAGAGGAAGTTTTATTCCCCTAGAGGAGTATAAAAGAAAGATTCTGGGAGACAGGTATGAAACCGTAAAGTTTGATGATGAATATGCAGTCACACTTGAAATCAGTGCGCTTCAGTTTTTCCCCTGGCTCATAAAGGAGGCAAAACAGGCTGTAGATAAGGGAGAATTGATGCCTGGTCGTTATATTAGGGTCAGGAAGATGAAGGAGCAGGAGGCTGATAATGGTGATCTTGTGGCAGTGTCGGCAGCAATGAATATAGTGGGTGGTTCTTGTGTAGAGACTCTCGACACCAAAGGGACCGATGGTGCAAATGTTCATCTTGGAGGACCGGATACGATAACCGGATATTTTGGCGGCCCTGGAGAACCGAATGATTATCCTCTCAAATGGGTGGATGAGTTTTTATACTACTACACAAACTATGGGGTGAAGCAGGTTTTAAATATCAATCCAGGTACTGTGCTGATTGGATATCTTTTATACAAGATTGGTATAAATATAGAATTTAAGATATCTGTTTTCATGGGTAACGACAATACATATTCCGTACTCTGGACACTTATGACAGCAAAACTTTTCACAAGAGAGGATGGAACAACACCGCTGGTTGGTTTTAATTTTTCAAATTCTGTAAATAATGAGACAATAGAATTGTGTAGTTTAATAAGAGCAGCTCTTGACTTAGAGGATAAGGTTCGGTTCGAACATCACATAACTGAAACATGGAAACACATTGTTCGACAGCCATACGACAGGACAGAAGAGCTTCCTCTTGTGGCTAAAAAAGTCAAAAATATAAGCGCCAAACATGAGGGTGGTGCTCCAGAGGTGGAGGAGAAGAGAGATTATCCATCAGACATTCTTGACTATTTCAAATCAAAGGAGGAAATTATCGAACAGGGCATAATGGAGAAGATGGAGCAGAACTATCTCGACAAGCATAGATCCATGAATCGCACTGCACGAGTCTTAATAGAAAATGGTATTGATGTGATTGCTGCAAGGAATCTACATTATCGATAAAACCAATGGAGGATTGCGATATGGCTCATACTTTCAAAGAGTTGAAGGGAATGACAAAGGCCGAGCTGAGTGAGATAGCAAAGAACATTGAACATGAGGCTGTTAAGGGTTACACTCAGATGAACAAGGAGCACCTTCTGGAAGCAATCTGCAAGGCACTGAATATTGATATGCATGAACATCATAAGGTTGTTGGCATAGATAAGGGAAAGATAAAGGCAGAAATAAAAAAGTTGAAAAAGCAGAGAGACAAGGCCATTGCAGATAAGGATCATAAAAAGTTGAAGGAGGTCAGGAAGCAGATTAAAAAGATGAAAAAGACGCTGCGCCGAGCACTGGTATAATATTGAATTAGATGGTATTTAAAAAATTTTTTACGGCTCAGAGATCTGCCCAAAATTTAAAAGCAGGGTCTTGAGCCTTTGTTGCAGGATTTCGTATGAAAAATATTTTGATGCTATTTTGAAATTCTTCTCGACCATCTCTTTTCTTCGTGAAGGATTTTCAAGCACTTCCTTAATCTTTAATATTACATCATCATTAACATAATTGTTCATGGTTATTACATCGAATCCATATGGTTCGATGTCCTGTTGAAAGATAGAATATCTGTTAACCAGGATTGGTTTTTTAAAGAAGATCGCCTCTAAAAAAGCGTTGCCAAATCCTTCGAATGTGGAAGGGTATGTTATAAAGTCTGCATGGGGATAAATGTCCCAGATCGAGTACTTTTTGTTTCCGTTTTTATCCTTTCCTCTTTTAAGATCAAACAGATCCGGTCTTATTACTGGCTTTACATCGAGAAGCTCTGCATAACTGAGAACTCTCTTGAAATATGATTTGCCTTCATCTCTGGATGAGTGTGTTATCACGAGTTTTATTTTTGGATTGTTCAACCTGTGTATCACCTCTATTGTTCGTTCTATTCCCTTTCTTTCTATTATTCGTGTTGGCTGCAGGAAGATTATTTCATCTTTTTTAATGCCGAGCTTCTCTCTTAGATCCTTATTATAATCGTCTATTTCTGATGGCCTTTTCTTATAATCAAATACATTTGGTATTACAATTGAGGAGATGCCTCTCCTGTAGCTCAACATCTTGCGGGCCTCTGTATTTATGACAACATGAATCAGCGAATAAAGACTCGGGGGAAAGGCCATGTTGATGTAGTCATTGACACAGTTGACCATAAACCTCTGTCTCTCCCAGTAAAAGTCGTGATGATGCCCCACCGAAGGGATATTGGTCTCTGCTATTACTTCTGTAATGGCCAGACCAAAAGGAATGTTCAACGGGATCGAGATGGCATTTTCAACTATGAGAAGATCTATTTTGAATTTTTCTATGAATCTATAGAGATGTTTTTTCAGTTCACATCTTATTTCATGGATCCTGTCTGTTAATTCGCATTTCCTTGTTTTTATTCCATAGAATTGTCGATTGAGTTCATCGATTGTTGGATGCCTGAAAAATGCAATAGGCTCTATCATGCTTTTCTCAGGATTCCAGTCTGAGAGTCCTGAGAAAAAGTAGCACTGAAAACCCATTCTCTCGAGAACCTCCACCCATTTTGCAGTCTCGAGTGAGACTCCATCTGTTCCTTGAAGTCTGGTAGATACTATGCCTATATTTTTGATTTTTATAGTTCTATACATATCTATACCCCGATACAGTTTTTAAGTTGTATCAATTCTGTCAGGATGATGTCGGGTTCGATACCCTTAACTCTTCTGTCATTTTTATGGATCCTTAAGGATCGTTTATCACCTGCAAAGAGTGCCGTCTTAAATCCGGACTCTTTAGCAGGTATTATGTCGTTAATCATATCGTTGCCAACATATAGAACCTCTTTTGGATCTATGTTTTTCTTCCTTAGAGTCTCTTTTGCCCTGAGATACATATGTTTTGATGGTTTTGCATGGCCGTATTCAAAAGATAGATATATTAGCTCCCTATCAAAACCAAGCTGGTAGAGAGTGTGGTCAAGGAGAGCAGGGAAATAGAGTGGAGTAAAGAACTGACCGTTTGAAATAGTGCCCAATAAAATTTCCATATTATAGAAGTAGTCTAAGGTCTCTCTTAAAAATGGCATTGTATAGACAGGATTTATGATCATCTCGAATCTTAGAGTAAACTCTTTTAATTCTTCTGTATCCTGAATTGGCAGTACGATTCTCCACATCTCCTCATAACGCACTTCTGGATGATCTACTCCTCTTTTCTTTAATTCACTATGGGTGGCCTTGACCATCTCGATAAAACCATTCTGAATTTTTTCTGCGTCTTCCCTTATTTTAAATCTTTTTAAAAGCCTCTCTATCTTGTCTTTTTTGCCAGTCTCCATCATTCCTATATCGCCTGAAGAACTAATGAGCATTGTTCCATATATGTCAAATAGCACTGCCCTGATGCTATCGAGTTTTTTATAAATTGGCTTTATGTTTGTTGGAATTGGCCTTAGGGGGTATGATCCCGATTTTATTATTCTTATCAGCCTGTCATCCGTTTGATCCATTTTTCCACCGAAGCATGCTGAAATTCTTTAAGTCGAAAAACTCTTTTAAGACAACCTTTTTGTCTATTCTCTGTTCTACAGCAACATCTCTTACCTTCTCATATATTCTGAGAAGTCTTCTCTTATAGTCTCTGTCTCCATAGTAGTTTCTTACGATTCTATTGTTGTGTTCGATTATTTCTGGATCGGGTGTAAAATTTTGTAGTTTTGCAATCCATGGATTGTATTCTAATGTTTTATTTTTTAATCTTTGACTAGACATTATTTTGAGTATTGCTTCACTCTGGAAATCTTCACTCAGATATTTAAAATCGATGCGGTCGTTTTTTATTATCCATTCAAAACCATTCTCTATCTTTTTTTTACTAATTCTATGGTTGAAACCATTTGCATAGAGAAGTACCATTTTTTCCCACTCTTTGAAGAACCCATTAACATCAAAACACTCGATAGGTATGTCAAATGATGAATAGAGGTGATCCATCTTTACCCCTTTATTTGCAAAGTCGTTGCATACATGAGGAAGCGATCTTCCAAAGACCATCTTGCTTGCTGTCCACGGTTCAAGAAATGTAAATCCAAATCCTTCGTTGATGCTTGTTGTGATCATATATTTTGCATTTCTGACGAGCTCGATGAAATTTGTCTTGAGCGCAACGTCGAGTCGAACATTAATATTTTGGGTCTTTATAAATTTTTTCCACTCTTTGTAGATATTGTAGTCGTCGGGACTGTTGGGTGGCAGTGTTATACCAATGGTCTGATCTTTATCGAGGAAAAGGGAGAGGAGAATGGCTTCGCCAATATTTTTTCTTCTAATGGCTCTTACCGGATAGAGAATGAGACCATTGTTTGATAGGCTGTCAATATTAAAAGGGGTCACTTTGTTTTCTAATAAATGAACACCCTCCTTCTTAAGACCGGCCTTTCTAAGAATTTTGTAATCTCTCGAGTTGATTACTCCATAATGAGCGTTGTGAACATATTCTTCTTCAGAATATATATGGGGCCTTCCGTCTTCTGCAAAGTCGTGGATCTGCAGAAAAAGGTGATAGCCCCTTCTGTTTAAAATGTTCAGTGCTCCTGTCAGTTTTCTGTTCTTGCCAAGAGTGGGATTGTGTACATGAAGTATGTCACATCCTCCGGGCCACTTTTTACCTACAGCCTCCTCGATAGAGTCGGCAAGCTCCTCTGCATCGGATTTTCCTCCCAGTTCGGATTCATATGCAAGCAGAGGCACTGTGATTATCTCTGTTCCAATATCGCGATCTGGAGGCTGGGATGTCAGCGCAACCGTTTCACATACATCGTTTATGGTGGATATCTGACTCTTTATGACCGATGTCACACCGCCCGGGCGCAGGTGGTAATGTAGGAAAGCAATCCTCATTTCGTGTCCTTCTTCTTAGAGTCGAGCGAAATTCCAAATTTTTTTCTATATTCAGCAATCTCGATCATCGGGGGCCTTTCCTGTTCTTTGATTTGAAAGATTCTTGGCATATAGGAACTAACAGAGGCTTGGTACTGAATCATTGTGTTGTGTAGCTCCTTATTTATTGTGATGAATTCCTGCCTTTCCAGCCTTCTTAGAAAGGTTTGAAGAATGCTGAATGACATTCTGCCCAGTGCCAGAGTGTCCTGATTTCTATGAACACGTCTGTCCAGATCTACCTGGGCAATTACATCGAGTCCCCATTTCTCATAGAGTTCCAGCAGCATGCTGGTTTCAATCCCATATCCAATTGGAAATGTCAATTTGTCAAATATTGAACGGTATCCCGCATATTCTCCAGAAAGAGGCTGAATTATTTGTGTAAGTTCTGGATACAGGAGAGAAAAAAGAGGCCTTATTACAAGTTCCGTAACACGGCCTCCACCAGATGGTCTTATCATCTTTGAATCTACTGTGATAGGTCTGTCGTAAAATGCCTTTGTGAATTTTATATTATTCATTAGAAGCAGAGGGCCGAGAAGTCCATAGCCAAATCTATGATGTATGTTTTTTATATCTGCATCAAGATAGATGATTATGTCGCCCTTTGCAACATATAGAGCCTTCCAGAGATTTTCACCCTTCCCACTGTATTGATTCTTCAGGTTTGGAAGGATTTCATTCGATACATATACATCTGCACCATATTCTTTTGCTATTTTTCTTGTATTATCTGTCGATCCTGAATCTATTACAAGGATCTCATCGATTAGAGGGTACTTCAGCATGAGTTCTGAACGCATTATTATTATTTCCTTTGCGATTGTCTTCTCCTCATTCAGTGTTGGAAGACAGAGAGATATCTTTATGTTTTTTTTCTCCTTTATATCTACGAGTTTTCTGATGTTGGAAAATTGGGAATGATGAAATGTATTCTTATTGAGCCATTTTTCATTCATCACAGACTCCTCGATCGATGGCTGTTATTATGCCTATTAATTGCGCTATTCCCCTGTACATAGAATCAATGTTGATGCGTTCATCCTCCTGATGGTAGTTTTCGCCATTTGCAATACCGATTGTGATTGCTGGTATTTTGTTATGGAGAAACACGGATAGCTCAGATTCGCTCGATTCTATCATGGGTTTTATGCCAAGAGCATCCATTACCTGAATAGCAGACTTGACAAGAGGATGGTGATATGTGAGGGAGGCTGCTTTTACATTGTTTATTTTAATAAGATCGATTTTTGCACCATATTCCATTGAAAGTTCTGTGCATATCTCTTCGATCTTATAGTAGGTCTCCTCAACCATTTTGTCGGAGTCGCTGTGGATCTCGAAGCCGAGCTTGGCAAAGAGCGGAATGTCTCCATGCTGAACACCACCTCTGAATTTTCCGATTATAATTTCTGTCTTTGGGCGCTGCGGAAGACGGATTTTCAGCATGTTGTTTATTATCTCGTTTGCTATTACGATTGCATTTACACCATGTCTTATGTCCCATCCCAGTGCCACAGGTACTCTGCATTCTACCTCTGCCTGGACCATGCCTTTTGAGTAGTAGTTCAAACGTCCCTTTATTCCCCCCTCAATACAAACAGCACCTCTGAGCGGATGTTTCCAGAAAGATAGTACCTCTCTGATGCTTTTAAGATTGTTTTCCCTCAGAGATTCAGGAAGGCCTACAAGTATCAGGTCGGATTGAAATTGGATTTTAAGCACCTTCAGTATGTCCGGAATCGACATTAAAACACCTACACCGAGAGAGTTGTCAAGCAGCCCCGGCCCTATGATCTGTTCGTTTGTGATTGAGTAGTGGAATTCGTGATCACTCTCAAAGAGTGTATCCATATGGGCAACAAGCATTATTGGAGGTTTGGTTTTTGATTTGCCCTTGATTATGGCATAGGGATTTCCGTAAGAGTCCATTGTACATTCATCTGCATTGGCATCACTCAATCTTTCTAGAAATATTTCTGTTCGCTCCAGGTAGTCAAAGTCGCTCTTTGTTTTTCGAGAATATGGAGTCTGGCCTATTAGAACAATGTTTGTAAGGATTATTTCCCTTATCGATTTTGTTTTCTCAACATAGAGATTTAAATTTTTTAAAAATTTCTTCATTGTTCCTTTAACCATAAAATTTCGTATGGGTTTACTATTATCTGGTTTGATCTGACAGGTTGATCTGTAATCAGGTTTTTTAGATTCCCGCGGCCGGTCATTCTGTTCAGCCTGAGATCTACAGGTTTTGATGATACATTTGTAAGCGAGAGGATCTCTTCACCTTCGTACTCTCTTCTTATTGCAAAGATTTTTGGATCGATCCGCATTATCTCAAAATTCCCATTTGGATGAAATACTTTTTGTGACCTTCTGATCATTAGCAGTCTTCTGTATTTGTAAAATACTTGACTGCAAAAACTATACCTGTCATTGAGAAGCTTCATCAAATCATTGAGCATGTGTTTTTTCCGATTTATGGCTCTTGGTTTTCCGCATTTTTTAACACCTTCTGTCCAGTTGCGCGAACCAAGAAGACTGTTGATATAGACTGCCGGGACCCCTGGAAGCGCAAGCTGAATGGCCTGAGATGCCAGAAATCTATTAGCAAGAAGATCATCATTACCGGTTCCTTTTGAGAGTGCATCGATGTATGTAATATTCAATTCATAGGGCAGTGTTGATCCATTTCTGTTGCTTCTTACGGAGACTGTTCCTCCATTTTCTTCTGTTTTTTTAATCATTTCCTCTATTTTCTGTTCTGATACAATACCTTCTATGGGCCGAATTCCTATTCCATCATGAGAGGCAGTAAAGTTAAGAAATGTGGTCTGCTCTGACGGCGTTTTGAGTGCTGAAGTCCACTCATTGATTATGGTGGTATCCTCTGAGATGAATGTATAGAGTAGAAGTGGGGGGAGAGTAAAATTGTAGATCATCTGAGCTTCATCATGTCCATTTCCAAAATAGGTTATGTTCTCTCTGTGGGGAACGTTTGTCTCTGTAACAATGATCCCTTCTCTCCTTACTTCATTGAATATTTTTCTCAACAACCTGACGATAATGTGTGTTTGTGGAAGATGGATGCACTCTGTTCCGATCTCCTTCCAGAGGTAAGCAATTGCGTCGAGCCTGATTAGTGATGCCCCTCTTTGAGAGTAATAGAGAAGAACATCAACTATTTTTATCAGAGTGTCGATGCTTTTGTAATTTAAGTCTATCTGATCACTGCTGAATGTTGTCCACAGATGTACATTTTGGCCATTGTATTTTGTAAATTGTGTGAGTAGTGGACTCGAGCGAGGTCTTGTTACCATAGAGAGATCTAGATCAGGGTCTACCTCGATAGCTATTTTTTCGAACCCTTTTTCTCCTGCAAGATATTTTCGAAACCATATGCTACGTGAAGATATATGATTCAACACAAGATCAAACATCAATCTGAAGTTGCTGCCAATACTATTGATGTCGTTCCAGTCGCCATATTCAGGATTAACACTCTTATAATCGATGACAGAAAAGCCGTCATCCGATGAAAAGGGAAAGAATGGCAGAATGTGAACTGTTGATATGCAATTCTTTAGATGTTTGCATAAGAAGCTGTGGAGCGTTCTGAGAGGCTTCTCACCATCTTTTCTAATTATATCGGGATAGGTAATTAGCATTATATCTTTTTCCGAAAAGTATGAATCGTTTGTATTTTTTACACCCCTCTGTTTTTCTATCATCCTACAGATTTTGATACAGCCGGCTTCTGCCTCTTTTCTGTTGTAGAGATGGTTCAGCAGATTTTTAATCTCATCCTTGAAGCTCACAGAACACTCCAGATTTTAACAGTTGCCTATCTGTCCTCAACAGGAAGAAACATCGGATCCCAGGGATGAAGAAGTATTGGTTTTTGTTTTCTGATTTTCAACACTCGTGGCGACACATACTTTTTATGCACAACGAGCCTGAATCCATACTCATCAAACCATCTGTCTGTCATTGTGAGAAATCCGTTGTGTCCAGCACCCTTACCCCAACTGTTTTCAAGGAGCCACTTTACCGGCCTTCCCGATTTAGATGTGTCGACTCCAACAAGAGCCATTCCATGAGTCGATCCGCTCGAATATGTTAATATCCTTTCGGACTTGTTCATTCCAAAGTGTATGCCGTAGAGTGATTCATAATCGTAATTATCCACGCTGAGTATTCCATTTTTTCTGTCGAGTTGCTTTCCAACATCGCAAGAGAAGTACATTGGCTCGCCATTGATTAGTGAGAGTTTGGCAAATTTTTTCAGTACA
>CAZYVD010000077.1:0-10576 GCA_964651045.1 uncultured bacterium
ATTTTTTCTGTCGAGTTGTTTTCCAACATCGCAAAAAAAGTACATTGGCTCGCCATTGATTAGTGAGAGTTTGGCAAATTTTTTCAGTACATCGTTTGGAAGGTTAATATATGTCCAGTCAAATGCCTCAAACACATCTCGATCATACTCTATTTTATAGAGTTTGTAATATGGGCGAGTCGGATCGTTCATCATCATTACATAGTCTTCGAGGTCGACGTCCACTGTCTTGTGGAAGAATTCCAGCGGTGTATAGGTCATGGGTTCACTGAGAGTGCCGTCTTTATTCTCATATCTCCATGTGAACTTTTCTGGAGGTTCTCCGAGATGAAATACAAGAAGTTTGTAGATTTCTTCAAGCATTTTTATCTTTTCTCTTCTGAGTTCATCTATTGTTTTTCCTCTCTTAGCCATCTCTCTCAGACGAATCCCATGTTCGCGAAGCTTCTGCCTCAAGATGTTTCTCATTGCAGATGTGTTTTCGCTGTGAAATGATTCTGGCATTACACTTTTGGGCACAAGACCATATTTTTTTATGATTGCCACTGCCATGTTCCACACTCCACCGTCGCTAATCGGATTCTTGAAGAGCCATTCCACTCTCCTGTCTTTCAAATCCAGATTTGTCGTTTTTATGACTCCTTCGAGAAAGAGATTTGCCTTTTCGAATTGATCCCAGAAAAATGAGAAGTTTTCAGAAAATTCGAAACTACTCATGTTGAATTTTTCCCTCACTCTCTGCCTTAAAATATTCAGACTTGTGAAGAGCCAGCAGCGGCCAGAGGATTTCTGGTTTGTGATTCCCTTTATATCTAGTTTAACCGCAAAGTGGTGATCGATCTTTCCGAGATTTGTTCTGTTGTGCACTAGGTTCTTTATATTGTTGCTGCTCACAGCATTCATAATGCCCCTTGTTTCTCCCTCGAATACTATTGAAGATCGTATGTTTTTCAGGATTGCATCTGTTATTGCTCCCTCTTTTGTTTCCTGTGCAGGTACCGGGAGATTAAATGTCAGCAGTGCAATTAGAATGAGAATAATGTATCTTTTCTTCATTTTTAACTCCTTTCGTTTAGGTTCATAAAAAAATCGATCTTAAATTTATTCTTTGGTAATCCCGATATCAGATGATACAGGGCAAAGAGTTCCATTGAGAAAGGAATATATCCAAGATAACCAAGAAGAGGCATTTCGAATACGTGGCAAAAATCTACATGAGGAGTCCTGTATACCCATTTGGGATATGAAAGATAGTTCCACATCTCCCAGAAGAATCCGCATATCAATACACCAATCCATAATGAGATGAGGGGACGCCAGTCTCCTTTTGAGAGGTAGTCCAGAAGTGTGGGATTTTCAGTCAGGATATTTATTGGTTCGATGATCAGGTAGATTGAAAGCCACAGGAGAGGATAAAAATAGTCAGGCATCAATAGTACAGCAGATAGAGAGGCTGTTCCGATGAGTAAAAACAGTACTGCAACTTTTTTATTTTTAGATATGCTTGCTCCCCTTTTTAAACCTCTTATCCAGCTCGAGGTGCTGATAAGTTCTGATGTTGTAAATACTGACGGCATTACCGTCGAGAAGTTAATCGATGCATAGATAAAAAACTCGATATTGGAAAAGTAGTTTTTTCCTTGATAGAACCAGTTGTTTGTGCGGTGATTAATAAGCTCAAACAGCCACCATCCAGGAATTGATATTAAAAACATGAAAGCAAATTTCACCGGATTTCTAGAGATAAAAGATGAGCCGCTCCTGAAGTAGAGAAGTCCATCAACAGTTAGGCAATATCCAAGCCAGAGAGGAAAAAATAAGAGATGGGTTCTGAGCCCCGGCAGTGACCAGTTTAGAATCCAGAAGAGAATTGTTAGTGTTAATCCAACGATGAGCTGAGGAGAGAGTTTTCCCTTATTTAGTATGTTGCCTTTTTTCTCAATCATTTATTTTACTTCAGTTACTGTATGGTTATATATTTAACTTCTTATAAAATACATAGTTTATCGGAAAAAGGCAACAATTCATTTCAGGCTTCTTTTTATTGGTTGATTTTATTTAAAGTAATTTTATATTGTTTGTTAAAGAAGTATTTCAATTACACTGCTCTATAAAGAAGGGAGAAGTGATGAAGAGATATAGTTTTGCTGTCATACTGATCTGTTTTCTCTTTATGAAAGAATTGGTATTGGCACAGCAGGGTGTTATTGATGGATTTGACTTTAAAGAAAATAGCCTCAAACTTGAACGTCTTGCCCAGCCAAACACACCCTTTGATAAGGTAGGTCGAAGATTTGCCATGCTTGGATTTGAGGATGGTTCATTCGAAGCCTGGGCTTATCCGATTAAACTATTCAGAAACTTTGAATTTTCGTTTTTGCTAAAAGAGTCGACTCGTCCCATCAGGGCCAGAGACATAGTAAGATTTATTGAGGTGAAGCCAGAGGTCACAACTATTACATTTACATATCAATCGTTTACAATGAAGGCCCATTATATTGCACACATGGACCTGGGAGGTGGAGTAATTCTACTCGATCTGGATTCAACAGAACCTGTTTCAATAGTATGCAGTTTTATTCCTGTGCTTCAGCCTATGTGGCCTGCAGGTATCGGTGGCCAGTACTCATACTGGGATGATAATCTGAGGGCATACATAATTTCTGAGCCAACAGGAAAGAATCACGGGATTGTAGGATCGGAATGTGCAAGGGGAATATCCTATACACCTGCTCATATGCTTTCAGATCAGCCAAGTGAGTTTGAGATAGAGGTGGCAGAACCGGAGAAGTTGAAGGGTAAATTTATACCGATTGTAGTAGCCGGAGGTAAGGGGAAATGGAAAGAGATAGTAGACCTATATAAAAATATACAGAGAGATCCCCAAGAACTCTACAGAAAGGCAGTTAACCATTTTCTTGATTTGAGGAAGAGCACACTTCAAATCAGGACTCCTGATAGAAAAATAGATCATGCTCTTGAGTGGGCAAAGGTGGCCTATGATAACCTGATTGTCGATAATCCAGATCTGGGGAAGGGAATGGTGGCTGGACTGGGTCCATCAGGTACAGGCGGCCGCCCTGGATTTGGCTGGTTCTTTGGAGGCGATACATATATAAATTCTTTAAGCATAAATAGTTACTGCGGCTATAAAACAGTACGCAATGCCATAGAGTTTATGATTAAGTTCCAGCGCAAGGATGGCAAAATGGCTCACGAGGTTTCTCAGGCTGCGGGCTATATCGACTGGTTTGGTGATTATCACTACGGTTATATTCATGGAGACACCTCACCCTATTTCATAGTTGCAATGGCTGACTATATTACAATGAGTGGAGATATCGAGTTTCTCAAGAAGCACTGGGATTCTGTGAAGAGGGCATATGAGTGGTCACTTGCAACAGATGGCAATGGGGATGGATTGATGGATAACAGAAAGGCCGGATTAGGTGCACTAGAATATGGTAAGCTCATAGGAGGTATAACAACAGATATCTATATTGGTGCTGTATGGGTAAGAGCTGTTCAGGCAATGGAGAAGCTTTCGAGAATTGTGGGAGAAAGAGACTATTCTGAAAGAGTAAAGGATGTACGAATAAAAGCAGAGAGGGCATTTAAGGAAAAGTTCTGGGATGATGAACTCGAGTTTTATTCATATGCTTTCAATCAGAACGGTCAGCACGTTAAGGAATTTTCGCCCTGGAATGCAGTAGGGATGATGTGGGGACTTGGTGATAGTGAAAAGAGCAAAAAATCTCTTGAGAAAATTTGTTCGTCAGAACTTGCAACAGATTGGGGTGTGAGGTCTATTTCAAATAAGAGTAAATACTATCAACCTCTGAATTATAACTATGGTGCTGTCTGGCCATTTTTAAACTCCTGGGTTGCAACCGCATTGTTCAAACACAACTTTTCCATTCAGGGTTACTCAACATTGATGTCTACAATACAGGGGGTTTTTGACAATCAGCTTGGAGCCGTTGGAGAGGTCTTTTCTGGAGAGCTCTACACATGGCCTCAGGAGGCGGTTCCACATCAGGGATTCTCAACAGCAGGTACAGTACTTCCTCTTGTAAGAGGTCTTCTTGGCCTCCAAGGAGATGCAATCAACAGAGAGGTCAGATTTGCTCCTCAATTTCCTGCAGATTGGGATGAAGTATTGATAAGGAACTATAGAATAGGGAATTCAGTCTTTTCCTTTGTAGTGCATCGCAAGCACACTCTATTTGTAATTGATATATTAATAGAAAGAGCAGATGGATTTAATCTAAAATTAATGCCCGTTTTTGGAACAGGTACAGTGATCAATTCTATAAAGATAAACAATCGACCCGTAAAATTTCGACTCATTGAATCTGACCAGATCGTTCAGCCAGAAGTTGATATTCCGATTGAAAGGTTAAATAAGCTGCATGTTGAGTATGCGATTTCACCGGTTCCAGAGCTCATACCTCCTTTTTGCAAACCCCGTATCGGCGATGGTAACAGCGGATTGAAGATTATCTCTTTTTACAAAAAGGGGAAGAGGCTGCATCTCACATGTGAGGGAGTGGGAGGAAGGAGTTACAAGATTGGTTTCACAAATCCTGAGATGATTCGTTCTGTCCATGGGGCAGAGAAAATCATGGATGGAATTTCTGTAATATTTCCCTCTGGTCAACCCGGGGAGTTTAAAAAGAAGAGTATTATAATAGAATTATAAGATTTGTTTGATTTTTTGTTTATTTTTTATATATAATGAAGTAGTTAAGAATCTACTGGATCAAAAGAGAATTTTCTGCTCATTGGTTGGTGGTTTGTGGCAACGGATTATTGGTTTTTTATCGCAGTACTCGCGAGTTTTCAGCAGAAGACATCAAGGGCTTCTGCAAATCTGCCACTATTGAGGAAGTGAGAAAGCTGGATTATGTGCTCACACCTGGCCGTTATGTCGGCCTGCCCGAGGAGGAGGACGATTTCGACTTTAAGGAGCGCTTTACCAAGCTTAAAGCCGAGTTTGAAGAACAGTTGAAGGAAGAAGATAAATTGAACCGAAGGATATTGGAGAACCTGAAGAGAATAAGAATAGAGGAAGAAGGGACTATAGAGTAAAGCTATGGACAGAAAAGAGGTCTTAAAGATTATAAACCGGGGCGAAGGCCCGAACGTGGAGTTTAAGGAGAGCAGGAACGCCGTGAACCGTGAGCTCTATCAGACGATATGTGCATTTCTGAACCGGAACGGAGGGCACATCCTCCTCGGAGTGAGGAACGACGGAAAAATAGTTGGTGTGGAACCAAATGCCAGGCTCAAAATCAAAAAGGACATTGCGACCTCAGTGAACAACCCGCAGAAGATAAGCCCGCCTGTTTATCTAGTTATGGAAGAGGTGGAGATAGACGAGAAGATGGTCATAGCGATATATGTTCCGGAAAGTTCTCAGGTGCACAGGTGTAAGGGTAGGATATATGATAGGAACGAGGACGGCGACCTTGATATTACGAACCAACACGACAGCGTGAGCTTACTGTACATGAGAAAACAATCAGTGTTCTCCGAGAATCGAGTATATCCCTACCTGACCATGGATGAGCTCAGGGAAGATCTTTTCGGAAAGGTCAGAAAAATAATCGGGATAAGGAATCCTGAGCATCCATGGCTATCCATAACCAACAAGGAGATGCTGAAGAGTGCAGGGCTGTATATTAAGGACTATTCCACTGGAGAGGCAGGATTCACCCTTGGAGCAGTCCTCCTGTTCGGAAAGGACAATGTAATAAAGTCAGTTCTCCCGTATCACGGAACAGATGCAATACTCAGAAGGGAGAACCTGGACAGGTACGATGATAGGGAAATAGTAGAAACAAATCTTATAGAAAGTTTTGACAGGCTCATGCAGTTCATAGCCAAGCATCTCCCGGATCCTTTTTTCCTCGAGGGAGATATCCGCATATCACTTAGGGAAAATATCTTCAGGGAGGTTGTCTCCAACATACTCATCCACAGGGAATATCTGAACCCGTATCCAGCGAAGCTTATAATAGAAAAGGATAAGGTAGTGACAGAAAATGCGAACAGGGCGCACGGCATAGGTCCTATAAACCCTGCCAATTTCTCGCCGTTCCCGAAAAACCCTAAGATTGCGGCTTTCTTCAGGGAGATTGGGAGGGCCGATAAGCTGGGTTCTGGTGTCAGGAACATATTCAAATACACACCGCTTTATTCCGGAGGCGTCGAACCTCAGCTCATAGAGGGAGATATCTTTAGGACAATAATACCGTTGGTATCGGTGGAAGAAGGCGAGGGAGAACAGGGGAAAACTACCCAGAAAACTACCCAGAAAACTACCCAGAAGATCTTGATATTGATTAAGGAAAATCCATCCATCACAAGAAAAGAATTGGCAGAAATAATCGGTATAACCGAAGAAGGCGTGAAATACCATTTGGCAAGAATGAAGGAAAAGGATATAATAAGGCGCGTCGGTCCGGACAAAGGCGGCCACTGGGAAGTGGTGGAATGACATATACAGGTGAAGAAACAAGCAACATGCAAAGAGAAACCAAAATGTTGTGCGCGACAGAAGCGATATGCACAAACGGTGTGCATATCGAGGCGCTTGGAGAGGGGGAGGACTATGCCTGACAGGGAAGTGCGCACAATCAGAGACTTGATCTATTACCAGTACGCTAAAATTATCGCAAAAAGAGCACTGGGCCCGAACGCGAAAAAGCGTTCCTACGGTTTCATAAAGACCACCTTCAGGCAGCTAAAGAACGATGAGAAGAAATGGTCAGAGATACTGCGCGAGGACAGGCAGCTTGCAGAGGCAGAAAAGAGATGCGTCTATTGCGGCTCTACTGAGAACCTACACTGGGAACACATAGTGCCCAGGTCGCTGTGCGTCAACGAGCGCTGCCCCGACTGCGATCGCATCCAGGGAATACACAACCAGATATGGGCGTGCAGGTCGTGCAATTCAAGGAAAGGAACGAAGGGATTATATCATTTCTACCGTGAGATACACCCAGACGCAAAGATACAGGACATCATCCCGCCGCTGTTGGAGAAGAAATATCTTAAGACCATCTACTACTGCCACAGGTGCAACGGAACCCTGGACAGCGAGATTGAAGGCATCACGGTGCTTGACCTGGACATATCGGAAGGAGGAGAGGAGTGATGGGGGAGTGGAAGGAATGCACATTTGACGATATTGCTTTTCAACAGCGTTCCCAAACTCCAGTTTGTGAACGAGGGGGTAATTAATATGAATTTCTTTAAAGTCTGGTTTCTGGGGATTATTAAGCCCTCACATGCTTTTAACGAGCTAAGGAAGAAACCGGCTTCCAATTGGGGGTTCTGGGCGATATTAATTAGTTTTTTAGGCACCTCAATTACAACTATACTGGCTTTACACTTACTTGGTCGCAGACCCTTTGAACACTCTTATCTTAATTTTCTATCAGATAGGAATTACTACGTAGCGGAAATGATTTTTCTGCCCATCTTTGGGTTTGCGATATGGATTTTAACGAGTGGCATAGTCCATCTTGTTCTTTGCTTGGTAGGCAATTTTGATCAAATTTTAAATGTTGTTGGAATGGGGATGCTTATTATAATGCCAGCAGTGTGGTTATGGGATTGGTCAATGATTGGTTTAAATCGGTATCAAATGGATATGATGGCAATCAGCCATTCAGTCTTTGCAACCTGGGGAATAATGCTCTATTCGATGGGATTCAAAAAGATTCTTGGCATTAGAACATTGCCAGCCATCGGGCTGGCTTTGATTATCCCAGGTGTGTATATTCCATTAGCAATGATTTTCATAAGATGAGCACCATGAGTACGACAACAAAGCCTAATAGCAGACATACGGCTATACTTGGCTCATCCTAAATTCGATAAAGCAGAACTTTGTATGTCCACAAAACGTTAAGCTTAATCGGACGGTGTGGTTTAAGAAATTTATAAACTGGATGTAATATCAATGAATGTGAGTAAAAAACTATATAAAAAAGGATTAGAAAAGTTTCTTATTTCATGGATCATTGGACAAAACTTATTTTTTATATTCTATTTTACCATGGCCTTTATTGGAATGCATCCATTGCAAATTTGCAGAATTCCAATAGTTTCTCTCTTGTTTGTCATTTTTTCACTAAAGAAACTTCAAATACACTTGGAACATGGTCCGAAATTGCAGGTGATGGTGTACTTCACTTAAACAACCAATAAAGGTTGTATCATAAAATTACAACCAAAAAGGTTGTATCTTAAATTTGAGAAACATATTAGAGGTAACTTATGGAACAAAAAACCTATGTATTGTTAGGCGATGTAATCTCCTCCCGCCAAATTCGGAATCGAGGAGAGGTACAACAGAAGTTGGCAAGAGCATGCAAAGAGATAAATACCGTGTATGCTAAAGAAATATACGCTGATTTCAAGATTTTGAAAGGGACTGATGAGATTGGTGGTGTGCTATCAACTATGACAAATAGTTATAATATCATCTCTACAATATTGGAACAATTGTACCCAAATTTAATACGTTTTGTTCTGGTTTTTGACTATATAGATACTGCCTTAAACACAAGGGATATATCAAAAATGGATGGTCCTGCATTTCACAAAGTATCGGATATTATGAATAAGCTCAAGAAATCAAAATTAATGTTTGATGCATGTGTTGGCAATAAAATGATTGATAACTGTATAGCCGGACAGGTTAACTTAATTTTATTATTAAAGAAAAATTGGACTGCAAAGCAACATCTGATAGTTAAGGAATATAAAAAAACTAAAAATCAATATGATGTGGCTAAAAAATTGGGAGTAACACAACAATATGTGTCTAAAACTCTTAACCGTTTAATGTTGAAAGAGATTAATAATATAGAAGAGAGGTTGAATAATATGCTGTTTGAATATACACAAAGTAAAGCATCGGGAGTTGTTAGATGATCGAAAATATAAGTTGGATTGACATTACAATCTTAATAGTAGGATATTTGGTATTACTTTGGACAAGCGGTATAGTATTAAACAATATCTTGTCCAAGATTTTAAATGAACCTATCAGTAAGAAAATTAGTAAGGAAGTGCGCGATACTGGTTTTATAGTAGGGAAATGTGAAAATTTATTGATAGTTACGTTTATACTTTTGGATGCATATACAGCTTTGGCATTAATATTCGCAGCGAAAACTATAGTCCGTAGAGAAGATATGAGTAGAAGTTCCTTATTTTTTCTTGCAGGAATGATGATTAATTTTACTTATTCGCTAATAATGGGAGTGATTATAAAAATACTTATAGGATTAATGTAAGTGGTCTCTAATGTTATTGTTCCCAACTCTCCACTTAACTTCGGTGATAGCGCACTCAACAGGTGAATATATGGCTTCATCTTCAGTGTGCTCAAATTTACCATAACAGGCAAACTTCACATATTCCCAAAACGTTAGGTGAAATGGCAATATAGAAGAATGATACAGATAAAGGCAATTCGTTTAACAATTAAGTTACAGAAAAAAGTTGACGATGTTTATTGAAAAAAAGAATGTTTGCATAGTCATAAAAAATTATTATTTTTTTAATATCGTTCCCAAACTATAGTTTGGAAAAGAGGAGGCTAAAGCGGGGTTGATTTAAGATACATTAAGGAGATCCCCGGGCATAAGAGTAGCAAAACGACAGAAATTTGTACTCATATGAGCAAGACAGGTATAGCAAGAATAAAGAGTCCCCTTGATATGATTTATGAAGAAAGGATATAAATACATCCAGAGGTATGCATATACGCAATACTGCACATATCATCCAAAATTTGGAAGATATCTGCAATGCGGATATGAATGAGTTAGCCGACATGGCTGTATAGAAAAGATGGTGTAGATGTATGAAACGATTTAGAGATATCCACAATCGGCAGATTCGATTAACAGACGAAAGACAAGAACACATCGAAGCAGACCACCCGGAAATGTATGGGCAGATTGAAAAAATCCAGGAAACTTTGACAAAGCCTGATATAGTTCTCAGATCGAAAACAGATCCAGATGTTGAGCTATTTTATCGACATTACGACATTACGCCTGTTACTGAGAAGTATTTATGTGTTGTAGTTAAAATATTAATTGGGGATGTGTTTATTATAACTACATATTTTACAGATACAATAAAGAGAGGTGATGTGCTATGGGAAAGGAAATAAAAATTTGGTATGACAAAGAAGGTGATTATCTTGAAGTCCTTTTTGAGAGAAAAAAGGGATACTTTAGGGAGACAGAAAACGATACAGTAATGGAAAAGGTGGATGAGGAAGGAAATATCATCGGTTTCTCAGTTCTGAAAGTGAGTGCATTGAAAGAGAAGCCCCTTTCAATATCTCTTAAAAACCATGTCGCCTAATACGGGCTATACAGCTCACTTCGTTCGCTCAAATCCCTTCGGGACTTCATATAACCCGAACAAGTTAAGTGACATTTTTTCTTCTGGTTCCCAAACTCCTATTTGGGAACCCACATGTTTTACAAACTCTGTTTTGACGATGATAAATCAATGAAATTGGATGATGTGTGACAGATAC
>CAZYVD010000078.1:0-10451 GCA_964651045.1 uncultured bacterium
AAAAAAAGAGCGGGAAACGGGACTCGAACCCGCGACATTCACGTTGGCAACGTGATGCTCTACCAACTGAGCTATTCCCGCATCTCTAATCTTCTCTTCTCAACCTTTTAAGGATTCGGAGCCGCCTCTGACGCACTCCCTCCCTATTTCTCTTTGCTATCTTCGACAGCATGAATAGAAAGAACAAAAGAGAAAAAATAACAATTAGCTTCACGACAATAATTTAAAATAAATTTACTAATTGTCAAGAGAGAAAATTACTCTTTGATCACTTTTTAAACTCTAAATTTCCCACAGTAAAGAAACTGTATAAATTTCTTCCGCAGCCGTTTTTGCACTTGAAATTTTTAAAGATTTCGAGACACTCCTCATAATCTTTCACAGGGAATTTGCTCACACTGTTACATGCCTCACAAGTAATTACAACCTCCTTATAGGTAATTCTTGGCATTCAACCCTCCTCTTTTTGGGTTTTATGCCTCTCCTCTCTTAAAACTTTTCATCATATTTTGTCCAGAGAAAATCTCCAAGCCTCCAGCACATCTCCACAACCCTCTTCCCCTGCTTGATGCAGTACTCTGTGAGAAACTTCCTTACTGCTGCAGGATCTTCACCATAAATCCTCTTTGCCTTCTCCTCAATACTTTTTTGATTTCTTAATAACTCATCCTGGAGCGGTTTCCATACTGCCTCCACATCCTTTCTCATATCTCCCCATCTTTGAGCCGTAAGTGTACCCAATCTGTTAAAGGCCCACCATGCAGACTCGCGGTTGAATCCTTTTGTTCTGCCAGGAGTCTTGTAAGATTCCGGAACATCTGTAATACAGCAATAGAGAGGCACATATACAGACGTTGCAACATTATCCCATGCGAGCCAGACCACGCCTCCGATTTCATCTGGTAACCAGTCGCGCGACTGGGTAATCGTCGCATACATCGTATACCACCTTGCTATTGTTCGCTCTCCCCGCCATCCCCAGCCTCCATTTATCTTAAATATTTTATTCATCTCATATGGCATAAACGGATTTGCAAACGGGGATATAACTGTCTTCCCTTCCTTATCTGTGGTCGTAATATTCTTTACAAAATTATATTCAGTGCCCTCATAATAATCCTGAAAAATCGATATTAACTTTTTGATTGTCACAAGGCTGTCTGGTTTAACAGAAAAGGGATAGTTCTCTGATTCAGGATTCAGGTTTAGTGAAGGAGCAACAAGTGAAAGAACTCTCCATTCTCTTCTCCTTGCAGCAATAGATACTCTTCCTTCAGGAGCATAGGCATAACAGAATTCGAAGGGTCCCTGTTCCGGATTCCACCACTTGTTCTTTTTTGCAACATGAAAAACATTTTCCGATGCCATAAAAAAATCGGGTTTGCTTAGATCTATCTGCCTTATCCGACTGGCGTTTGCACAAACCGAAACATGATCATCAGGAACACGCTGTGCCGCCCATATTGCTCCTATCTTGCCCCTGCCAGGACCTACAATTTCAAAATGCCACACCTCCTTTGTATCTGCAATCGTTAAACACTCCCCACTATCATTGTAGCCATACTTTTTGGTCAATTCATCCGCAAGTCTTATAGCCTCCCTTGCACTCTTGCACCTCTCAAGCATCAGCCTGACAAGCTGCTGACAATCTATCAGCCCATTCTCAGAACGGAGTTCCTCCCTTCCACCAAAAGTCGACTCTCCTATTGCAAGCTGATGTTCATTCATGCATGGATAAGCAGTATTAATGTATCCATAGGTATGTCTCACCTGTGGAATTTTACCTGTCGGAACATATTTGTATGCAGGCATTGCAAGCGAGTCATCATTAACACGCTTAAGCAGAGTCACCATCTCGACCTTTTTGTGTTCTGCCGGTTCAACTATGTTGAGCCATCCTCTTGTACGATGGCTATCACATGTATGGGATGTTATAACAGACCCATCTGCAGAAGCCTTTCTTCCAACAGTAATAGTTGTACATCCATCCGGAAGCCCATCGACTCTATCCTCTACTCCATCAAACTGCGCCTTAAGAGAACCATGAAAAAATAAAAGAGCCGATAACCCCATAATCCAAAAGTAAAATTTGTATGAATCTCTTATGAATCGATTATTGATTAATAGCATCTCTCTCATCCTCTCTATAGATCATTTCTGCAAGACTTATAAATGATAAATAAATAATCTAATATTTAAAATAAACGATAAACAATTAAAATACAAGATATTTTTTAAGGAAAATGAGTTCACAAACAGCAGGCAATATTTTCCGAAATTGACCCTCTTGCTAATTCTTACCCCATAATTTAAGTAATTGATTTAAATGGCATTATAATAACATCTCTACAATGGCATAAGGCTTGCCAATAACAAAGATCGGGTGAGAAGATGAAATCTATTACACTGAAATATTTGATCATATTGCCTATCTTGTTTTTGATACCTCGTATCCACTTCTCGACATCCATACAGTGGGAAGCGGTCTCTGATGACGATCTGAAGGGATACCTTCTGTTTATCGGAACCGAGTCGGGTCACTATTCAGATACAGTAGATGTTGGAAACAGAATCGAATATGAACTGACAAACCTTGAAGATGGCAAGACTTACTACTTTGCCATCAAGGCATATGACAACTGGGGAAATCTCAGCGACTTCTCACCAGAAATAGTATATTCAACCGGTAAAGATACAGATGTACCGGATCGGGATAGTGAATCGCAACCATCGGAATTTACGTTAGAGCAGAACTATCCGAATCCTTTTAATCCTGAGACTACAATAAAATATTCTGTTGAAAAATGCGGCTATCTGACTCTCACTATTCACAATATACGGGGCGAATTGGTGACAACCCTCGTGGCAAAATATGTAACCACCCCAGGACCTCAGCCGCCAGTAAGATGGAATGGGAAAAACTATAGAGGAAATCCTGTAGCAAGTGGGATATATATTTGCAGGCTCCAGCAGGGCAGATCCATAAAGACACAAAGAATGACATTAGCAAGATAATCTCTACATACACTCCTATTTATTCAATATAAGCTTTGCAGCTTCTAAAATGTTGTCGGCCCGGTAATCGGGTTCTCCCGAATATTCTCCGTCATTTCCTCCTGATCCAGTCCTTACAAGAACAGTCGTCATTCCTGCCCTCCTGCCTGTTTCCACATCACTGGTCTTATCTCCAATCATTACACAACTCGATAGATCAAGATTCAAATCATCTCTGGCCCTCCTGATCAGGGCCTGTTCTGGTTTTCTGCACGAGCACTTTTCAGCCTTGGTATGCGGACAAAAATATATCTTATCGATCAATATGCCATGCTTTGAGAAGCACTTCAACATTTTAAGATTCACTCTATAAAAATCTTCGACCCGATAATATCCAAGACCAATACCTGGTTGGTTTGTTATAATCACAATTCTGTACCCCCTCTCCCTAAACATCCTGATGCCTTCGACTACATGTGGAAGCATCTTGAACTTTTCTGGTTCATGAAGATATAAGACTTCTTCATTTATCGTTCCATCCCTGTCAAGAAAGAGAGCACGATTTTTCTTAGACAATCCTCTTGCTATGTGTACTGCTCTCTGCTTCTCGATAAACTTTTCTTTACTACCTGCCAGTCGATATGTAACCCTTTCAATTATATTTGAAGTGGAGATACTCTCTTTTATTGGTATTATATGAATCTTTCCTCCATACTTCTCTACAATCTTCCTTGAGGTAAGCTCCTCGGGTCTGTAGTCTCCCCCTTTTATGTAGTAATCTGGCCTTATGATCTCGATGTTTTTTCTGTTATTTGTTTCATCAAATAAAAAGAGATAATCTACCGATTCAAGAGCGGCAACCACCTTGATCCTGCTGTGCTCATCCACTATAGGTCTGCCCTCTCCCTTATGTTTCTTCACCGACGCATCAGAATTTACTCCCACTATCAATACATCACATATCCCTTTTGCCTGTTCAAGATAATCTACATGTCCGGCATGAAGCAGATCAAATGCCCCTGATGTAAACCCGATTTTCTTCCCCACAGACCTTAAATTCTCAGAAATCGTTTTGATTTCATCACGAGACTTAATTTTATCCTTCATCATAAAGAACAATCCCGATTGTTATTTTAGAAAAATCAATTTTTTCACTATGATAAAACTACCTCTTCCTGAACCTCTTTCCCTGCCTTTTAGAATGCATAGATGTATCCCTGATGATACTTGCCTCTTTGATTTATCTTTCCCATTCCATCTTATACTGTAAGTTCCTGATGATTTAATACCACTGGCCAATTCTATCTCCTCACAACCATTAACATCGTATATTGCTATCTCTATCTCAGCCTCTGTTTCTAGATTATACTCAATCATAATCTCTGAGTTGAATGGATTGGGATAGGTCTTGAGAATTTTATATTCACTGCTACTCTTTTTGTTTTGGTCAACATCTGAATCCCCTTCTATCTGCCAAACATGTACGATTGGTTTCTCACCATCCGCAAACAACTCAAAGATGTATAATAAACCCCTCTCTCTATCAAAGCATGCAGCTCCTACATGACTCTTCTGTTGGGAAGAATCCACGCTAAAGAGATATGGATCGATGTTCAGTACAGCATAGGGCTGAGGATCGTAGCTGCTAATTTCACCCTCTACCACTGCTGCAAGATCGCCGGGATCATAAAAAATTATCTGGCCTTCAAACTTCTCGCACCACCATCCACGCTGGTTGAGTGGATCTTCAGGATAAGGAGGGCTGTCAGGCCATACAGTTCCATCGGCCAAGCCATACCAGCACTCTCCAATTCCCTTTGTTCCAACAAAGATAACTGCCGACCTTCCGCCAGAGGTCAGCCATGCTCCCCCACTCCACTCGTCTGCTTCTTTATAACCATTCATCATCATCGAATCATGGCATGTTATGTACCTGCTGCCCTCCTCCTGAATTCCAAAAAGCAATAGAGGAACTATCTGGGTTATAGTATCATTCTCTCTCGAAGGATTGTCATTCTGCCATGGACTATAGGCAAACAGAGCCGGCCCCTGACCACTCCATCCTCCATCCCTGAATCTACCTGTTGCAAGCCTGTGGCCAGGAGCATGCTCATCTGCCCACTCTTCTGGAATATCAAATATATAGTCATTTGTGACATAATTGGTATATGTTCCAAAATACCATCCGCCTCTGGGTCTTGGATCGGAAAGATTCACCTCACACCACATGTGTGAAGGATCCTGCCTCTCCTCCTGAAAATGCTGACCCCAGACAAAATGAAGCTTACCAGTTGTCTGCATGCCCTGGGGCGGCAGATATTGCATACCTACCCTTATGATCTCATAGAACAGTTCATCTCCCTTACTATCTCTGAAAAGATCTCCACGAACATTTTGAAAGCTCTGAAGTGTCTCGGCAGTATTGAGATCATCAACACTTTTGATTTCTGAAACAACAGGAACTGGAATTGTTATCTCTGATACATACATGTTCCAGTCATGACCAACTCCAAAGATTGATCCTGGATATCCATCAGCAGGGCCGGACTCATCCCCATCTGGATAGTATGTCATAGCGCTACCGCCATAGTTCCAGCTATATTCATAAGGCTCCACATCTGGCAGCCTAAATGCACCGCGATAGATAAGATCTTCTGGATAGATCCTCTGAGCCAGAAGACCAGCTCCACAGAACAAGAGGGAAAAGAGACCTAACAGTAACTCTTTACTCCCCAAAATTTTACTGCTCCTCCACTCGATACCGACTATTTACAATTTTTTCAGAAACATTGAATTAAAGAGAAGCTTATATGTTCCCTGAGTAGATGCCCTGAATTGTGGATTAAATCCAAAAAGAACAAGCTGGCCTCTTCCCTTCCTGAGCCATACCAGGACTGCCTTGTTGCCGATTTTCTCCTCTTTCTCACAATATCCGCTAATGAGTATATCCCTCTCAGGGAATCTTCCAATCACACGTCGGTCCATATCAAAGATTGGGATCGAGGTGCTGAAAAGAGGCCTTCCTCTGTAAAAGACTCCGACCTCTCTTTTCATTCCAAGGGTTATTGGATGATCTTTTTTAAGGACGACCCTTATTAAGGAGCCGGGACAGTACAATCCTGACTTTGCAGCCTCCTGAGAAATATCCCGAACCGGAAGCTGAAACTCCTCTTTTTCATCTTTTCCACGCATGATCTGCAATTTATCTAAAAACAGTCCTGTTGACTGCCCCCAGGAAATGATGATTCCTCCTCTGTCCAGAAAGGTCATTAAACGTTCCATTCCCTTTTTCCCGATTCCCTTTGTATATTCAGGTGGATAGTCGACTATGAAATATCGATTCTGATATTTTGGTTTGCCATTCATCAGTACCGACTTGTCCGCATCCGGGAATATTACAATATCAAAATCTTTTGAGAAATCTGTCTTTTCAAAATCTCCTGGATGGACAATCTTGTATGAAACACCATATGAATCGAAAATAAATCTTGTCCATCCTGCATCCATATCGTGAAAATAGGTCTCAACGAGTGCAATTCGCGGCATCTTCAATGGTTCTGCCATGATCTCGATTTTCCTGTTCAGATATGTGGGAGATACTTTCATCTTCTCCAAAAGACTCTTCAGCTTTGTGTTGTTCTCTTTGTTATAAATAATAAAGCTTCCCTCAGGGATCTCTCTACCATCCAGACTGACACTCTTTACAAGACGGTCGACTCTGAGGCCGCTTTTTAATGCGTTAAAGGCAGCCTTGAAACTTTCATTATTGTTTACCGGGAAACATGCTGCCCAGAAATTCTCAGGAATGCTAATTGTTAGTCTGAAATCATTCTCGATCTTCTCAAGATTCGATTCGATCGATCCTACTCTTTTGTTTATTTCTAAACACTCCAGAGCCCTGTGCAGTGGAAGAGACCAGCTTGTTATATCGTATGGTTTTATTATCTTACCTCCAGGAGTGTAGTGACGCAGAGGATAAATCTGTTTTTCCATCACCTCTTTGATGAATGGGCGAAATGGCTGGGCAAGCGGTACAACAATGTCTCCTTTATTAAACGATCTACCGTTTACCATCACTGAACCGGACAGGCGATAAACATCTACTCCCTGCTCTTGTAAAAGAGAAACCAGATTCACAAGCTCACTTATATCGTGCTGTTTCAACGGTAGAATATAATAGTACGGCGGCTGGCTCTTGCCCTTCTCAAATTCTTTGCGGCAGAGGTCGTTCCTTAGTCTCAGAATCTCTTCCCTATGAAGAGAGGATGTCTTGATAATCGAAAGGGTCGATACCACTTCATACTCTACTATATCGCTTAATCTCCACCATCCTCCAGGCCATGGAAGCACCATGTTTATGCTTTTCTTGTATTCAGAGAGTCCTTTTCCGCCAACCCTCAACTCTGTGGGTTCTACAAATACAGGAGTTGCATATTTAACACTTGCACATTCTGTCAGCATTCCTATTACGTTCATCCATATGCATGTCTCTGTTGATCCAGGCCAGTAATCATCAAAAAGATACTGCTGTGTTACGCCGGCCAGCCCCTTCTTTGTCATGTCGGTCACCATATTTGATCCAAATATTTTTGTCCAGTTCAGGATCGAAGCCTCTATATTCTCAGATATTGGATCATGCATCGGAGGGACAAAATAACGAACTCCTGTTGTGCCCATCTGGTGCTTCTCTATCATTACCTGCGGGAACCAATCCTGTGTATAGATATGTGCAATGGCCTTTGTATCTTTCTGTGAAAGGGTGACAAAATCGCGGTTGTTATCGTGGCCCACATATTTGTGATATACTCCTGGCATCGAGCATCCCTCATATTTTGTTCCCTTATATTTCCGGTAATGGGCCACAACCATGTCCATTCCATCGGGATTATGGTTCGGGACCATCATATATACAACATCCTGCAGCCACTCAACGATTTCAGGATCATCCGTTGTCACCAGTTTATATGCAATTAGCGGTGCAGCCTGAGAAGGACCGACTTCTCCTGAATGCATTGAAAGGGTTGCAAGAAAAAATACCTTCCCTTTATCTATCATTGCCTCTCTTTCAGACTCTGGAATATCTGGATCGAGTGCTAGTCTTCGGTTGATCATACGGAGATTATCAAGATTTGCAATGTTTTCCTCTGATGAAATAAATGCAATATACATCTTTCTCCCCATCGGCGACTCCCCAATCTCCACCATCTTTAATCTTGGAGATGCATTATCGAGCTTTTTCAGATAACCTATCAGCTCTTCATAATTAAAAAGCATTCGATCGGCACCTGGTTCAAAGCCGAAATATTGTTTTGGCGTCTCTACGGCACGTGCAATCTTCATCTCTGCATTTGCAGCAACACTCAGTATAAAGAGTGCTGTTAAAAATAAAATCATAAATCTGCTCAATCTTTCTGCCTTCATCTTATACCTCCTGCTTTATATATTTATATTTTAATATTATTATATTTCCAATATAGTGCATGTTTTTCAAAAATTCAACAAAAGAATCTCTGCTGCTGAAGTTAGATCTCCAGACGCATTGACTCAAAAATAAAGTAAATTTATAGGAATTGAATTTTTTTAAATTAGCCATTGCCTCATAATAGAATGTAACCATAAAACAGGATGATTAATTATGAGCACAACGACTAAATAACTACTCGTTCCCAAATTTGTGTTTGGGAACGATGTTGAAAATCTCTCTATATATATTGTATACGAGAAATATAGGTATTCTTTTTTTGGGATTGCGCGAGCATGTTGCCGCTTTTAAAAGCGACGCCAAGGCGTCGCAATCCAAAAATGAATAAAGAAAATTTGAATACTGCTAATATCTTTGGTTACATTTTATTTTGAAGCAACACGCCAGATATTTTTGATTATATTGATTGTTGAAATTGTAAGCCTTTGTTGTAAAGCAGGAATGTCTTCTTGGCTATAAAGAGAGCCTATCGTTTAATTTTTTCACTACCTCATCGATATTCTCAATACCCTTCTCCCTTGCTGCCTCCTCGAGCGAACCCCAGATAGGTTCACCACACTGGATACAGACTATCCCAAATTCTCTTAAAATGGGCACTGCCTCTGGATGTGCCTCTACCAAATCTTCTATTAAGATCTCTTTTGATATCCTTGGTCTGTCAGACATTGATGTTTTACGGTCTAAAACGTATCTGTAATTGTGTAAAATATCTGACCCATTCTATTGGTTCTCTCGGCACCAAGATTAAATACTGGAATATACTTAAGTGAACAGGTCCCATAATTTCTTGAAGTAATATCCATAAACTCACGATCTGTTTGTGATACAGGAATCAGTACAGAATCTCCAAAATCGGAAGTAGCTTCAAGATAAATCGAAAGATCACTGCAAATAGATTTTGAAGATACCGTTATTCTTTTGCCAGTAGATGTATTTCTCCACCAGAGATTATGGCGAGAATCTTTATCTACACTCATAAGCATATTCGATTCAGAATGAGTGGATTTTAAAGAATTCTGTGGATAAGATACTCCAATCTCATTGTTCTGAATGATGATTATTCTTATTGTGTGGGAAGTCGAATTATCGGCCAAAGATATCCGAGCCAGACACAGGGCGAAAACACACCCCATTATCAATACTACCCCTTTCATACTCTACTTACCCCTTTTTAAAAACAGAGCAATTCTCTCAAATTCGAAAATAAATTCAAGAGAATGCAAAATATATATATTATATTTAACAATTATTACAACAATGTCAAGATAAATTTTTCTTGAAACATATATGCGAAATAATATCCTACCATCTTGACTCAAATAATGCAGAACATGTATCCTGTGTTTTATCGGCAGTTGTAAATGGAAAATTTTTCTTGCCATGAAAGATGCAACGTTGGTGACGTATTCCTTCTGTGAGAAGATTTTCTATACCAGGTTCTCCGTCTGAGATAAGGACCTGGAGTTTTTCATAATCAAGACGGTTCTTCAGGTCTTTGGCAATTTCCTCCCAGGACCAGTCAATCCAAATACCAACAATATCAAAGGGTTGACCCACTCCTGTGGAAGCTAAAACCCAACCAATCTGTTTTTGACCAAGATCAACTCCACCAGCACCTTGTAGATGTACTTTTGTTCCATCTGGCATTAAAAAGACGTAGGGAATATTCTTTATATCCCCAAAAAGACATTGATGGTCACTAAATTCCCCGAGCCTTCACCAGATCGTCCAGCCGGATGCACTGAAACCTCTGATGCGTTCGCTCTCTTTTTCTGACCTTTTGTATGAAACATGAACAGCTAAACCAATTGCAGATTCCATGGATTCATTCTGATACCTGAGATATCTGGGTATCTTTAGTCTATCTCTTAAAGGAACAACGGTCTTGTTTAAATCTCGATCTTTTAACTGCGTAAAACTATACTTTAAATCACCAAAAGATGTTTTCAATGTTCTCTCTTGTCTTCGACCATTA
>CAZYVD010000079.1:0-10102 GCA_964651045.1 uncultured bacterium
ATATGATGTTTTTTATTTACAATAACTTACAAATATTTAGCGATGAAGTCAGGATGAGGTCTCTGTTGATGGCAGGGCGTATCATGCTGCTGGAACTGTTAGCAGCACTATTCCAATGAGACATGGTGAGATTGTTAAGCAATACTTTACAAAGAAGATAGGTGGTGTAGAGGCACGCTACATTCATGTGGTGGCAAGGAGTATAAAATACTGTCCCGAATGGCACAAGGGGGCAGGGAGAAAGGCGTGGCTTTTTGTTGATGAGATTGTTGTAAGGTAAACCATTAAGGAAAGCTTGGAAGATCTCTGATAAAACTATATTGTAAAGTCGTATGCAAATTTAAGAAACAGTATCTCTGTTTTGACTCTTGTAAGGCCTGGATTGTTAAAGTCATTCCTTGTATAGACAAAATAAATTGCACTGTTCGGAAGCTTGAATCTCCAGCCGAATAATCCATAGATATATATTCGCTCTGTAGATGAGCGGTACTGTGTGAAGAGGCGCAGGAAGAGATCGGGAGTAAATTGATAGTTAAGGAGTGCAATGCTCAGCCATGTGCTTGCCTTGGTTGGATCTGGATCAAATTGCAATCTGCTTATCTGGTATTCCACAGAGAACTTATCTCTGATCTTAAATTTTGTTGCCCCTGTGGCCATCCAGAAATCTCTGTCAAAATTGCGTCCGAATTGATACTTTACCTCACTTGCAGACCACTCCTCTGTGTTGTATCCAATGCCTGCCTGAAAGGAGTAGTTCTGGAATCCCTTCTCAAAGAGTTGATAGTCTCGTACCCAGTTTGTGCTAATGCTTACTTTGTTTGTAAAATAAAAGGTTAGACGCTGAATAACTTCCCAGCTCCTCAGCGTGCCGTTTCTTTTGCTCCAGTAAATATTGTAGTTTGAGAAGTAGTTAATGTACTTGATTCCCGATTTTTTTATCCACCATTTGTATCGAAGTGCGGAATCGAGTTCCCTTCTATCGTCATCCCTGATGAAACCAATCCCATTTACGCTCTCCTTGAAGTTTTCTGCAAGTTCTGTATATCTGAGATGATAATGATAGATGTTGTTTTCTCTTGCCAGTCTTACAAATCCCCCATAATTTTTCTTAAATTGTCCTGGCGATCCAACGACAAATTGAGTGGTAAAATGCAAATTATATTTGAAATGGAATACACCATCGAAGCTCAAAACTCTATTAAATCCATTGGTCCATTCTTTATCAATAAAAAGCATTCCGACTGTAGAGCTTTTGAGAACATCTCTCTTGATTCTAACAACACCAGCACTATATTCGGGGAAGGATTCATCACCTGTGGTTGCGGGATTGTCTTCAACAGCTCTTGCCCTGACTCCTATTACGGCAAATTCATATGGCCCGACTTTACCAATTGCCTTTCCACCAAAGTCGATCTCACCTATGCGTCGGCTGTAGAATGCCCTGATGCGGTTTTGAAACATTTCGCTGCCTTCGAGAAAGAATTTTCGTTTTTCTGGAAATGAGAGTTCCCATCGTGTCATGTTGATCCTTTCGCGGTCACCCTCAACCGTTGCGAAGTCAGGATTGTATGTTAAATTGCCAGTGATATTATTCTTGTAGCGAAACTCGAGGTCTATTCCCTGTTCCGTGCCATTTTTGAGATTCCACTCCTCTTCTGAGTATGTTTCATACCTGCCTGTTATGTATGGTATGAAGCGAAATTCGGATTGTGCACGTGGATACTCAAGACCTGTCAAAACTCCATATTGTGAAACACGAAAGTCTGAGTCCATTGGGCCTGACCAGTAAACTGTTTCAAGTTTTTTCTGAATGAATCGTCCAAAGTTTACGCCCCATGTCTTTATTTTAGGATTAAAACGGATAGATTTGAATGGAATAGAAAATTCTGTTGTAAATCCATTTTCAGTGATCGCTGATTTTACTTCCCAGCCTGCGTCCCAGTTTATTTCCGTATATTTCCCATCGTCACTGATTCTCATGTCGACCTGGGTGTTTAGGAGGTTTGTCATAAACCAGAATGCAGATCGCAGGTCGTGATATGTATCAAAACTTATAGCAATAAGGTCATCTTTTTTCTCTAACTGATCTCTTCTGCTCTGTTTGGCAACCACCGGATCTGAATAAGATTTTTCACATATAAATGCCACATAAATATTATCGTCGTCAAACTGAACCGCTACCATTGTTTTTTCTGTTGATGGTTTCCCCCTGTCGGGTTCCATCTGGATGAAATTTGATTGAAAATATTCTCTCGGCCATTCACTCAACTCGACTTTTCCATCTATTTTAATTTTATTCTTTGTTCTGTGTGCTTCTATTTTTCGATCGGAGCCTGCGGCCATCGAAGATAGTAAAGTAACAACGGTCATAGCTAAGAGTGTTGTCTTCATTTGGCAATCTCTTGTTTTACAACAATGACTAAAAATATTATAATTTTTTAGTGAAAATCCAAATGCTTTTTAATTAAATCTTTCCGAACATCGATGACAGATCATTAAACTTTTTAGTTGTATGGGATTTATAATTTAATATCTTTAAGTATTGGATTTGGGTAGTTGTAACTTTTACATTTTGATTTCGTAACACAAGTTAACAATCAAATCCAAAATTCAGCACTGTCTGAAGGAGGCGATCATGAGCGAGGAAATAATCAATGATGAGATGGAGGAACAGAAATTTTCTCCAGATGAGGGCAGCCAGGAAGAAGTTAATGAGCCAGGTGAGGATTTGTCACAAAAGGCAAAGATAGTAGTCAAAAAAGATGATGAGACTATTTTGGAATATACAGTAGAAGAGCTGCCTGTGCTTATAGGACGTAAGAGCGATAATCACATTGTTCTTGAAGAGAGAAATGTTTCGAGAAAACATGCTGAGATATTCACAAAAGATGATGAATATTTTATCAGGGACCTGGAAAGCACGGCCGGTACAAGGGTAAATGGGGAGGACATTAAAGAGAAGGATATCCACACAGGCGACATAATAGAGATAGGTAACTACAAACTATATTTCGATTCTGGAATTCCAGAAGACGAGAGGACCGTATATGAGACTGAAGAAGAGACTGTACTTGAGGAGGCCACCTCTCTTGATGAGGACAGGACAAGGTTTTATGAGGAACCTGAGGCGAAATTGGTTGTGATAAAGGCCGAAGGGCTTGAAGAAGAGATAAGCCTTGAGCAGGAGGAGCTTGTCTTGGGAAGGGATGAGGAGGTAGATGTTGTGGTGGATGACAAGCGTGTGTCGCGAAGACATTGCAAGATTTTGTTAAAGGATGGCGATTTTTTAATTGAAGACCTTGGAAGCTCTAACGGAACCTTTGTAAATGGGCAGAAGGTAACCCAGAGACGTTTAGAACATGGAGACAGAATCCAGATAGGTTCTGCAATATTTGAGTTTCAAAAACAGGAGCTGACAAGACCTGTGCCAAGGGGAAGACTGAAGGTTTTTGTCAAGGCTTCGATATATATCTTACTTATTGCCGCTGCATCTTTTGCTGTATATAAATTTATTGTTAGTCGGGCACGTAAACCACAAGAGGTCATAATGCAGGTTAGCTGGGAATACAAGACCCGTACACCGATTGTCTCCAGCATGGGGCTTGGCGATCTCAATGGTGATGGTTATATAAACATAGTGGCTGCAGATATGGGCGGATATGTGTATGCGCTCGATGCGCGTCAAGGTGGACTGGTATGGAACTCGGAGTTCAGAAGCAGAGGGGAAGCTCTCTCTTCACCTTGTCTTGTTGATATAAACAGGCAGGATGGAGAGCTTGATGTTGTAGTAGGAGGATCACGGATCGGAGTTGTTGCAATAGACGGAGGTACAATGAGAACTATCTGGAGGGGGAGAACAAATTCTGCTGTTACTTCGAGTCCATCTGTTGCAGATGTTAATGGAGACGGTACTCCTGATGTATTCGTTGGTACAGAAGGTGGAGAGGTGATCTGTTTCGACGGAAGACAGGGCGGGCCGGTATGGGTTTTTAATACAGATGCTAAGATATTGACATCGCCTGTCTTAGCCGATTTCAATGGTGATGGGATTTTCGATGTTGTCATAGGTTCCACCAATAAAAGAGTTTATATACTCGATGGCAGGAACGGGAAAACTATATGGGCGCATTCGGGAAGTGAAGAGCCCTCTACGGCAGCGTGCGGAGATTTTAATAGAGATGGCACTAAAGATATAGCATTTGTTACGTCATCGAGGCTTATAGTGCTTGAGGGCAGGAAGGGCTCTTTGTTGTGGGATTGGAAGATACCACAGGCAGCCATGCCAACAGAGAATGATCCTTTTATTACATCTCCACCAGCAGTTGCTGATTTTAATGGTGATAAGATACTTGATGTTGTCTTGTCAACTCCTGGCGGACATCTCTACTGTATAGACGGAAGTTCGAATGGAGAGAGATACCTGTGGGATTTTGGATTGAGTTCTGCGCGTAAGAGCTCGCCTGCACTTGCAGATATAGATGGAGATGGAAGGATGGATGTAGTAGTAGGCGATGGTGATGGTAATTTGATAGTTCTGAATGGTAGATCTGGTCATGTGCTGAACATGCTTCACATTGGGGGAAAGATTATTTCTTCTCCGGTTTTGGGAGACTTTTCGTCTGAAGGAATAATCAGTATCGGAGTCGGTACTAGTGAAGGGAGGATAGTTGCAGTACATACTCAGACAAAGATAAGGAAGAACCAGATCCTCTGGGGCTCATTTGGAGGTAATAGGCTCAGTTCTGGATTTATTAAATAGATCAAGGGAGGTGCTACATTGCACAACTCTGCCCTGCGGTTCGATTGTTTTGCTATTTCTGATAAAGGGATGAAGAGACAAAATAATGAAGATGCACTAATCTGTAATAGTGATGACGGACTCTTTCTTGTAGCCGATGGAATGGGAGGGGAAAATTGTGGTGAGGTGGCAAGTAGTATTACAGCAGATAATTTTTACAGGATAATTTCACCATACCTCTCAGATCAGGAGGTGACGGTTCCCTTTGAATTGAGTCCTGAAGAGAGTATTTTTAAACAGGCACTGAATCATGCAGTTGAGATTGCAAACAGTGCTGTTATTGAGTTTGCAGAAAATAACCTGTCCTGTCGAGGGATGGGATCTACTCTGACTGCTGTTGTTTTTAATGACTGGACATTGTATATTGTTCATATAGGTGATTCGAGACTGTATAAGATGGATGATAAAGGGCTATATCAGGTTACAGAAGATCACACAAGGGTGCAGGAAATGGTTAATGAGGGATTAATAACCCCTCGGCAGGCAAAGACCCATCCTAAAAAGAATGTTCTTACCAGATGTATAGGCCGCAAAGCAAGACTCAGGCCCGACATTTTTTCTATTGATTGGAAGCCAGGCAATACTTTTCTAATATGCAGCGATGGACTCACCGACATGGTAGGTGATGAGGAGATTTTCAGAGAGCTTACAGAGTCTGATTCTCTTGAGTCTTATGCAAAGAGGTTGATAGAGATGGCCAACGAGAAAGGCGGGAAGGATAATATCACACTAATTGTTTTTCGTCCTTTCATAGAATAGATTTTGTTTCAATAATGGTTGTTAAGACAAAAAAAAAGATTGGAAAATATAGTGTTGTCAGGCAGATAGGCAAGGGCAGTGCTGCCAATATATATCTGGCAAAACAGGATGCACTCGGACGCAGACTCGTCATAAAGGAGTTACTTCCGCTTCATTCATCCAATGATAAAATAGTGAGTCGTTTTAAGAGGGAGGCAAAGGTAGTATCACAATTGTCCCACGACACAATTGTACATGTCTATGACTACTGGGTTCGGGGAAATTCGTACTATATTGCAATGGAATATGTTCAGGGCATAACCCTAAAAGATCTGCTCTCTACTATGCATCATCTTCCTGTCCACATTGCAGCTATAATAGTTTATCAGATCTGCAGAGGACTATCTCATGCTCACTGTCGTGGGATAGTACATCGCGACTTGAAACCCTCCAACATCATGATTTCAAACAGCGGTCAGGTTAAGATACTCGATTTTGGAATAGCACATTTTCAATATGATGAGGATTTGACATCACTCGGTGCAGTAATAGGGACATACAGCTATATGTCTCCAGAACAGGCAATGGGTAAGAATATAACCCCATCGTCAGACATATTTTCGCTTGGTATTCTTTTCTATGAACTCCTGACAGGTACCAGACCGTTTGTTAAAGATGAGAAAGGGGATGTTCTTGAGAAAATCATCAGAAAGGGCATAAGGTCTCCTGGAAAGATAAATCCAGCAGTACCGGGAAGTTTTAACACGATAATACGTAAGTGTTTGAGGAAAAAACCAAACCACCGTTTTTCTTCTACAGATGAGATTAAGAATCGACTCGAGAGATATCTTAAAAGATATTCTCTGGATCATCAGCAAATACTCAGAAATTTTTTTGAGAACATATCTCCTCGAAAGTTAGAAGAGGGTTGGCCTCCAAAATTCTGGAAGAGGCAGTGGTACAGGATCACTCATTTGAGGGTAAAGACATATCTCCTTATTTTTATTATCCTTCTCTCGTTTGGCCTGCTGGAGTATGGACTGATTTCAAGTGGAAGGGGGCTGAGAAGTCAGTACAACTATTTGTCTTCTAAGTTGAAATCGCTGTATGATTTTTTATTACCTGGAAAAGTTGAGTCAGGGGGAGAAGATGGAACCGTGAAAAATGGGATTGATGAGATCAACAATAAAGATTTAAAGAATAGATTTAATTAAACCCGAATTAACGGATAAGCAATGTTTCGTACTCAAACCTCATTCTATTTAGATGATGAAGAATAGCTATAAATCGATCTCTTATCCGTTAAATCGGGTTAAAACAATTTGGGAAAAATTATAGGGAGGAAGTTTCAATGGTTGAGAAATTAGCGAGTGAAGAAAAAAACTGGGCGGTCTTGACCCATCTTTCAGCATTATCCATATTTATAGGAGTTCCCTTTGGAAACATAATAGGTCCTCTTGTGATGTGGCTTATAAAGAAGGATGTATTTCCTTTTGTTGATGAGCAGGGTAAAGAGGCTTTAAATTTTCAGATATCAATGACCATATATATTTTAATATCTGCAATACTGATTGTAGTACTCATTGGTTTCATACTCCTTCCATTATGTTTAATTTGTGATTTGATTTTAACAGTCATTGCTGCTCTGAAGGCAAGCGAGGGAGAGCACTATAGATATCCGTTGACGATAAGATTTTTACAGTAAATGGCCTAATTATTTTCTCCACTCAATTTTCTGGATAAAAACTTATCATCATTTGTCTTTCTGCTCGCTGAAAAAATTAAATCGACTCAAGGGAAAAATTGACTGCAGTTAAAATTCAAATATATTAGATTAACAAAAATGTTTATTTAACCCGAATTGGCGGATAAGCAATGTTTCCTACTTAAACCTCATTCTATTTAGATGATCGGGGATTGGTATAAATCGATCTCTTATCCATTAAATCGGGTTTAATATATTTCGATTCTTCTCTATTAACTCTTTCGGGTCGAATAAATTAGTTTATTTTATATAAAGAACGGCCGATATTTCCCGTTTACTCCATATTTTGCTTGCATCTACAAGAGCAACTGCTTCATGATATTTAAAACTGGAATACTCATACGATTGAAAAAAGGATATGTACATCAGTCCATAAAGTTTGAAAATCCTGGAGAATAAGAGAGGTTTAGGATTGCCAATCTCCTAAAGAGACCTTTTTGTGTATCACAAACAACCGCACCTATCCATAGATGTGTATCCATTCAACAGCAGCAGAACTTCATCAAATCTTTGATATTAAAAAGAACAAAGGCTGTTCTTATAGATTCTATTTCCTGAGAAGAGATCGTATTAACAATTATTTTTAGGAAAATTATTTGTTGTGTTTGATTTTTTATTTTGAGTATTGTAAATTATGCAAGATAGATCACATCTTTTACACACATCAGTAGATTCATGCAAATCATGGAAGATAAAAATAACAATAAGGAGAAAAGTGATGCACAGGAGTAAAAGGATTTTAGCATTTATTATTCTCTGCCTTGTAGTTTCTGTTTCCATATCTGCATTTGCAGAGAAGAAAAGGTCGCTGACATTTATAGATATAATGAAATTCAAATCGATTCGGAGCACAGTAATATCAGAAGATGGAAAGATTGTGGCATATTCTGCAGTACCAGACAGGGGAGATGGTGAGGTATGTGTGCATTTGTTGAAAGGGAAGAGAGTATATAAGATCGAAAGAGGCACAGGGCCTGTGATTTCCAGAAATTCGAAATGGGTTGCAGCAGGAGTTCTTCCCAAAGCAGTTGAGATAGAGAAATCCAAAAAGAAGCCGAAAAATGGGATGGTACTCTTAAACACAGAAACCGGAGAGATAATCCAGTTCGATCGAGTAAAGGAGTTCGTTTTTTCTAACGACTCACGCTGGCTTGCCTTTCATAATTATAAAAAGGAAAAGAAAGAAGAGGAAGATCAGGAATCAGACAATGATCAGACAAAATCGGAAAAAGATAATAATAGGAAAAATGAAGTTGGTTCTCCACTAATTCTTTATAACCTCGATACAGGAGTAAAAAAGTCGGTCCCATTTGTTAGTTCGTTTGCTTTTGACAGTACATCTCACTATCTGGCATATTCTATATCGGACAGTTCTGGAGACCAGAATGGGCTCTATATTATAGATTTATTTAATAACAAGACTGCTATTGATGTTGTGGATTTCCAGAAGAACGGTAGTTTTACAAATCTTTCCTGGAACAACAGGAACAGGTCATTGGCCTATATATTGACAGTCAAGAGTAGGAATGGGGAGAAGAGCAGCTCTTCTCTATACATCTGGGACCCAGATGATGAGAAGTATATTGGAGCAGTTTCAGATGAGGATATTCCTGATGATTGGTTCATTCCAGAGAAGAATGATCTGGTCTGGTCAAAGGATGGTGAGAGACTTTTTTTCGGGCTTAAACCCGAATCTGAAAGATGGGAGGAAGCAGAGGAGAAAGATAAAGAAAAGGAGATCGATATATTTGATATTGATAGAATATTGAAAAAGAGGGGAGTGGATGTATGGCACTGGAACGATCCATTGATAATTCCGAATCAAAAAAAGCAGTGGAAAAGCCGCAGGGATCGTTTCTATCGGGCTGTTTATCATTTGGATTCAGGCACTGCAGTACAACTGGCAGATGAGAAGATGGCCTATGTACAGATATCTCATAATCCCAGATTTGTTTTAGGTTCATCTGATCTGCCCTATCAGAAACTCATCACATGGGACGGCCGCTACAGAGATTACTATCTCGTGAGCCTTAAGGATGGATCTCGAAGGCTGATTGCTAAAAAACTCTACGGAAGAATTTCGATGTCCCCTGGCGGTAAGTATATTGTATATTATTATGATAAGCACTGGTATCTCTACGATACAGCTACAGGCGATGTTAAGAATCTCACAAAAAATCTTAATGTTCCATTCTACAATGAAGATCATGACTATCCTCAGGCTGTTCCAAGTTATGGGATTGCTGGCTGGACCGAAGGGGATGAGAGTGTGCTGATATATGATAAATATGATATATGGCAGTTTAACACAGAAACAGGAGAGCCTCTTAACCTGACAGATGGTAAGGGGAGGAAAAATAAATATGTATTCAGAATTCAGAGAATTGACAGAGAAAGGCCCTATTTTAAAAAGAATGAGGTTGTGCTGCTTTCTGCATATCATGACCTGAAGAAGCATACATCGTTCTATTCTGCAGAGATAGGTACTCCTGGTGTAGTCAGGCTGCTCGAGGAGAAGAAGAAGTTTAGATTCATAACAAAGGCAAAAAAGAGCAGTGAGATTCTATATACACGTGAGAGTTATAAAGAGTTTCCTGATCTCTGGATAAGTGATATGAGTTTTAAATCGAGAAAAAAGATTACTAACATTAATCCTCAGATTAAAGATTTTGCCTGGGGTTCGGCCGAGCTGGTGGAGTGGCTCAGTGATGATGGAATTCCTCTCCAGGGAGTATTGATAAGGCCTGGAAATTATCAAAAGGGGAAGAGGTATCCTGTTCTTGTATATTTTTATCGTTTTT
>CAZYVD010000080.1:0-9876 GCA_964651045.1 uncultured bacterium
GGGTTCTGTGAGGGACATTAAACCGAAAGGAGGTAAAGATGTCTACTCGACAGAGGTTAAAATATTTTATTGTTATTCTTTCGATTTTTTTTCTGGTATCATGCGATTTCATGAAGCCGAGAAGCTGGTATAAGGAGGGAGTTATTGCAGTGATGGCAGATTCACTAGACTGGATCGGAATAAAAAGCACACTGCGAAATGTATTTGAACGTACAATTGTCACACCGCAGATTGAGAAGTTATACGAATTAAAATATGTCGACAGGTCTGAATTCAACAGGTACACAAAGTTTCGCTATCTGATTCTTGCAGCCACTCTTAAGTCAAAGGGAAAGATAGGTAGACTGGTTAAGAGGGTGGTTTCAGATTCTGTAATACACCGTGGTGTTGTTGATGGCAAGTATTTCTTCTTCTGTGAAAAAAGTCAATGGGCAAAGGATCAGATGATGGTAATACTTGTGGCACCGGACATGGCTACACTCAGGGAAAAGATCGATAGGAGTGGTAACTTGCTGTATGATATTTTTGATCACGATTTAAAGAAGCGGCTGGAGAGTGATATGTTCAAAAGGAGAGAACAGAAAGATATAGAAAAGAAGTTGATGTCTTCTTATGGATGGTCAATAAGGGTTCAACACGACTACTTTTTAATCAAGAACCTGCCGCATGAGGGATTTGTGTGGTTCAGGCGTATGTATCCTGAGCGCTGGATTTTTGTTCGATGGATAAATGGAGGAGATACGACTCTTCTCAATCAGCAGTGGGTTGTTGCAGAGAGGAATCGGATAGGTGCAAATTATTATAGTGGAGATGTTGTGTCTGATCGTTATCTATTTTCATATCGCGGAACCTTTCTTGGCAGGCCTGCACAGATCACAAGGGGATTGTGGCAGAACAATGATAAGGTGGCAGGAGGGCCCTTTAAAAACTATACATTCTATGATGAGCTCTCAAGAAGAGTATACATGATAGATGTGGCTGTATTTGCTCCCACAGAGGAGAAGGTTCCCTATCTGAGAAGACTCGATATAATTGCACAAACATTTAAGACACTCTTTGATACTGGAGGTGAATATGAGCTCTGAAGTCTCGAGTAAAGTTGCAGTGGTTATGGGCAGTGTTTCGGATGAGGATGTTATGAAAAGATGTATAGAATATCTAAAATACTTCAGTATCCCCTATGAAGTTCATGTAATGTCTGCGCACAGAGAGCCGGACAGGGTAGATGAGTTTGCTGAAAAGGCAGAGGAGAGGGGAATATGTGTTGTTATTGCAGGAGCTGGTATGGCAGCAGCACTTCCAGGTGTAATTGCGTCAAAGACAACGATTCCTGTCATCGGAGTGCCGCTCGATGCATCGCCACTTAATGGAATGGATGCAGTTTACTCCATTCTTCAAATGCCCCCTGGAATACCTGTAGGAACTGTTGCAATCGGATCGGCTGGGGCTAAGAATGCAGCGGTTCTGGCAGCAGAGATTATAGCTCTTCAGGATCCAGACCTCAGGAAGAGGCTCAGGGAGTTCCGAAGAAGGGGAAGCAAAATATAGCATACTATTAGATGGTGTTATAATGAATATTAAAAAGATTCTTGTGATAATTCCTACATACAATGAAAGGGATAATATCGTAAAACTTATTCCAGCCGTGCTGAGTCAGGATTCCCGCATAGATATTTTGGTAGTAGATGATAGCTCTCCAGACGGCACCTCTGAGGTTGTAGATAAAATGAGAAAGAAAAATGATAGAATATCTTTACTAAAACGAAGTAAAAAGGCTGGTCTCGGCACTGCCTATGTTGAGGGTTTTAATCATGCCTTAAAGAAGGATTATGATTTGATTTTTGAAATGGATGCAGATTTTTCGCACGATCCCAAAGAGATACCGCGATTTATTGAGGCAATGAATGAGTATGACCTTGTGATCGGATCAAGATATATAAGTGGTGTAAATGTTGTAAACTGGCCAATGTCGAGGCTATTTCTTTCATGGGCGGCAAATCTCTACACCCGGATAATAACTGGTCTTCCAGTGAGGGATGCAACCAGTGGATTCAAATGTTTTAGAAGATGTGTACTTGAGTCAATTGATCTGAACAATATTCATTCGGATGGATATGCTTTTCAGATAGAGATGGATTTCAAGGCATACAGAAAGGGATTCCGTATTTTAGAGATTCCAATAATATTTGTCGACAGAGATGTCGGTGTTTCCAAGATGAATCCAGGAATAGTCAGAGAGGCTGCATTTATTGTCTGGAAACTCCGATTGCTCAGCCTCATCGGAAGATTATGATTGAGATATCTGTTATAATTGTCAGTTTTAATGTTAAAAAGTATCTGGAGCAGTCCCTTCGTTCGATAATGGCAGCACTCAGGGGCATGAGCTCTGAGGTGATAGTAGTAGATAATGGCTCGAGGGATGGATCAGTATCTATGATTCGAAGACGTTTTCCAGAGGTTTTAATCATTGATAACAAGGATAATCTGGGTTTTGCCAGGGCAACTAATCAGGCTCTAAAACGGATCAGGGGAAGAGCCGTGTGTCTGATAAACCCGGATACGGTTGTTAGAGAGGATACATTCAGGCTATGTTTAAAATATCTCAACGACCATGAGGATGTTGGTGTTGTTGGATGTAAGATAATTAATCCTGATGGAACACTACAACTCTCATGCAGGCGGAGTTTTCCCACGCCTTTTATTGCTCTGACAAAAGTGTTCGGGTTAAGCAGGCTGTTTCCATGGAGCAGAGTGTTTGGGAGGTACAACCTCACATATCTCGATCCAGATGAAACTGTTGAGGTAGATGCGGTTTCTGGTTCTTTCATGATCGTGAGAAAGAGTGTTGTTGATGATGTGGGTATGCTGGATGAAAACTTTTTCCTCTACGGCGAAGATTTGGACTGGTGCTACCGCATCAAAGAGCGCGGATGGAAAATCGTCTACTACCCGGCAGCACAGATAATTCACTACAAAGGAAGAAGCACCCAGGAGGCAGAGTTTAACAGCCTTCATTTTTTTTATGAAGCAATGCATCTTTTTGTTAAGAAACATTTCAGAAGCGGATGGTTTCTTTTTCCGCACTGGTTTATCCGTCTTGGAATCTGGATTCGAAGTCTAATCTCCTTTGCTGCTCGGGCTGCATCAAGGATTGCTGCAGCATTACTGGATGCTCTTCTTCTTCAGGCAGGTCTTTTAGCTGCGATTTATATAAGATTTGGAAATCTTGATTACTGGCATGCATATAGAGTAATAAATTGTGTTTACACAATATTCTGGATGGGGTGTTTCTGGGCGACAGGTCTTTATAGAAAAAAGGTCCATAATGGGGCGAGAGCAGTTGCAGGTGTTGTGTGTGGATTGGTTTTGAACACTTCCTTTACATTTTTCTTTCCTCAGTATGCATTTTCGCGAATTGTGATTATGCTTGCAGGCCTTTTTGATGCACTCTTTACTGGTGGATGGAGATGGATGTTAGGCAGGATTTCAAGATTACATTTCATTTCTCTTGGCAGGATAGGAAGGAGTTTGAGCAGGAGACGATGTCTAATCGTCGGGTCGAGTGAATCGCTGCAGGATGCAATAGCAAGACTTAAAGAAAGGTCAGTGTCTTCTTATGAAATTGTTGGTATACTAGGTTTTGATGAGCAGGATGTTGAACAGGATTACGACAGTGAGATTCCGGTTCTGGGTAGTGTTGACGATCTCGAGAGGGTAGCAATCGCTCACAAAATTGATGAAGTAATATTTTCTTCACACATAAGACAACTCCACAGGATGCCATGGTTGATAGCAAAGGGCAGAAGACTCAATCTTGATCTCAAGATGATTCCAAGAAAGGATGATATAATCATCGGCAGCTCCTCTTTCGATAGTGGAGCCAATCTTCTGCTGGTAAATCTGGAGTACAACATCTTCAAAGGCCCGAACCTGTTCTTAAAGAGAAGCCTTGACATCTCTATTAGTTTGATCTTATTGCCGTTTACAGTTATTGTTATGAGCTATCTGGCACTTCACCCTCTTTACAAGTTTGAAAGGGCTTTCATATCCGATGGGATAGGAAGATCCATATCGATAATAAGAATCAGGAAGAGGGGGGAGCTCATATCTGGATGGCTGGGATATCTACCCCTCATATTCAAAGTACTTTGTGGCAGGATGAGTTTGGTTGGAACAGAGATTGTGCCCCAAGATTTTCCTTTGAAGATGGGATTTAAACCAGGTCTTACAGGACTAGTTCAGATCAGCAGAAAAGAATCAGGCATGAGCAGTGAGGAGAGAGAAAGATTAAACATATACTATCTGAAGAACTATTCTCTATTGATGGATTTTGAAATTTTATTTAAATTTTGTAAATTATAAAAATTTTACTAAAAGAAAATGGGAGTATGACTGATGGGTGAGTTTGTTTTGGATTTTGAAAGACCCATTGTGGAACTGGAAAAGAGAATCAAAGAGATGAAAAATTATGCTCTTGAGGAAGACATAGAGCTGGCCGAAGAGGTACACAAGCTGGAGTCGAGGCTTGAGAAGTTGATTCAAGAAACATATTCAAAATTGACACGGTGGCAGAGGGTACAGCTTGCAAGACATCCAGACAGACCATATACACTTGATTATATTGGAAAGATTTTTACAGATTTTATAGAGATTCACGGCGACAGGTTGTTCAGAGATGATCCTGCTCTTGTGGGAGGTCTGGCTTGGCTCGATGGACGGCCTGTGGTTGTAATGGGACAGCAAAAGGGAAGAACAACCAAAGAGAAGTTATATCGCAACTTCGGAATGATGCATCCAGAAGGGTATCGGAAGGCGCTCAGGCTGATGAAGCTTGCTGCAAAGTTCAGTCGTCCCATAATTATTTTTATTGATACACCAGGGGCTTATCCTGGGCTTGGTGCCGAAGAGAGAGGGCAGGGTGAGGCAATAGCACGAAATCTTTTTGAAATGTCGCAGCTTCCTGTTCCAATAGTAATAGTCATAATAGGTGAGGGCGCATCTGGAGGAGCCCTCGGTATAGGAGTGGGAGATAGAATACTGATGATGGAAAATACATGGTACTCTGTAATATCTCCAGAGGGCTGTGCTGCAATCCTCTGGCGCGATAGTTCAAAGGCAAATATTGCTGCCGATGCCCTTAAACTTACTGCATCAGATCTTACAGAGCTTGGAGTAATAGATGAGATCTTAGAGGAGCCGATTGGTGGAGCACACAGAAATCTCAACGGTGCAGCAGAAGTTGTAAAGAGGCGAATCAAATTTCATCTATCAGAACTGGATGGTTTCACAGCCGATGAGCTTATTGAAAAGAGAATTGAGAAGTATGGGAAAATGGGATTTTTTAAAGAATAGAGTTGAGGAGGAGTTAGTGATAAGTAAAGAACTTCTTGAAATATTGGCTTGTCCTAAATGCAAGGGCGATCTGGAATATGACAAGGAAAATGATCGGCTCATCTGTCACGAATGCCGATTAATATATGAGATAAAGGACGACATACCAATAATGCTGATAGAGGAGGCAAAGAAGTTTTAATCGCCAAGTCCGATTAATTGAAATCCTGCCCAGTAGTATGGATGAGGATATCTTTTTTTTATGTAAATTTTTGCACTCTTGAATTTCTGTGATTTTGTAAGGTTTGAAAGATTCGATCCTGCTTGTAAAAGCCCCCCTTTCAAGATTCCATTGTCTGCTTTCCATAGCGGATATATTATTGAGCCTGCACCTGAGTAGAGCAGGCCAACTTGTGTGAGAAGCCGCTTCTCGCCGCTATCATTTTCTGGAATCAGTGTTTGACAATCAACCAGTACTATTTCTGTTGAATGAAGATCGAGTGTGAATAGATCTATGAGAGCGGGTGTTGAGTTTTTTATTGATTGAGAAATCGAGATCAGAGGATCTTCCTTTTTGATCTCAGGTTTGCTCTTTTCAATATATTGAAGAACCGACGAAGTAGGGAGAGTCCTGATCTGGTAATGGTCGATCAGATATTTATAGCCAGAGAACAATGCATTAAAGGGCAGATTGAATAGCTCACCGTGTGGTACAATGATAATGTTTTTATTTTCTATGAAAACCATGAGCGGCTTGAAAAGTTGACGAAAGAGAGTTTTCGATAGTATGAGCTGGCCGCTGGAATCTCTTTTTCTGATTAGACTCAGCCATCTGTCGATCCTATCTTTTAGATTTTCAACATCAAGTTTTTTCCCTGCAACGTTGCCTCTTGTCAATACAAATCCAAATAATTTATTCCCTGAATAATAGTACTCTACAATAGATTCTGCTGGAGAGAGAAGCTTCTGGAGTTTCTCGATTTGCGGTATACTCATTGTTGTTAAATATGCAAGAGCCGGATATGTGTTGATCAGGTTTCTCTTTATTTTTTTTAGGGCCTTTTCCCTATCTGCTATGACCCTCGGATATTCTGTTATATTTGATTGTGCGACTTTATGTTCCAATTTGTTTAGTTTATCGATTGTTCGATCGATTTCTCTGTTTTTAGTTAGGGGGATCTTTTTTTCATATAGCAGGTCAATAATCTCTCTCTGTTTTGATCGTTCGACAAATTGAAGAGCATCATAGAATTTTTCCTCTTCCACAAGGAGTGTAATTATATTTGTATATATCTGCTGTTTGTTTTTAATGGAACCTGTCCGCAAAAGGTCGAGGTTTGGACCGGATCTGTACAGCTCAACAACATCTGCTGCCTGACTCAGATATGTAGTTGCTTCACCGATCCTGCCTTCTGCCTTTGCAATCATACCGCGTTCAAACAGAATCATCCAGTATAGTGAGTAATACCGATCGATTAATGGATATTTCAGGAGTGATCCATAACCGACTTTTGCATCCTGGAGCCTTCCGTTCATATATAGACATCTGCACATCATGAACAATCTGTATAGCTCATGAGGTTTGATGTTTGAAAAGTCAGGTGAACGCTGGTCGATTCTCATTCTCAACTCATCAAGTGACCTGAGTGCCCTGCGGTAGTCTGAAAGGGCGATGTATATTCTTGCAATATTTATGTATTTTTCATAAAGGAGCTCTTTATCCTTTGTTTCTATCTCGTTTAATATACTGATGCTGTTTTTTGCTCTTCTTGTCTGGTTCTGAAAAGCATTGGCCAGACCTGTCGAGCCGATGAGCTGGATATACCACAATCGATAATATCTATTTTCTTTATGCATGAATTTCTGGCTAAGCGACATGAATGCTTCTTTTGCCTTCTGAAGTGCTGACTCAAAATTGCCAGAAATAGTTGAGAGTTCCACCTCAAAGATCATAGGCACAACAGAAAAGTCGGTCTTCTTGTATATGAAGTTTCCATCTTCGATCTTCTTCTGGATTTTACTGAGAACCGATTTCATCCTATCATACATTCCAAGTCGATAGTATGCCATGCACAGATTATATTGATGATAGATCGATAGTTTGTGATCTCTCTTCTGAATTTCTTCTATATGCCGAATTAATTCCGTATATTTTTTCTCTTTTAATAATCTATTCAATATTTTGTTTTCTTTATTAATACCTGAACTAGTAAAACAGCAGCATAATATTAGTGAAGAGAAGATAAGATAGTTGAAGATTCTCATGATTTTAACCTTCCTCTACGATTCGTTCGATGAATCCTGTTATCTTTTCGATACTGTTTAGATGAGCCTCGTCTTCTACTGCTATTTCTGGAATGTGTTCAATAACGATTGCCGTAAAGAGGCCCATTCCCTTAACCCATTTTTTATTAAGAGAGTCGTAGATTTGAGCATCATACAGGCCACAGCTTGGTGATCTGCTCTTCAGAATTATTCCCTTTACCCCTTCGGCCTTTAGACGCTTTACCCGATTTTCTGACCATTTGATTAATTTCTCAGTAAGCTCATTGCCTGAACGTGTTATCAGATGTAGTCCTGATTTATCCATTACAAGATCTGCTGGCTCTCTTGGCACATCCATTCCACACTCCACTTCAGGGCATATGGGTATTAATTTTACGCGGTCATTCATGGTTTCTATTAGTATACGGTTGAGCTTACTCTCTCCGTTATACCGAACCCTGTTGCCAAGAAGACATGAGCTAATGGCAATTTTTATTAACTCACTTCTGCCAACCGATGAGAACTTCTTTTTTACACTTTTCATAGGATATGGCTAAAGTAGTAAGAGTCTGGTTAGTGTCATGACTGCTCCACTCAACAGTCCAACAGTAAAATTATCATCTATTCCAAGGGGCATGATTTCGCTAAATGCAGCAGTCAGACCCCCAAGGCAGAGCATCAGTGGATGCAGTTTGAACATAATAAAGATAAAATATCCACATATAAGAGTTGCAGAAAAGTATGCCAGGAATCCTTCGATTGTCTTGTTAAATATTTTGTGTCGACCAAATGCCAGCCCAAATATCTTGCTGAAGATGTCTCCAAAGATCAGAAAGATCAGGGATGTTATTGCAATCTCTTTCTGGAACACAAGCACTATTATGAATGCAGAGATCAGAAACATTGTCATTGATGAGAATCGCCTTGATTCATCTTTTTTAAATATCGGTTTCATTTTTGTTTCATCCGAACGCACATAGATGAATCGGGCCAGATCCACGAGAAGGAAAAAAAGGCCGACCAGGCCGACAAAAATTATTGTTTTTTTCTGAGAAGAGAAATGATAAAATATTGCAAATATTACTGCCAAGGGTCTGAATGCTACTCGCCACCAGTAGGTCTTGAAGGTTTCACTTTTTATCTGAAAGAGTCTTTGTGATACGGTGTTGTAGATATTAACAGATAATATATGAATTATGATTATGCAGATATAAATATTGTAGATATTGTCTGGAAAATGAATGAATATGGAACAGCCCAGAAGTGGAAGTACCACGATTCCTGTTATCTCGCCCTTCTGTGTGATAAAAATAAAAAATATGACTATCACAGAGAGCAGGGCAAGCATGTAGATAAACTCGGGGTTTATTTGTAGATATTTTATAAGATAGAAAAGCATTATTCCTGTTGCAGTTGCAACTCCCTGACCTCCACGAAATCTAAGATAGGGGGGAAGTATATGACCCGTTACTGCTGCAAATCCGCTGATCTGGATGAATGGAAATCCTGCCCCGATTTTTTGTGCAATAAACATTGCAAGCAGGCCTTTGCCTGTGTCGAAGACTGCTGTAGGTACTGCAGGCAGGACGCCGAGTGTTTGCAGTACATTCATTGTACCCGCATTTTTAGTACCTACTTTTCTGATGTCAATGTTGTTTAACTTGCCCAGAAAGTAGCTTGGTGAGAGCGAACCTGTGAGGTATCCTAAAATTACTCCAAGAATATCTGCGATTGACATTTGCACCAATGAGTTTTATAAAGATATGTTTAACAAAATAAAACATAAGCAATAATGATATGAATTTCAAGGAAAATTTAGGAGGGGGTAGTGAATAGTAGAATGGTGAAAGCAATGACCCTATTTATTTCTTTGATATCTCATATACCTCTTGTCTATGACTAAATTGTTTAACATGGGATTTCTTTGTAATAACATATTTAGGGATCAGATGTTAGTGCTCTGTTCTTAAGTATTCTTAAAAAGTTGCAAAAAAGCATCTACATGGATTTTACTAATACATACTTATTTTTTATATCACATAAACTGGACATACCATGCAGAGGCAGGAGCCCTTGCGGAGCAACAAATCGTTCCCAAAATGTAAAATCCAAATGGGGCTAACCACGTCAACTTCTCGGTTTAATTCAACCACACGTCGCAACGGAATTTCGCTATTGCTCAATTTCATTGCAACTCTTGTTTGTTATGTTACGCTATAATTATAAACTGAACTTTGGCAAAAATGAATCATAGAGCTAATTTCAATTGTTTAGAATTTG
>CAZYVD010000081.1:0-9663 GCA_964651045.1 uncultured bacterium
ATCGGCTGCAAGTCGATAACAGAAATAGAGACCAAGCACAACGAAAAAGACCTGTAGAATATCGGGATGAGATACTATGGTAAATTTTAAATAGTTAGTAGGGAGTATTAATAAAAAAAGCACGGCCATCCAACCATACAACGATCCAATGAGACTTCTGGCAATTAGAAAAATTAAAACTACTGTAAAAATCCCAAAGATCAGAGGTATCAGCCTTAGGACAATTATTATAAGACTCTCATCCACAGATACCAGTCGATCCATGATCATCAGGGGAACGAGTGTAATATTAAAATAGAGATGACCGTAACTACTAAAATAGATCGTGAATGAAACTCTTTTGCCGAACAGCATCTCTGATCAGGTGTAGGTGCCTGGCCTCATCGCCATCTATTCCTGCAGCCTCTATCAATCGCACACTCTCTGAATCAACAACAATTGCAGGCCATGCAAACCAGATATAAAATAACACGATAATTATTGAAAATATAACAAGCTCAACCTTTTGTCTAGCCTTGAGCATAATATTTTCAGAATCTTATGTCAAAGTCTGAATACTGTCCCGTCCATCTCTTCCAGTTGACTCGCACCTCTCTTACAACCGCCCATTGATTACCGGTTTTCAATTCACTTATCAGACTCTCTATCAACCCTCTTGGGCCTTCTACCTCAATCTCCACATCACCCCCCGGGAGGTTTCTTACCCATCCAGTAAGCTGCATCCTCTTTGCATGGTTCATAACAAAATAGCGATAGCCAACTCCCTGTACTATACCAGAGACAACGATATGGGCTCTTACATCCATCTTAATCTCCAGCCAGTAATTATTATTTTAAATATCAGATGCGATCTGCTGAAATAGTAATTCTACAGCGGTCCGGGGTGAATCTGAAGTAAGTATAGTATCGTCAAACTGCCAGCTTCTAAGAGATACAAGGGGAACATCTAATTGTTTTGCGAATGCCATCTCGGACAGAGTACCATATTTCCCACCGATAGCTAATACTCCATCGGATGAGTTTATGATAATCGCATTTCTTGCTATACCCATGTTTGTTGGTATTGCAATGTCGACATATGGATTAGCATCTTCTATATTTGCCGTTGGAAGAATTCCCACGGTCATTCCACCTGCCAATTTTGCCCCTCTGCATGCAGCCTCCATCACTCCTCCAAGACCACCGCATATAAGAACTGCCTTGCGAAGTGCAATCTCTCTTCCAACCTCCTCTGCAAATCGCAGCAACTCATCACCCACCTCTCTTCCACCTATCACACCTATTTGAATACTTCTCTTCATTGTATTTGACATTATCTGAGCAGAATTGCCTTTTTTACATCCCTGAATCTGTCTGATTGAAAAAGAATAAAATAGAGGCCTGTTGATACAACACGACCGAAAGAGTCCCTTCCATCCCAGATAACCTCATGGAATCCCTTCTCTACCATACGATCCAAAAGTATTCTCACTCTCCGGCCGTGTGCATCATAAATTACTATCACAGTGTGTGATGAAACAGGAACTGCAAAACGAATCCTCGTCTCCTGGTTAAATGGATTTGGATTATTCTGAAACAGTTCAAAGGATGTTGCAACCTTGTCTGCCTCATCATCCTTTACATCTGTTGCAAGGTTAAAGCTCCTGTATAGATCTCTGCAAACCACCGAAAGTCCTGTCTTATCAATCGCTGTTACCCGCCAGAAATAGCTGCCGTCGAGAAAAGAGCCGGGCCGATCCAATCCGTAAGATTGCGTCCAGATTCCTTCGATCTTGACTCCTATAGGACTGTTGAAAAGAAGCGTTGTGTCAACCTCGAGAATGTAGGCAACAACATCCCCAGTATCTGGATCAATAGAGCTTTCCCATGAAAACCTGATCGTATCTGGCATTATTGAAAAAACTGCTTCATCTTCAGGAAGAATAAGTCCAAATTCACCTGGAGGATCAGGAGCAGGATCAACAACAATTAACATCTCCCCCCATCCAGAAGAATCAAGAGGATCTGTAGCTTTTAGCAGTAGTGTGTCACTCCCATTCCAGTCTCTAAGTTTGTTGTGAATTAAAATGACTTTTTGAACAGAATCTACCAATATACCAACATTTTCCCCCTCATAAAAATTTATCTCTAACAGTGAGTCAGGACTATTATCATCGACCCATTGAAGAACCTCAGAAAAGCTCAGGCAAAGAGTATCATCCTCAATGAAAGACGTGTCTGGTATGTTCCACACCGGAGGATCATTCCCAAAATTTGCCACAACACTCTTAGGAGAGTCCATGATAAGAGAATCTGGATTGGCAGAACCTGCCAGGTCTCCAGTCCATCCATCAAAAGAATAATATCCAGAGGGCAACGCCTCGACAACTGCCGTTAAATCTTCTGAAAACCATTTACCTGGTGGTTCTGGAATCACATTGCCTGTCCCCTCTGGTGTTGCCGATGTTGCCAGAAAATATTCTCTGTTAAAATTAGCAGTTACTGTATCATCGTGCACAGGTGTAGTATAGTAATGACACCGCTCTTTTCCATTGTCCCATGAGGAGAATAGGCAGCGAGTCCCCTGAGCAGGACTCTGAATCGAATCTATGGATATGTAGTGTAGACTGTCCTCAATCCATGTAAAAGTATGAGGTGCTGTATAGGATATACCATCTACACTGAATTCCATGGCTAGAGGAGTCGTGTTTATGACAATAGTGTGAGTAATGAGCCGCTTCTCTTCACTGCAAGAGATCTGAAGAGGTTTAGAATACTGCTCGGCAATATGCTGAGCCGTCTCTTGACTCAGATTCTCCGGCAGATAAAAATAGGCAAGAGCAAAATTCAACACATCTGTTATGCTGCTTCCGCTCACCTGAATTCCCGATTCTCCGTATGACCTATTATCACCAGTATCACCCGAAAAATTCCATATCGAATCTCTATAATATAGAATCTGTTTTGAACCCAGCGGCTCGCCCTCAAACTCCATCACAGAAACTATAGAACCATTCTGAATAGCGGCACCACTATTTTCAGGATCTGCTACAATCAGATACCAGTTTACTCCAGGCCAGTCGAGATTATCGTTATATTCATCCGGCGATAGATCTATCTTCAGTCCAAGGTTATTATAAGGATTATAGAATATCATCCCAAACCCATTTTTATTTAGATCTGTTGTTAGACGTATCTTTTTAATGTCTCCCTCTTCCAACTCTGGAACTACCACACTGTCCATTCTCCATTCATAATATGTCGGATAGTAGGTCGAATTGAACCTCAGGCTGTCCAGAAAATCAATGCTGATTCCAGCCAGATTACCAGTGCCCTTAATCATTATAATGAGAGATCTGTTTACCCTGACAATATTATTCTTTGTAACGTCCACTCTTTTTTTCTTTACCTTGAGATGAATCTTAAAACCAGTCACCACCTCTATGTCCTCATCCATCTCTTCCTTTATTGTAATCTCTTTGTTTATTCCATATTTTTTAATCTTCAATACTATGCGCAGCTTTTGTCTGTCAAGAAAATCGAGTCCATCACCTCCTGCAGAACTTTTTAGTATTAAATCCTCCTGAAAACCGCTTTTCCCATGAACGATTTCATATAGATCTGTCTCCACACGATCATCTTCAGGATGATATCTTATATATTTTTTTGATGATGTGTCGAGAGTAGGTGAAAAAAACACATAAGCCCATCCCCTCTTGCCATCCAGAGAATCTTGGGCACTGATACGATATCTAACGTTTGCCTCGGCACTGTCATCCTCAACCCAAACAGTAGCATAACAGCTGTCACCAATATCCCTTGCCATGAATACTATCTCATCATCTGGATCCAGCACACCATTTCCAGAACTCAAATAGGAAATTCCTCCATCCTTCTCGTCTATCTGAAAAGGAATCGCCTCCCACCTTTTATCATCTTCTATATATCTATAGATCCTTATGCCTCTAACAGGCCTTCCAAAAAACGAAGGAAGATCAGATCCAATGAGAATTATAGGATCATGATACCTGTCGATTTGTCCTATATCCTTTCCTGAGACCGGCATATAATAATGAGATGTTATCAGAAGCAGGACAACTAACGGCAGGATTACTTTTTTATATCTATTATCAGGCCCCATTATTTCCCCCTTTCAGTATTGGAATAGAACATCATGGGGTCAGTCTATGCATCATTCTTGGAAATGGGATCGTCTCACGCACATGTGGAAGCTTACATATCCATGCTACTGTTCGTTCTATACCGAGGCCAAAACCCGAATGGGGCACGGTTCCATATTTGCGAAGGTCAAGATACCATTTAAAGGCTTCGATTGGCAGATTATTCTCTTTGATCCTTCTGAGAAGCTCGTCATAATCGTCTTCCCTCTGTCCACCTCCAATGATCTCACCATATCCCTCAGGAGCAAGAACGTCTACACCAAGAGCCTTGGATGGATCATCCGGATCCCGCTTCATATAGAAGGCCTTTATCTCTGCCGGATATCTGTGAACCATTAGTGGCCTCTCAAATCTCTCAGATATTACTGTTTCATCGCCTCCCCCAAAATCGTTCCCGTATTCAAAATCTACACCACTCTCTTTCAATATTTTGACCGCCTCGTCATAAGAGATTCTTGGAAACGGCACTTCAACCTTTTCCAGCGGTGTTGTATCCCTCTCCAGTCTCTTCAGCTCTTCCTGTCGATTCTCTAAAACCCTGTGCACAATGTATGTAACAAACTCCTCAGCAAGCCGCATATTATCATCAAGATCGGCCCATGCAACTTCAGGCTCTACCATCCAGAACTCCGTTAAATGACGGCGAGTCTTCGATTTTTCGGCCCTGAAAGTAGGTCCAAAACAGTAAACCTTTCCCAATGCTCCAATCGAAGCTTCACTATAGAGCTGCCCACTCTGTGTAAGGTATGCCTTTTTTCCGAAATATTCTGTTTCAAAAAGTGTTGTGGTACCCTCACATGCAGCAGGTGTAAAAATAGGGGTGTCTACAAGCGTAAAGCCGCGGCTGTCAAAAAAATCTCTGCACGCTTTGATTATCTCATGACGTATTTTAAGAATGGCAACCTGTCTGGAAGAACGAAGCCAGAGATGCCTATGGTCCATCAGAAATGCCGTACCGTGCTCTTTTGGTGTAATGGGATAATCCCTTGTCAGCTGATAAATTTGAATCTCTCCTGTCTGAAGCTCATAGCCTCCAGGAGCACGTTTGTCAGGAGAGACCTTTCCTTTTACTATTACTGAAGACTCCTGAGTGATCTGCTCTGCTGCATTAAAGGTTTCCTCAGACACATCCGCTTTGGATACCACGCATTGAATCAATCCCGTTCCATCTCTTACGAGAAGAAACCAGAGTTTACCGCTGCATCTCTTATTGTAGAGCCAGCCGCGTATCTCAATTTCCCTACCCTCATGTTTCGACACATCTGAAATATAGACTCTATCCATCTAATCTCCTCTCTGATTTCATTTTTTTACATTCACTTAGTCCAATCCTCATCCTTTGGCTCCCTGGTCATCAAATCGTAAACAGCCTTCTTTGGATCCTTTCCCTTGAAGAGTACATTGTAAACCTCTGTTGTAATAGGCATATCTATATCATACTTTTTAGAAAGTTCTATTGCAGACTCTGTTGTCTTTACACCTTCTGCTATCATTACCATCTCTTCAAGTACATCTTTCAGTGTTCTGCCCTTTCCTATCTGTTCTCCAACATATCTATTCCGACTGTGGCGACTTGTACATGTAACTATCAGATCTCCAATTCCTGAAAGGCCTGCAAATGTCATGGGCTTTGCACCCATCGCTGTTCCGAGTCTTATTATCTCTACCATACCTCTGTTTAAAAGCGCAGCCTTTGTATTGTCGCCAAACCCAACCCCATCACTTATTCCTGCTGCCACTGCTATGACATTTTTCAATGCCCCGCCCAACTCAACTCCAACAACATCATCATTTGTATATACACGGAAATTTGGATTCATTAAAATACTCTGAACTCTCCTTGCCGTTCCCCTGTCAGAACATGCCGCCACAACAACAGTTGGGATCTCTCTGCTTACCTCCTCAGCATGACTCGGCCCGGAAACAACCACCATTCGATCCTCTGATACAGATGGAACTGTCTGGAGAATTATTTCTGAGACTCTGAGGAGTGTCTTATTTTCAATGCCCTTGCTACCGCTTACAAATATTGGATTCCCAATCTTAATATGCGCCAACCTTTCACAAACAGAACGAACAACATGTGTAGGGATTGCTATTACTACTACCTCCTTGTCAGCAACTGCCATCTCAAGATCAGAAGTTATTACTATGTTTTCAGGAATATATATTCCAGGAAGAAAATCTGGATTCTCTCTCGTCCTGTCCACTCTTTGTGCCAGATCTTTTTGAAACTCCCATACAGTGACCTCATGTCCATTTCTATTTAATAATATAGCTAATGCAGTTCCCCAGCTTCCACAACCTATTACACATACATTGACCATCATATAAAGCCCCTTATTCTTACTTTCTCTTTGAAAAATTTAAACGCTTCTCCTGACCTCGAATCAGCCTCTTAATGTTGGATCTGTGATTTACTATTATCAACACACCAAGGATAATACTGACCACAACGGTGTAGATCGATATCTCACTATTCATAAACCTCCTCTGCATTACTACTGCGATTGGAAAGATCATACCTGCCGCCAAAGATCCCACAGAGACTATTCTGACTGTCAGTACTATAACGAGCCATATAATAAGGGTTAAAAGCGTAGCAAAGGGAACCATGGCAACAAACACACCAAATGCAGTGCCAACTCCTTTACCACCCCGAAATCCGGCAAAAATAGTCCAGACATGCCCGGCAACAGCCCCAAGCCCAGCAACTATCTGAAGTATCGAATGATCAATACCCGGGTGGCCAAGATGAATCTGAGAAATAAAAAGCACTGCAATTGTTCCCTTGGCAATATCAAAACACATGACAAATAGTGCAGGTTTCCAGCCCATCACTCTGTAGACATTTGTTGCTCCTGCATTGCCGCTTCCATATTTTCTTAAGTCATCCTTTAAAATTATCCTGCCAGCAATCAATGCTGATGGAATCGAACCTATCAAATAGCTCAATATTATTATAAGTAAGATAGTTATCATATCTTTTCTATTGAGAATCCGTTGTATCTCTACTCAATATGACCTATAACTACCGGCTTCTCTCCCTCATTTTTAAAATGGTTAATAACATAATCTAAATCATCTGGTGATATTATTAATACAAAACCAATACCCATGTTGAATGTTCTTCTCATCTCCTCGTCAGGCACTTTTCCAATTCTCTGTATGAGATTAAAAATTTCAGGCACCTGCCATTTATTCCAGAAGACTTTAACCCTTCTTCCTTCAGGAAGCAGACGATTTGTGTTGGAAACAATACCGCCTCCAGTTATATGTGCCATTCCCTTAATCCTATCGGTATCTAAAAGTGGTAAGATAGGCCTGAGATAGCACTTATGAACCTGAAGCAGTGCCTCACCTATCTTCATTCCACAATCTTCTACCAAGTCGTCTATTTTGTATCCCGCGATTTCAAACAATACCTTTCTTGCCAGAGAGTATCCATTTGTATGCAGACCATTTGATGAGAGGCCCACAACAATATCCTGTTTTCGGATTTTAGATCCATCTATTATCCTATCCTTTTCTACTATGCCTACAATACATCCAGCAATGTCATACTCTCCCTCTCTGTAAAAGCCGGGCATCTCTGCCATCTCTCCACCTATGAGTGAACATCTGTTATCTCTGCATGCCCTTGCCATCCCAGAAACAATCTCTTTTATTACACTCGGCGTAAGTTTGCCCGTACCGATATAATCAAGAAAAAACAGTGGCCGTGCACCTCCCACAAGAATATCATTTATACAGTGATTGACCAGATCTTCTCCAACTGTATCGTGCCTTCCTGTCATAAATGCAATCTTAAGCTTTGTTCCTACTCCATCTATAGAAGAAACGAGTACTGGACTCTTATACTGCTCTATATCCAGCGTGAAAAACCCCCCAAACTTTCCAAGATCAGTCAGAACATTTGGGCTGAAAGTAGACCTTGCCTCCTCCTTGATCAGATCGACTGCTTCCTCTCCTGCTTCGATATCCACACCTGCATCTTTATACCTTAGTCTGGCTGCCATCTTTCTCCTCTTGAATTAACTTATTGCGTACTTTAGTAAAAAACTCCATTGCTAACTTGGTTCTGTAGTCGGGATAGGTCCACTGCTGAGGCCAGAAACGATCATGGCGGTATTGAAGCTGCAGATCGCCATAGATCCCTTTCTTAAGATATATCCTGTGTGCAAAATCCTTTGTTGATGCCAGCACCAGTTTCGATCCTGTTATATAGCCTGGATCAAGGTTTACTCTTCTTAGGCCTGAGCTCGATAATGATTTCTCAATCTTGTTTGTGACTATTTTCATCTCAGCAAGTTGTCCAGGATTAATTAGCTGCTGAAAGCTAATAAATTGTTTCTTAAGATTCTCCCCCATTTCATCCTTATAATAATCTGTAAAATTAAATTCAAATATCGGCGACCTATCCTCAACCCTGTCTAAACTCTTTTCAAGTATTCTCATCAGACTGGAAAGATCAATATCCTGAGTAAATGTTACAGCGCATATGGGCTTTACCAATCTTACTCTCTTTATACTGCCCAATTATGTCCACCTCATTGTATTAATAAAAAAGAGGTTCTCCTTCGACCTCCAGTTTCAGATCAGACCAATTAAATCATATCGTATTACTCATTGATTTATATATGTGTAAATATCGATATTTTAATAAAAAATGTCAAGAAGATTTATCCTCAACGGCCTTGACAATAGAATGAAAATTTCTTAAATTGATTGCGGTTTTAAATGAATGCCGGGGTGGCGGAACTGGTAGACGCACTGGACTCAAAATCCAGCGGAGTATTGACTCCATGCGGGTTCGATTCCCGCCTCCGGCACAATGCTCTCATTTTCTTATATCTACAATATACTTTCCCTTGAACTTCACAATATCTCTGCTCCTAAGACCATTATTTAATACCAGCCTGTAGAGACGCTGATAGCGTTCCATCTCCTGAGGACCCTTTTTAATCTGATCCAGATTCCCATCAGCATTCTCATCGATTATTATAACCTCGCCAAACGACATATCCTCAATGATCAGTTTATTGTATATTTCCCCTAAAGCAAGCACATATGATACTAAAAAACAATTGCTATTACCAATTGTTGTATGGAATTCCCTTGCCACACTCTCCATCTTTATGTATCCTCTCTTCTTTCCAAACTTAATTCCATGATCATAAATATCGCGTGCCTGTTGAAGGGTGATATCTCCTATTGTAACAATATCAAGAATTCCATCCTGTTCTTTGTCTATGCCCTTTAATAGAACCTCATCACCCTCCTCGAGTGTAAGGATATTGTAACCATCCACAAAATTCGGTGTAACGCTTCTTATACGATACTCTCTTCCCTTATATTTAAAGTAGTATCCACCCACCCTTATCTTTGGTCTTGTAGATGTACACATAAGAAGGGGAAACGCAAGTGCGATAAAAAACAATATTTTTATCTGTCGAGTAGACATCTTTACCTCCTTTCGGTTTAATGTCCCTCACAGAACCCT
>CAZYVD010000082.1:0-9250 GCA_964651045.1 uncultured bacterium
TTACTTTATTATATCTCTCACTATCTGTTATTACTCCCTTCTCATACAGAGAACGAATCCCATCGACCTCTTTTGTCGATTTCTTGACAAGTTCCTCTTTCTCATCAGGAATTATCATATCATCCACACCAATAGTGACCCCAGCCTTTGTTGCATAATAGAAGCCTAAATCTTTCAAGTCATCGAGAAATTCGACAGTGCGCTTGATGCCTATCTTTTTATATGTATCATACACAATGCTTCCCATGCGCTTCTTTGTAAGAAGCTCGTTTATGAAACCGAGCTCTTTTGGTACGATCTGGTTAAAAAGTACTCTTCCTGTCGTTGTCTCTATTAATTTTCCGTCTATCCTCACCTTTATTTTTGCATGAAGTCCGATTTTGCCGTCCTGATAGGCGATCAAGACCTCATTTATATCGGAAAAGAGCTTCCCCTCTCCTAAATCCCCCTTCTTTCCCTTTGTAAGATAGTAGCACCCGAGAACTATATCCTGACTCGGAATAGCTAAAGGCTGTCCATTGGCAGGTGAAAGTATGTTATGGCTTGAGAGCATTAAGACCTTTGCCTCGAGTTGTGCCTCTACCGAAAGAGGAACATGAACTGCCATCTGATCGCCGTCAAAGTCTGCATTAAATGCAGCACAAACCAGTGGATGAATCGATATTGCTTTCCCCTCTACAAGCATTGGTTGAAATGCCTGTATTCCAAGACGATGTAGAGTTGGTGCCCTGTTTAGAAGCACTGGATGGTCCTGTATTATCTCTTCAAGAATATCCCATACCTCTTTGCCCTTGCGCTCCACCAATTTCTTTGCCGACTTAACGGTCTTAACGATTCCTCTCTCTACAAGCTGCCTGAAAATAAAGGGTTTAAAAAGCTCCAATGCCATTTCTTTTGGCAGACCACACTGATCCATCTTTAATTCTGGACCAACAACTATAACAGAACGGCCGGAATAATCAATACGCTTTCCCAATAGATTCTGGCGAAAACGACCCTGTTTACCCTTCAGCATATCGGAAAGAGACTTCAGTGGCCTGTTCCCCTCTCCGCGTACCGCTGCCCTTCGTTTTCCATTATTAAAAAGAGAATCAACGGCCTCCTGAAGCATTCTCTTCTCATTCCTGAGTATCACCTCTGGGGCCTTGATCTCTAAGAGTTTTTTCAATCTATTGTTTCTTATGATCACTCTTCGATAAAGATCATTCAAATCAGACGTAGCAAATCTACCTCCTTCTAATGGAACAAGAGGCCTCAACTCGGGTGGTATCACAGGTATTACTGTCATGACCATCCATTCCGGTTTATTCGGCTTCCCACTTTCTGTTCTCCTGAAAGATTCCAGAACACTCAGCCGCCTAAGAAGATCTTTCTTTGCCTGATTCGAAACCTTGGATAATAGTTTAGTCCTTAACTCACGACAGAGCTGATCAACATCGATTCTCTTTAACAACTCAAGTATTGCCCTTCCACCCATCTCTGCGAAAAATCTCTTCTCCTGCTCCTGTTCCTGTTCCTCCACCTCATCAACATCCTCAGAGCCATCAGTGTCAAACTCATTCTGAATTTCAAGATACTCCTCTTCAGAAAGGAGCTGTCCTCTCCTCAGACCCGTATTTCCTGGTTCTATCACAACATAGGATTCATAATATATGATCTTCTCCAGATCATTTATAGACATGCCTAAAATATTACCAATCTTCGAAGGAATCGACCTGAAATACCATATATGAACAACAGGCTCTGCAAGGGTGATATGCCCCATTCTTTCACGTCTTACTGACTTTGTTGTGACCTCAACTCCACATCTATCGCAGACTATTCCTTTGTAGCGAATTCTCTTATATTTTCCACAATGACACTCATAATCCTTAACAGGCCCAAATATCTTTTCACAAAAAAGGCCGCCTTTTTCGGGCTTATAGGAACGATAATTCACAGTCTCTGGTTTAACAACCTCACCCTTGCTCCAGCTTAAAATGGTATCTGGTGAGGCAAGATTTAAAGTAATCGACGAGAAACTCTTTTTACTCAGACCATCAAATGCCACGTAGCAACACCTCCTCGATGGTCAATTTATTATTTAATTTATCTAATCTGTCCATATTCATATCAATCCTTCAACTCAACATCAAGACCGAGTCCCATTAGTTCTTTGAGCAGGACATTGAAAGACTCAGGTATTCCTGGTTCAGGCAGATTCTCACCCTTTACAATGGCCTCATAGGCCTTTGCTCTTCCCCTCACATCATCTGACTTTACAGTCAGAATTTCCTGAAGAGTATGAGCAGCACCATAGGCCTCAAGGGCCCAGACTTCCATCTCTCCAAACCTCTGACCACCGAACTGGGCCTTGCCCCCTAATGGCTGTTGTGTTATTAGTGAATAGGGACCGATCGATCTTGCATGAATCTTGTCTTCGACAAGATGGGAAAGCTTCATCATGTAGATATATCCTACAACAACTCTCTGATCAAACTTTTCCCCTGTTCTTCCGTCATAAAGTATACTCTTTCCGTCAGTAGGAAGACCAGCCTTCTCCAACTCTTCTTTAACCTCATCCTCTGTTGCCCCATTAAATACAGGTGATGCATAACTACATCCCATTATCTTTGCAGCCCAGCCCAGATTTGTCTCCAGTATCTGCCCCAGATTCATTCGAGAGGGAACACCAAGAGGGTTGAGAACTATGTCTACTGGTGTTCCATCGGGCATGTAGGGCATGTCTTCAATTGGAACTACCCTTGCTACAACACCCTTATTACCATGACGCCCCGCCATCTTATCACCAACCTGCAGTTTTCTCTTGCGTGCAACATATACACGCACGAGTTTAATAATTCCAGGCGGAAGCTCATCACCAATATTTATCCGTTCCTGTTCTTTTCTTACATGTTCATCTATTTCATAAACCTTATTCTCATACTTCTCATATACCAGATCTATTGTCTTGTTGACCTTTGCATCACCATCCACCCATGGGCTGCTCCTGTCCAGGGTATCAAAATTTAGACCCTTTAAAATCTTATCGGAAAATTTCACACCCTTTCTTACAATAATCTTTTGCGACTCTGCATCTCTTATACCTGCAGATACTTTTCCACTTAGAATGCTGCACAACTTCTCGTCTCTCATCTCTGCAAGTTTTTTCTTCTCACGCTCACCCCACAACCTCTTTTCATTAATGAGCTTTTTATCTTTCTTTTTAGTCTCAGGATCACGCCGTTTCAGAGAAAATACCTTTGTATCTATCACTATCCCATTCATGCCTGAAGGTGCACGAAGAGAGGCATCCTTTACATCTCCTGCTTTCTCTCCAAATATCGCCTTTAATAACTTCTCCTCGGGTGTTGGTTCAGTTTCACCCTTTGGCGTAACCTTTCCTACTAATATGTCGCCAGCCTTGACCTCTGCCCCAATACGAATTATTCCATCCTCGTCTAAATTCTTTGTTGCCTCCTCTGACACATTAGGAATCTCTCTTGTCAGTTCTTCCTCACCCCTCTTTGTGTCCCTAACCTGAAGTTCAAACTCTTCTATATGAATGGATGTATATGTGTCCTCCTGGACAACTCTCTCGCTTATTACAATCGCATCTTCAAAATTATAACCAAGCCACGGCATGAATGCAACCAGAACGTTACAGCCAAGAGCAAGCTCCCCACTCTTTGTTGCACATCCATCTGCAAGAATATCTCCCTTCTTTACAACATCACCTTCAGAAACCAATGGCTTCTGATTTATTACCGTATCCTGATTTGTGCGGAGGAATTTAGTCAATTTGTAGGTTACAGTATCGAGATAATTGTAATCCAGAATGTCTTTTTTCTCACTTGTATCAAGACGGATTGCAATCTCGTCTGCAGAGACCTTCACAACAGTTCCGTTTACATCTGATATTATTAATGCCCTCGAATCCTTGGCAATCCTTCTTTCCAGCCCTGTTCCTACAAGTGGCGCCTCGGGTTGCAGCAGGGGAACCGCCTGACGCTGCATGTTTGATCCCATCAGTGCCCTGTTCGCATCATCATGCTCTAAAAATGGTATTAAAGAAGCCGCAGCACTCACGATCTGGTTTGGTGAAACATCTTTGTAATGAACATCCTGTGGCCGTACCACAGGAAACTCTCCTCTATATCGAGCCTTTATTCTCTCGTTTAGAAAATTACCATTCTCATCAATGGGTGCATTGGCCTGAGCAATAATGAAATCTTCCTCTTCATAGGCGCTCAAATATTCAATCTTGTTTAAGACCCTTCCATTCTCAACTTTTTGATATGGAGTCTCTAAAAATCCATACTCATTTATCCTTGCATAAGTAGCTACTGATGAGATTAGACCTATGTTTGGCCCCTCTGGTGTTTCAATTGGGCACAGCCTTCCATAATGAGTATAGTGTACATCACGAACCTCAAACCCGGCCCTCTCACGAGTAAGACCACCAGGCCCGAGTGCAGAGAGTCTTCTCTTGTGGGTTAATTCTGCAAGAGGATTGGTCTGATCCATGAACTGCGAAAGCTGGCTCGTACCAAAGAAGGTATTTATTACCGACATTATGGACCTGGCATTAACCAGATCCTGAGGTGTTATCTTGTCAGTATCACCTATGTTGAGTCTCTCTTTTATGGTCCTTGCCATGCGAGACAACCCAACTGTCATTTGATCTGAAAGCTGCTCACCAATTGTACGAACACGTCTGTTCCCAAGATGATCTATATCGTCAGTCTCTACTTTTCTCTTGCTCTCTCTGAGTGCAAGCAGATATTTTATTATCGCAACAAAATCTTCATTGGTTAATACTGTTGTATCTTCTGGTATATCGAGATTTAGCTTTCTGTTTAAACGATGACGCCCGACTTTTCCGAGATCGTACCGTTTCTGATTAAAGAAAATGCGGTCGATCAATGCACGGGCAGTCTCTAAGTCGGGTGGCTCGCCTGATCTGAGCTGTCTGTAGATCTCCTCAACTGCATCCTTCTCTGATCTTACCATATCCTTATGGATAGTATTCCTGATTATGTCAGAGCCGACATTTTGATCACCAGATTTTATAAATTTTAATTTTGTAATACCTAATTTCTTGAGTATCGAAATATGTTTCTTTTCAAAAATCGAATCCTTCTCAAGAATCACCTCACCCGTCTCTTTGTCTACGACTCCTGCCTCATTGCTGGCAAAAAACAGTTTTCTACCAAAATACTTTTTTATTTCTGGATCATCTATAGATACTTCCTCTATCATGTTAAAGAGTCGGAAGACCTCCTCATCTGTAGAACAGCCAAGTGCTCTCAGCAGTGTTGTAACAGGAATCTTCCTTCCCTGGTCGATATATACATATAGAACATCGTTCACATGGATAACAAATTCGAGCCATGAACCTCTGAAGGGAATTATCTGAGCCGAATATGATCTTGTACCATTCGGAAAGATCTTTTCATCAAAGAACACTCCAGGTGAGCGGTGCAGCTGGTTTACGATTATGCGTTCAGCACCGTTGATGATAAATGTTCCCTTCTCTGTCATGAATGGAAAATTGCCTAAATAGACTATCTGCTCGATCGTATCTACATACCTCGGTTTTTCACTATATGTATCTTTAACAGAGAGACGCAATTTTGCCTTTAGAGGAACCGCATATGTAACACCTCTCTCGCGACACTCTTTGATAGAGTATTTTGGACGATCCACATAATATTCGACAAATTCGAGAAGATAATTCTCTCTCGAATCTGTTATCGGGAACAAAGAAAGAAATACCGCCTGAAGGCCCTGAGCTTTCCGCTTGCTTGGTGGAACATCGTGTTGAAGAAAATCACGATATGATTTAAGCTGAATATTCAGCAGGTCAGGGATATCTGCTGCAGAGGATATCTTTGAAAAAGATTTTCTTTTTATCATACTTTTTGCCAATTAAATCCTCTCATAAAAATTATTTTTAAAATTAATCACTACTTCAGCTCTACAGTTGCCCCTGCCTCCTCCAACTGCTTCTTAATATTCTCGGCCTCATCTTTTGATATTCCTTCTTTTACAACTCCATTTGGAGCAGACTCTACCAGATCTTTTGCCTCTTTAAGACCTAACCCTGTGATGGCCCTGACAGCTTTTATTACCTGAATTTTATTAGACCCAAATGAGGAAAGCACAACATTAAATTCTGACTTCTCCTCGGCCGCTTCTGGTGCTGCTCCAGCAGCTCCCTGAACCGCTCCAGGTGCTGCTGCTATGACTGGTGCAGCAGCCGTTACACCAAACTCATCCTCAAGGGCTTTTACAAGTTCTGCCAGCTCCACTACAGTCAGTTTTTTTACACCATCTAAAATCTTCTCTACATTTTTGCTTAATGTACCCTTTGCCTCATCCGAACTCTTTTTACCCTTCTCTTCTGTCTTTACTGCTTCCTCACTTTTCTTCTCTTCGGCCATTTTTATCCTCCAAACTTAATCTATTAATTTAACTCTTTTCTTTAGCTTCTCTTACACTATCCAGAGTCAATACAAACTTCTGGATAAGAGCTCTCAATGAGCCAACAAAATTGTTAATAGGACAATTGAGAGTGGCTACAACCTGCCCGATCAGAACATCCTTTGAAGGCAATGATGCTATCTGTTTTACTTTCTCTGGACCGTAGAAATGACCTTCATAAATCGACATTTTAATGGCTGGTTTCTCTGCCTTCTTTGCAAACTCTGTGATTATTCGTGCAGGAGCGGAGGGATCGTCAAAACTATATGCAATGGCAGAAGGTCCCTGAAAATACTCTACCATCTCATCCCGTCCCACTTTCTGGGCTGCCAGTCGTGCAAGAGTATTTTTTATCACTCGATACTCCACAGAAGCATCTCTGCACTTCCTTCTAAATTGATTCATTTGTTCAACATTCAATCCCTCAAAATCGGTAACAAATACACTCTTTGCATTTTGTAAAATCTCTGCAACCTCTTTAACTATTGCCTCTTTTTCTGGTCTAGCCATGTCCAATAAACTCCAATAATGTATTATCGTAGCTCTTCCAAAACCTGAGCCTTGTCAAGTTTGATTCCGGGGCCCATGGTCGATGAAATTGCTATTGACTTTATATATTGACCCTTTGAAGATGCCGGCTTAAGCCTGATTATCTGTTCAATCAGCTCCTTAATATTTTCTATGAGATGCTGTTCTGGAAACGATATCTTCCCAACCACTGTGTGAATAATGCCATATCGATCTGTTCGAAACTCGACTCTGCCAGCTTTGAGCTGCTTTACTACATTTGCAACATCAAATGTTACGGTTCCTGCCTTCGGATTTGGCATCAATCCCTTTCTTCCAAGATAACGGCCAAGTTTACCAACATCTTTCATAACATCAGGAGTGGCTACAACAGCATCTACATCGCTCCATCCCTGCTCGATTTTCTTTATATAATCCTCGAGTCCCACAAAATCTGCCCCTGCCTCCTTTGCCTCTTTATCTTTCGGCGGTTTACATAATACAAGAACCTTTATCTCTTTCCCAATCCCATGTGGAAAAGAGACAGTTCCCCTTACCATCTGATCAGACTTCTTTGGATCCACTCCAAGATTTACGGCAACCTCGACACTCTCATCAAACTTAGCAGAGGCGTTACTCTTTAACAGCTTAATCCCCTCGCTTAAACTGTATTGCTTTTCCCTGTCTATTTTCTCTGCCAACTCTTTATACCGCTTGCTTCTTTTCATTTGCTATTTCCTCAACCTTCAACAACAATACCCATACTTCTTGCAGTACCTTCTATTATCCGCATGGCCATTTCAATGTCATTGGCATTCAAATCTACCATTTTTAACTCTGCTATCTCCTTGACCTGCTCACGAGTTACCTTCCCGACTTTATCCCTGTTTGGTTCGCTAGATCCCTTCTCTATTCCCGCAGCCTTTTTTAACAATATTGCAGCCGGAGGTGTCTTTGTAATAAAAGAAAAAGATCTATCCTGATATACGGTAATCACAACAGGAATAATCAATCCCTGTTTGTCCTGTGTTTTTGCATTAAAGGACTTGCAAAATTCCATTATATTTACACCATGCTGGCCTAGCGCAGGTCCTACAGGTGGTGAAGGATTTGCCTGGCCTGCAGGGATTTGCAGTTTTATCATTCCTATGACCTTTTTTGCCATCTCATTACTCCAGCTCTATTACTTTTCAAGTTCTACCTGTAGAAAATCGAGTTCAACAGGCGTGGAACGGCCAAAAATACTTACCATCACTTTAAGTTTTTTCTTCTCTTCATTTATCTCTTCTATGACACCTGCAAAATCGGTAAAGGGACCATCAATTACCTTTACAGGATCACCAACCCGATATGGTATCTCAATGATCTCTTCATCGCGCCTCTCCTCTATCCTTCCAAGAATACGGCGCACTTCCTCATCTTTTAAAGGAACAGGTCTGTTCTTTGGACCCACAAAATTTGTTACTCCAGGTGCACTCAGTATCAGATGTTTTGTAGTCTTGTCCAGCTCCATTTCGACCAACATATAACTGGGGAAAAAAATGCGATCCTTTACCTTCTTTTCCCCATTCTTCATCTCAATAACTTCTTCAGATGGTATGAGTACTCTTGTGATCTTATCTTTCAGATCTCTCCTCTCAATCTCATTTTCAATATATCTCTTTATCTTCTTTTCATGACCTGAGAAAACATGTATTACATACCATTTTAACAACAGTCACAATCCCCCTCTAAAATACTACCAACAAGATCCTGTTTAATATTGTATCTATCCCAAAAATAAACAACGATAAAATTAGACACAGGAAAATAACCACCAATACCGATCCATAAAGCTCTTCACGCCCAGGCCAGCTAACCTTTGAGAGTTCAACGTTTACTTCGCTCAAATACTTTCCTATTTTTTTAAACATATCAACTCCTCTTTCTTGCAGGCCTGGAGGGACTCGAACCCCCAACCGCCGGATTTGGAGTCCGGTGCACTAGCCAATTGTGCTACAGGCCTTCACCGCGTTTCTTTGTGTTTAGTATGTTTATTGCAAAATCTGCAATATTTCTTAAACTCAATCCTCCCAGAGTGTTTCTTCTTATTTTTGGTTGTTGTGTAGTTACGACTCTTACACTCTGTACATTCTAAAGTCACAATTTCCCGCATCTTTAAATAATCCTAATAGAATTAATGAACATTACTCAATTATCTTTCCTACAACACCAGCACCAACCGTTCTGCCTCCCTCTCTTATGGCAAACCTCAACCCCTCCTCCATCGCTATCGGCT
>CAZYVD010000083.1:0-8392 GCA_964651045.1 uncultured bacterium
ATTTTATTATCTTAATTTGTTATTCTTATTTCTATGATTAAAAACAGCCAAAAAAAGAGTCCATTTAATAATTAATGAGGGTTTGATATGATTGAACTACAAAATGTCAGTAAGTACTACGGTACAGTCTGTGCCCTTGATGATGTTTCGTTCTCTATAAAGAAGGGCGAAATAATCGGTTTAGTTGGCCCAAATGGAGCCGGCAAGACGACTGCGATGAAGATCATTACAACCTATACAGCCCCGACCAGAGGAAAAGCAAGTGTGGGCGGATATGATGTTATCGAAAATCCTCTGGAGGTGCGAAGATTAATAGGTTATCTTCCTGAAACAGTCCCTCTATATGACGACATGCTCGTATCCGAATATTTAGAATTCATGGGCCAGATAAGGCATCTAAATGGTACTCTTAAAAAACGACTCGATTGGGTAGTTGAGGCGTGTGGACTGGAATCTGTATTAAAAAGAAAGATAGGTGTTCTGTCAAAGGGATATCGTCAAAGAACATGCCTTGCACAGGCTATGATCCACGATCCCGATGTACTCATTCTCGATGAACCAACCTCAGGCCTTGACCCCATTCAAATCATCGGCATAAGAGAATTGATCAAACAGCTTGCAAAGGATAAGACAATAATACTAAGCACTCATATACTGCCAGAGGTATCTACAGTATCGGATCGAATTCTGGTCATAAGCAGAGGAAGAGTGGTTGCAGACGGCAGCTTCGATGATCTAATCTCCAAGGTAACAAAACGAGGCTCAATATACATAGCGGTCAAAACAGGAAAGAAGGATTTTCAGGCTGCTATGAAATCTATTACAGAAATAGATGAATTAAGCTTTGACGGGACGGTTCCAAGAAATATTGTAGGGTGTCACATCTACTACAATCCTGCAAAAATAGATATGGTTGCAGAGCTAAATAAAATCATAAGAGAAAGAAAGTGGGACATCCTCGATTTTCGTAGAGAAAGACTCTCTCTTGAGGAGTCTTTTATAAGACTTACTCAAAGCAGCGATTTAAAAAACGGTTCATCAAATAATCGTTGATGAAATAGACACCAGGAGGACATTAATGAAAGACATATCCATAGTATTTAAAAGAGAATTTAGGACCTACTTCTACTCACCAATTGCATATGTATTCAGCATCATATTCATTGTATTGAACACAAGCCTCTATATGTTTCATTTTTTCTTCATAGGAAACTGCGATATGCGATCATTTTTCTCCTCTCTACCCCTGGTACTCGGACTAATCTTTATTCCCGCAATATCGATGAGACTGTGGTCAGAGGAGAAAAAGCTGGGAACAATCGAGTTGCTACTTACAATGCCGGTCAGGACAGAATATATTGTTCTCGGAAAATTCCTGGCCAGCTTTGCCTTTTATCTGATAGCCCTTGCCGGCACTCTGACGATTCCAGTAGCCCTTTTAATCTTGGGCAAACCAGATTTTGGCCCGATAATAGGTGGATATTTCGGCGCCGCTCTTTTAGGAGGCTTCTTTCTTTCAATAGGAATATTCATATCCAGCTTCTTTTCCGATCAGATCATATCTCTAATAATCACGAGTCTTGTATGCGGTTTTCTTGTACTGATAGGCTGGCAGTATGTGCCAATGGTTATAGATGGATGGATCCCCGGACTGGGTGAATTTCTATATAAATATATCGGCGTGACCCGTCATTTCAACGATATAGAAAGGGGCGTCATAAACATACAGAGCATAATCTACTTTCTTTCTTTTACCATGTTATTCCTCTATCTAAATGCCAAAGTATTAGAAAGGAGAAAGTATTAACCATGAAAGATCAAAATAAAATCTTTATCAGAAACTTTATTATTGGTGCATTACTGCTTGCCGGCATAGTCACTATGCTAAACATTATATTTGACAACATAAACATAGGACGAATAGACCTTACTGCAAACAATGTATACACTCTCTCGCCGGCAGTGGAGAAAATCTTATCCAAGCTCGAGGCACCAATTGAGGCGACATATTATGTCTCCTCCTCAGAGAAGATGCCGACAAAGTGGAAGAATCTCCAACGAGATGTAATAGACAAGCTCAAGGATATAAAACGGTTTTCCAGGGGAATGTTCGATTATAAGGTGTTCGACCCATCAAAAGAGGAGGAGAAGGAGGCCTATCTCGAACAGAAGAGGCAGCAAGAACAAAACAAGGATATTATTGAGAAAAAACGGAAGAAAATAACCAGAAAAAAGATTGCGGAACGGCTTGCAGAAAAGGGAGTCATACCATTCGGAGTCCAGAGTACTTCGAGAGATGAATTTGCCGTTAAACGTGTATATTCATCTATCGTGCTCTCCTACTTGGATAGAAAAGAGGAAGTCATAGAGGAGGTAAGACCCGAGACTTTTGGAAGCTTAGAATATGAAATCATGTCTCGGATCTATAAGCTCGTCTCAAATCATAAGCCCAGAATAGGGTTCTACCCAGGAGTTCCAGAAATACCACCGCAGATGATGCAGTATTACAGACAATCTCCACCAGACATGTATGAATATACTGTACAACTTCTCGAACAGTCCGGCTACAATGTGAAACGCTCAAACATCACAAAGGATGATCCGATACCAGACGATATCGAGACAATGATTCTAATGCTCGACCAGCCTCTTAACGAGAGACAGATGTACGAAATAGATAAACTGGTCCATAAAGGTGTACGCCTAATCATGTGCGGACAGCAATTCAACTACTCAATCACGCAGTCGAGAACAAGACCTGGTGAGTTTGATCTGAGATGCATGCCCACTGGATTGAATATAAATTCACTGACAAGGGAGTGGGGTTTCGAATTCGGCACAGAAGTTTTTATGGATAGAAATTCTGCATATATCCAGGTTCCTGTAAATCAAATCAGAAGTTTTGGTGCTTTCCGAATACAGCAGCAGAGACTTGAACCAGTAACTAAGCCAGTAATAATTAGAGTGAATCCAGAGAATATAAACAGCAACATATCCATATCGAACAAGATTTCCACACTATTCTACATGTATGGGGGAAGATTAATAGTCCACGACGACATCCTTAAAGAACAGAACCTTAAACATACTGTTCTCTTTACATCGAGCAATCAAAGCTGGACCATGACAGGAAGAATGTATGGTATTTTAGACACATCACCTCCAGGGCCTGAAGATATACTGCGACATCAACCGCTTGGAATACTCCTAGAGGGAAAATTTAAATCCAAATACAAGGGCAAAACCGTTCCAAAGTGGGAAACCGCTCCTGCTGACAGCACAAAAGAAGAGGAAGAGGAACAATCAGAAATCACTGGTGAGGCAGAAGAAAATAAGATCATTGCAATAGGATGCAGCAACATGTTTAAATCCAACATACTCCAATCTGTGGAGGATCATAAAAATTTCTTGAGAAATTGTGTGGATGCTCTCACCCTTGGTGACGATCTGATCAAAATAAGATCAAAAAACATCATGACCAGAAGAATAAGAACCACAAGCAGCATTGGAAAGGCACTGACAAAGATTTTCGTAGTGTGGTTTTCTCCTGTTGTTTTCGTTATTGCAGGATTCTACATCACAATCAGAAGAAGAAAAAAGTAGCATAACATTAATCAGATGAGGTGTTACTTATGGAAGAAAAATATTTAAAAATATTTGGAGTCATTTTCATCTGTCTTCTAGTAATCTGTATTGTTACAAAACCCCGAAACAAGAGTGTAAACATTGATGAACTGGTGCAAAACATTGTCATTGGTGTTAGTAAAGAAGACATAAAGAAGATAGAGGTCTATAAACAAACATCAGAAGAAAACCCGGCACGAATGGTATTTGTTAAGGATAACGACCAGTGGCATATAAGAAGTTACTACAACTGCAAAGCAAGAAACAGCACAATGGAGGATCTGATAGATGATGTGCTCGAAATGACAGGAAAGGTTCGTTCATCAGATCCAAAACATTTTGATCAGTACAAAATATCCGATGTAGACGGCATCCATCTATTACTCAAAGACGAAGCAGACAAGACTCTTGTCAACCTAATAATCGGCAAGAGAGCCGAAGAGTACAACTCGGGCTTTGTTCGCTTTGCAGATAAGGACAAGGTCTATTTCACAGATAAAAATCTACTCTCAAGTCTTAAAATCTATGGAGATATAGATACACTCACGGTATTCAAACAAAAAAGCTTTGCAGACCTGAATGCAGTAGATGAGGATAAAGATAAATTAGAAAACATTGCACTAATAGCAGGAAGTAAAAAACTCATTCTGAAAAAGATTGAAAAACAGATAAAGGTTGCAAGCAGCGACTCAACAAAAAAAGATTCTACAGAAACCAAAAAGGTGAAGGAGTGGGTACTCTTAAAGGGAAAGAACAGAGAGATTCAACTCGACCAAAAAGAAGTAGAAAAATTCCTGCAGGATGTGACAAACATCTATGCACAGGAAGTAGTCGACAGAATAGGCCAGAGTCTTTCTGACATAGGCAAGGAAAAAAGATATGGATTCGATCGACCAACCCACTACATTGTTTTAAAAGAACCCGATAAGAGGCAAAAGAACATCATATTTGGAAAGCAGTATGAAAAAGATAAGGGTTATTATCTATTTGTTCAATACGACAGACTTGTTTATAAGGTCAGCAAATACAATTATGACAAGATATTTAAATGGATTGATGAGTTGCCAAAGAAAAAAAAGAAGGCTAAAACCAAGTAACAGCTTACCACGACCCTGAAGAATCGAAATGAATGCCTTTCTGATTTATCAGAAAGGCATTTTTATTTATCTTGTAACCTTATTGCCTTTTGGAATGTCTAATAATACGAACCTTGAAACTATCTAGTACGAATTGCGTAAACTGCTTAAAAGATAATGGGTTATGAATCAATATATTTATATTTAATGAAAGGATAGCGGTATGAAAATAACACGTATGCGATTTTTATTACTTTTACTATTTATGACCTCAGCACTAGTTTATGCCGATGAGAAAAAGATATACAAAACAAAACGTGCAAACCCTCACCCACCGGTAATAGATGGAAAGCTAACCGATCCTGTATGGGAAAGTGTTCCGTGGGCAGGTGATTTTATTCAAAGGCAGCCCTTTGACGGAAAACCTGCAACTCAAAAGACGGCTTTTAAAATTCTATATGATAACAAGAATATATATGTAGGTATACGGGCATATGATACAGAACCAGACAAGATAGCAAAACGAATGGCCCGTAGAGACCAGATAGATGGAGATCTTGTTGGTATACAGCTCGATACATACTATGATCACAGAACAGCATTCACATTTCTCGTTAATGCGGCAGGAGTCAAGATTGATGGAATATATATAAATGATGGAGAATATGAGGACTGGACCCTCGACCCAGTCTGGTATGTAAAGACCTCGTGCGACGAAAAAGGATGGACTGCAGAGATGCGCATACCGCTAAGCCAGCTTCGTTTTGGGAAAAAGGAAACCCACGTATGGGGTCTGGAAGTGGCAAGGCTGCTTTATCGCAAAGAAGAAATCTCATTCTGGCAGCCTATTGCTCAGGATGCCCCAGGTTTTGTGCATCTATTTGGTGAACTCCATGGAATCGAAGGGATAAAACCGCCAAGGCATATAGAACTGCTTCCATATTCTGTAGGAAAGACAGAAAGTATGAAAAAACAGCCTGGCAATCCTTTTGTTCCTGGAAGAGTATGGAACGGAAGCCTTGGATTAGATGGAAAGATCGGTGTCACAAGCAACCTAACCCTGGACTTTACTGTTAATCCTGACTTCGGACAGGTTGAGGCAGATCCATCTGTTGTAAATTTAACAGCATTTGAGACCTTCTATAAAGAAAAACGACCATTCTTCATAGAAGGAAAAAATATACTGGACTATAGAATAATGATGGGAGATGGAGATATAGCAAATGATAATCTTTTTTATTCCCGTCGTATAGGTAAACCTGCAAGTTATTATCCCAGCACAGGACCAGACGAATATGTAAAGATGCCTGAAAACTCCTCAATTCTAACGGCATTGAAACTGACTGGAAAGACAAAGTCAGGATTTTCCATTGGAATAATGGATGCAGTTACAGCAAGAGAACAGGCAATAATCGACAATGATGGCAAGAGACGATATGTAACAGTGGAACCAATGACAAATTACTTCCTTGGCAGACTCCAAAAGGATTTCAGAAGGGGTGCAACCACGGTTGGATTTATAGTAACAAACACATACAGGGATATTAAAGACGATAATCTGAATTTTCTAAACAGAAATGCAGTAACCGGAGGATTCGATTTTAACCATGAGTGGAATAATAGAAGCTTCTTTTTTTCTATTAAGACGGTATTCAGCTATATACAGGGTAGCAAAGATGCAATCCTTCTCCAGCAGCTCTCGTCACGACGCTACTATCAGCGGCCAGATGCAAATCATGTCTCTGTCGACTCGAGCCTTACATCGTTGTCTGGCCATGGAGGCAGTATTTTTATAGGCAAGACAGGTAAGGGTCATTTCAATTACGTCTTTGGAGGAACTTGGCGATCACCCGGTCTTGAGCTGAACGACATGGGATATTTAAGGGAATCTGACATGATAATTCAGTTTCAATCCCTGAGCTATAGATGGTGGGAGCCCTTTGCTATATTCAGAAGCTTCAACGCCAACATCAACCAATGGAGTGTATGGGATTTTGGATTGACCCATACAGGGGATGGCGGAAATATTAATTTTAATCTTCAGTTTAAAAACTACTGGTTTTTTGGTATGGGTGTTGGGATAAACTCTCAGACATTATCAACAACTGCTCTTCGCGGAGGCCCGGCACTTCTTCTACCTTCGAGCTGGAATGCATGGGTAAATTTAAGATCCGATCCGAAAAAATTGCTGCAATTTACCATTAATGGATCTGAAAACATTCTTATGGATGACTATTCAAAATCCTATTCCATTCGTCCTGGAATCACATGGCGGCCGAGCAACAGAATCTTAATGTCGTTTAATCCGTTTTACTCAATAAATAAAATGAATCTTCAATATGTAGAAACATTAAGCTATGATGATGATAAAAGATATATCTTTGCAAGCATCAAACAAAACACTCTTGGAGTTGTTTTAAGACTCAATCTCAGTATAACACCGAACCTTACAATTCAATACTACGGCCAGCCATTCGTCTCTGGTGTTGACTACTCTACAATGAAATATATAACAAATCCAAAGGCTAAAAAATACAGCGACAGATTCCATACATATACAGATGATGAAATATCCTATAATTCAGGCGGTGGATACTATGAAATCGATGAGAATAGAGACGGCACAGTCGATTATTACATCTCCAATCCTGATTTCAATTTCCGGGAATTCAATTCAAATCTCGTTATAAGATGGGAATATATACCTGGATCGACAATATATTTTGTATGGTCCCAAGGAAGAACAGGATATGCAGGCACTGGTGAGTTTTCATTCACAAATGACGTAACAGATCTATTCCGCATCTACCCGCACGATGTGTTTCTTATAAAAATAAACAAGTGGTTTTCGCTGTAACTCAAACACAGAGATTAAATTAATTTCAGCAGGGGAACTCTCCCCTGCTGAAATTATATATATGGTTATTACTTATCCCCCTCCTCTATCCTTTTATGTTCTGCCTCAATTCTCTTTTGTTCTTCCTCCAGCCTCTTCTGCTCTTCTTCAATTCTCATTCGCTCTGCCTCCATTCTCTTTTGTTCTTCTTCTAGCCTCTTCTGTTCATCCTCCATTCTCCTTTGTTCTTCTATCATCTTCTGCACTTCTTCATAATCTATGCCTGCACTCTCTGGCATGCCAAGTTCCTCAGGATGCAGATATTTACCCCTCTCTTTTCCGCTCTTCTCTACCTCCACCTCAATACGGTGTGCTTCGGCATAGGCATCCTTGCGTATACCTGTTACCATCCAGGAAACCTTCATGCCTGGTGTGCCGCCTGCTATCTTGAATCTGTTGCCTGAGATTTCTTCTGCAATGTAAACCTGAGCAAAACCACCTATACAGGTAAGCTGATACCTGAAATCTCTGTTCAATGCCTCAAACCATTCTGGAAGCTCAACAACTGCTTCACCATTTGCATCGAGTACAACAACTCCATCATAAACATTCTTCTCCAGCAATAAGAAAAACAGTACCGAAAACCATCAGACATTGTAAAATCCTCCTGCTCATGACTGCCTCCTTTTGGTTTTGTTAATAACTGAAATTAAATCAGCAGGGAATGGAAATCCCGCAGATCTTAATATTATTATTATCTGAACAAGAAGCTGTGTAAAAGTAAGATTTGTTATATTTAACTTTTGGCGTTGTTGCAAAGTTACGTGATCCATAGATAATCGGATTTAATATTTGT
>CAZYVD010000084.1:0-7981 GCA_964651045.1 uncultured bacterium
ATTCCACCTTAAAATACCTCAAAATCTGTCCAAACAATGGGGACCACCTAACCTTAAATTAGCAGCATTAAAATTAGCGTAATTCATCTTTTTAGCTAGCATTGTTGCAGTAATAGTAAAATTAGGTGCTTCGTAATTTACCCGAAGCATCTTTTTATCTCTTTCTGAAAAATTTTTTTCTAATTCCGAAAAGGCTTGCTTATATTCTTCAGTAGTAAGATTATTAATATATTCTTTAATATTCATTTGTTACCTTTAAGTGGCCAACATAGTATTATCTACCACAAACCCATTTCCCAACATGTCCTATATAAGGAAAACTTTTTTCCTTCATTCAGCTGTTTTTATCAGACAATTCTTTCTTCTAAACCAAGAGCAATTGCCTCTTTATTTTGTATTCTGTTTTAATCGTAACGTACCTCTCTATCTGCGGTTTGCGGTGTAAAATCGTAAAATCGGAATATATAGTCTTTCTTCTCAAGGCAATGCCTGCTATTTTTGCCAGTTGTGGTGTGCTGCTCTATTCTCGCAGGAAACATTTCTACATAATAGAGAATTAGTAATGCCAATAGTATCTATGAAATTTTTTAATTTTATCAAAAATATATTAAAAAGTCAAGAAAAACTTACATTCTCTGCAGAAAACGAGAATATAAATAATTGTTAAGATCTGCATTCCAAACTTCAGACTTCCGAAGTCTCAAAGACTTCGGAAGTCTGGTTCGTCTGTTTCTCAATAATCATTATTTATCTATGCACGACCACAAGGGTCGTGCCACACGCAGTAAGTTCATACTATACAGGACACCCGAGGAATTATTCCAAATATCCTCTATTATTTTAAACAATCTACAATCTTAAACCCTGCAAAAATTACTATTTATCAAAATATTCAAATTATAGAGCCTGTTAGTAAGGGCTTTATGATGAAATTCTACAACAATATGGATCAATCATGGGAAGTCTTATATATTTTTCACTCGATCTATGCTATCCATTTTTCCTTACTGCTCTTATAACAACAAAAGAACCTCTACCGTGACCCTTAACAACAGGTTCAATATCTCTTATTTTATCCAACTCATGGAAAATTGTTTGAGTTAATTCAAACTCTTTAAACCCTGCCTTCTTTAAATAGGAAATTACCTCATCGACTGAAAAGAAAGAGGCAATCCTGTAAAACGGGCTCTCGCTTCTGCGCTCCTGATATGATTTTCCCAGAGAACTGTTTTTGTCAACAAAACCTATAATTATGACTCCACCCGGTATTAGCACCCTGTATATCTCTCTTAATGCAGCCTCAACATCATCTAAAAAACATATTGTTGTGACCATAAGCACAAAGTTAAACATGGCATCATTAAATGGGAGGTTTTCTGCAACTCCTCCAACGACCATAATTCCTCTTTCCTTGGCTATTTTCCTCATCTCTGCTGAAGGCTCAATCCCAATGTTTATACCAAGGGGTGCAGCAAATCTGCCGCTTCCAACACCTATCTCTAGACCTACACCATTTTCAGGTAACTGTTCCTCTATTGCCCTAAGCTCCGATTGATAAACGAATCTTCTATCCTCAAACCACTCTTCATATTTTAACGGATTTTCATCAAAGGGTGCTGTTCTGGCCACTGGTTATCTATCTCCCTTTCTTAATCTTTGCTGAACTGCTTTACTCGTTAATTCTCTTATTGCATCCTGAGCAATCCATTTACCACTCTTTGCTCCCAACTTCTTTATCTCTCTTGCTGTTTCAATCGCTCTTGCGTTTAAGTATAAATTCCTCTTCCCTATCTGTCTTAAAGCCCAGCTGACAGCCTTCTTAACATAATTTCTATTATCAATAGATTTCTTCTTGATAATATTCAAATACTCCTCAAACCTCTCATTTTCTGCTTCTCTGTCCCTTAAAGAGATAAGAGCCATCAAGACAAATCCCGCTCTCCTTACGAATTCTTCATCCCTTAAACTCCATTCAATCGATTTCTGATATGCAAATTTTGTTTTCTCAAAGAGGTTCTGGCAGCATTGATCACAGATTTCCCAGTAATCAAAATCCCTTACCCACTTTTCCATCTGCTTCTCAGAAACCATATCCGGATCATCGATCATACAGGCAAGTATTCGGGTTTCCCGAATATTTAACTCCCACAGCTTTTGGGCAAGTTTATGATCTCTGCCTATCTCTCTTGCAATGTTCCGCAAAATTGGGATTGAAATGCCATAACTCTTTTCTGGAGTAATGCCAAATCTGGCCATTCCTTCTACAGCTTGCCGATCATATAGAGATTTAAGTCTCTTTAATATCTCTTGTATTTGCTTCATCTTATATGTTTGATTCTTACGTTTTCTCCTTTACAGGTTGTCTCAGAATCGTCTTCAATCTTTTTTCATCCACGCGCCTGGGGTCTGATAGGTAAATTTCGTGATGGGAGCCATTTACAACAAGATTTCTTTCTGACATAAACTTTCTTATCTTTACCAATGTTTCTGGTTCGGTAGAATATGGACCAACATGCAATACCTGAATGCATTTACCCTCATTGATCCTTTCAAATCTGACTCGTTTTATGAGTTCTATTCCCCTCTTCTTAAAGACATCTTCCCCTGCCATCTCCACTATCTCCTGAGTAACAAAATCGGGCATACGTATAAGAAGCTTCCACTGCCACTCTTTCCTCGGAACTTCTCTGTATGGTTTATCCGAGTCAACCCACCAGAGCCCCTCTAATTTTGGAACACTGAAATCTTTACCATCTCTTTTACAAATTTTCTTCACTCCATAGGCAAGTGGATATAAAGCCTCCAGCTTACTTTGAAATTCTTCTCCTCCTGGTTCACCTTTGCCTTCAATTGCCAGGTATGAAATTTTATTGAATTCAACTATTTCCGGGTTCAATTTTGCTGAATAATATCCTTTATACTCTCTTGTCAAATCAAGTTTTGATCCCATGATTTTGCTACACCTTTCCTTATTTTTTTTAAAAGTGGAATAACAATCTATCCTATATTGTATTAAATGAATGAAGGGTGATACAGGGATAGATATTCACAAACTTCCAGTATAGATAAGATGACATAAATGTACCTAAAAAGATATAAATCATAGATCCAGGCCCTGCCACACAGTGTATACTGGCAAAAATAATAGATGTTAAAGCAAATACAGGTAAAATACTTTGAAAATTTTGCATAAGAGCCGTGAAAACATATCCACGATAGATTATCTCCTCCAAAATTGGGATACTGATTACAACTATCAGAAACATCGAAATAATCTTTCTTTTTGTATTTAAATAGTCGATACCTTTTGGGAACCAATTTCTATCCTGTCTACGGTGCCAAAATATATTCCATCTTAAAAACCTGCACATTGCCTGAACTACTGGATACAGAGAAGCAGAAATAAAAACTCCTGCAATTACATATATAACAGCCTTAAGAGACAATCCCCCAGTAATACCTATGGTACTCAAGGAAAGATTATTTATCGTTAATAGATAAAAAATTATACATACAGTTACAAATTCCCAGAATGCAATCATGGTATAATATACATGTATACTGCTGACCTTGAGTTTAATAGAAATACTTTTCAAGTCTATAGACAGTCGGGGCATGATAACATATAAAGTGAAGGCAACCCCTGCTGTTCTTAACCAGACCAGCGGCAGCCATTCAAGACTTACCAATCTATCTCATCCTGTCTTTTGTTAAAAAGTAATTTAAATCTGAAGGATCACTGTATTGGCTTTTGACCATCATTATTGATCCTTCTCCCCTTTAATATTCTTCCGACTCCAAACAATACCGAACGTTCTCCCTCTATAACAACCCCCAATTCATTTAACAGTGATTTAATATCGAATTTCATAAAATCTGGATAGTACTTGCTCTCATAAAATTTGACAAAGCGATAAATCAAATATCTTCCTATTCTGCTTCTGGGCAAACCATAATCGACAATTACAACAGTACCTTTTAATTTTGTAACTCTGACCATCTCTTCCAATATCTTCTTTCTAACGCTCAAAGGCATATCGTGCAGAGCAAAAGATATACAGCATACATCAAAATCTTTATCCTTAAACGGAAGCTTTGTACCATCTGCAACTTCAAATCTTACATTACGATATCTATTTTTCCTTCTTGCTACTTCAAGCATTTCCTCAGATATATCGATACCTAAAACTTCACAACCATTTTTTGCAAATGCAAATGATTGTTTTCCAGTACCTGCTGCAACATCCAGCACTCTACTACCATTCTCAGCATTAGTAAATTCTACGACTTTGTCCCTTATTCTAAAAATCAACAAATCTATAGCATCATAAAAAGGTGCCAATCTTCCAAAAAACATTTTTATGTATGAATAATAATCTTCATCCATTTTCATTTCTCCCAATCATTTATTACTGGGTGGACTGTTCCAAATAAATATATTAACAGGTGTAAAACATATCCAAAATTATGTGATCAACACTGAACCGAATAGACTGTATTCTAAGAAAATCTCATCTACTCTATTCTATTTCTGTGAAATCGTTCTCCAGTAATCTCTTATTTTAAAATATGCCTTCTTTGGTGTTCAATCGCTCCTTACCAATCCAGCAAAACATATCCATCCGGCCTCGCTATCAGTGGGATTAATCTTATCGTATGTTATATCCTGAAAGTGGTAGATGAATATGCCAATAATCTTAGAATCTTCATACACTAATTTCAATGTTTCTAACAATTGATCAGCCTGCCACTCTTCACTATATCCACACTCGGGTGGATATTTCCAATTCCAATTCTCTTGATACTCAAAATCGGTTCCACATGGATAAAAGAGTTCCCAGATGAATATCTCTTTACCAACAGATTCAATATCACTAAGAGCATTACGCAGATTTTTTATATCACCTTTCTGCAATGTTCCATAATGATATTCTATTGCTATGATATCAAAATCTATTCCTTCATCAACAAGTTGTTGTGCACCTTCGGCTTCATTAATCGCATTTTGTGGCATCTCTTCGTGATAATCGGTCCATGAGCCGAAAGAAACCGCTATCCGTGCATCTGGATCAATATTCCTAATCACTCCAATCTGGAATTTTATCCACTCCTTCTGCTGCACCCACGAAAGACCATCTCCACCCATATTTACCTCTTCTCCTACCCACCACATGGCAACATCTTCTCTGTATCGAAATACTATAGCTGTGAAAAATTCACCATACTCTTGCTTAAGTTGAGGATTTGATAACCTGTTTTCGAGCCATGCAGGTGTACCCTCCCCTGCTATATTAAAATCACCATTTCCTGTTGACTCAAAAAGAAGACCCACTCTGAATACTATATACTTATCCCTATTGTTACTTACCAAGTTGTCCAACTCGCTCCATTCGAATTCATTATTAATCGGCTCTATCTCGGGCCAGAAGAAACCTGGTGCCGTGTAGGCTACATTCTCATTCAATGGTTGTTTCAGATCTCTTGCATAATCATCACCAAGAATATCTTTATGACCTGCCTCATCGACAAAGAACATAAAAGTTGGTGGAGTTACTTTATCATTTTCATCGTTATCAAGTAAACGGCATGAGGTCAGAATTAGGCTCAGAACAAATAGAAATCTTAAGATTAAAATTTTATGGTTCTTACTATTCATAAACATACTAATTCGGTTGAACACAACCTGTATTACTTTAATTAGAATGTTATACCACAAATACTCATCACACAGATGGCCTCAGTGTCAACCCATAAAGTATTCCAAGTATAATCATTTCACCCAATCCTGAAACGATTGTATAGAGTAGTGCTTCAACCGGTATGTTAAGGGTCATCCACTGTGTGGCCACATACATCACAACACGGAAAAACCAGACAATTAATGCAAAACTTATTCCCTTCACCAGACCAGTCTCGCCTGGCAGACTTTTAAAAAGAATTATAAATATCCCTGCCATGACAAATCCATAAACAAGGTCGATTACGATTCCTGCCGGCAGATTTACAGATGTTTTTGCTATTGGCTTGTAGACCTCGTAGAATCTCCTGGCAAGAGGATTGGCATTTATCAGCCCATCCATTGCACCAAAAAGGATTCCACTAACAGTACTTACAATAATATACCTGATCATTTTAAACTCCCAAGTATTTGGGTATTCATTGGAAATCTTTAACAAGTAGGCTGAATTCAGGAATTTTATATGGACCTTTCCCGATCTGTCATAGTCTATTGTATATGAATATAATATATTAAGAAAAAAGTCAAACATTTAATTAAAAATTTTCTAAAGACAATACCCTGACAGATTTTCTTCATCTGTCAGGGTTTATAAAACAGATGTATTCTATCTTTCAAACCTTATGCAAGAGTAGAAGAGGAAGAAAATTTTTCAATCACTGACTCTTATATTCTTTAAATAGTCCCAGTACATACCATGCATGTTCTGTATATCCATTAGAAAATCCATTTTCAGAATAATATGAAGGGTTCTGTTCTATCTGCTGAATGGTTGTCTGCATGCCTTCTGCAGTTATTTCGGCAATAACTATTGTATTTGGATCAAAATAAAAACCATGTCTATAGGATGAATCCTCTACTACACCACCACCGATCCAGTATTTCTTGGCTTTACCAACAATATTTCTCATAACCTGACCTAATGAGTCTGAATTCGTTCCTATCAACATCTCTTCAGAATAATTCTCTATCAATACTATATGCTTGCCTGGCACAACCCTCTCTTCATATTTTGATGGGGATTTTCTTATACAGGATAATAAACTCAGAATGGCAATAAAATAAATAAAAATCCATATCTTCTTAACCATTTTAAAGCCCCTTCTTATTTAAATGATTCAAATACAACTACATCATCTACACTCTTTTTATCTGGAGTTTTTGGCCACTGATCCGGTATTCCAACTGGAGTAAAACATATCAGTTTGTATCTATCTGGAATATTAAAAAACTCTTTCATCTTATCTTCAGGGAAAAAAGTGGTAAAAAATCCAGTTCCATACCCGAGCGATCTTGCTGCAATCATAAGGTAGCCGGCAGCAAGCGTGCCGTCGCAGTCGATATAGTCAGGATATTTTGATTTGGTGTCTACCAGAACGGCTATGTAGACTGGTGCGGAAAGAACATTATTTAATATACTCCTTAATGAACTCTTCAGCGATTTAAGCTCCTCCTCTTCCACATTCCTCTTTTTACTATAACTTTCGATATACCAGACCAGTGCCTGTTTCTCGAGTTTATTGAGCTTTTTCCTGTCACGTATCACAAGAAATTTCCACGGCTGCTGGTTTCCTGCAGTTGGAGCCATTCGAGCAGCATCTATTATCTTCAATATATGTTCTTTGGGTACTGGAGTTGACTTGAATTTCCGAACGGTTCTTCTATTCTTGATTATATTAAACAGATATATTTGATCCGAATCATATTTAATCTTGGAATCTTTCTCAACAATATACCTGCTAATCGGAGTACAGATATCAGCAACGACCTTCCACATATTATTCTCTTTATGAAATATTAATGTAAAGTAGCTGTCCAGAACATAAGTAGTTCCGTCATTTAAATCACTTTTGTAATGAAAAATCGCAGTAGTATAGCCAAACTCCTTTCCTTCGTGAATCTGGAGCAATTCAACAGGCATCTCCCATCCCTTTTCCTTAAACCAATCTTCGTGGAATCGATAATAACCCTTCCGTGTATTAATCAATTCGCCCTTAGATGTTAAGAACAGCAAACTCTCATTATCTGTAACAGTCGTAAAAAGATTTTTTAAATCTGATTCCTGAACATATTTCACATATAGATTGAATGTCTGTTTCAGAGAAAGACCTTCTCTATTCTGTGCCACAAGAGGAGTGATCATCATTATGATGATAATAAATATAACGTTCAAAATTATGCAGTATCTTTTTTGTCGAGTAGACATCTTTACCTCCTTTCGGTTTAATGTCCCTCACAGAACCC
>CAZYVD010000085.1:0-7732 GCA_964651045.1 uncultured bacterium
AGTTTTCGAATTCCTTAGCATAAGCATCCATTATCTCTTCGTAAGATGGAAATGTGTAAGTGCCAAACATAGTTGTCTGTTTTGTTTGTTTTTTTGGCATAGTATTTTCAATCATAGTTTTGCCTCCTTTAATATTTAATCTTGCCAATGACCTTTTATCATTATAAACTTTCCCCTTTAAGCGGCCAACTGCTTATAACAATCTTATGTTCCCTGCAGACATCGTCCTATCCCTCCTTCCAGTATTTTACAGTAAGTGAACAGTTGTCAAACTCTCCGTATGAGAAATGATCGATCCAGTCTCCTGTGTTGATATATGCATGATCATTTTCGTGAAGTTCATCCGGGAAATGTGTGTGGGCCAGGACTACACAGTCATATCCATCATTAAAACATCTTTTTGCAAATTGGGAGTATTTTTCGATGTTTGCTACTCTTTCCTTTTTCCTGCTCAGCCCTGATATGAATCGTGCAATTATAAATGCAATGTCTGGATGTAGAGTCTTAAATATTTTAATATTGTATCTGTTATGAAGTATACTTTCTGTGATGCGCTGGCCGAGGTCGTTTGATATGAGGCCGTCTCCATGTGCAATGAAAAATTTTTTACCATTTATGTTGGTAGTAAAACTCTTCTTAAATACCTCTATTTGCAGTTCACTTTGAAAGAAATCATTCATCCAGAAATCGTGATTACCAGTTACAAATTTTATTGATATTCCTTTTTTACTCAATTCTTTCAGTGCCACAAGCACATTGAAATATTTCCTTGGAATTACAGATCGGTATTCGAACCAGAAGTCGAAAAAATCTCCAATAATAAACAACCTCTCTCCTCTTTCTCCGACATGTTTTAAAAATTCCAGAAGGAGTCTTTCCCTCTCAAGTTCATCATCTCTTTTTCCCATGCCGAGATGAACATCAGAAATAAAATAGGTAATTCCCATATAGATTCTACTCGAATATTTTACTGACTACCAATATATAAATAAGGTCATTGAAAAGCAATAATTTAAATCAATGAATTATCATCAGTCTTCCCAGCACCTCTTTTCTTATTCTCTTGCCATCAATATGAGCCTTTGCTATTATTTTGTAGAGATAGACACCATTTGCGAGACGGTCTCCCATATCATCGAGTCCGTCCCAGTGGATCATATTGAAACCTGGCTGGGCCTCTACTCTCTCGATATGTTTAATGAGCAGACCCGAGGTAGTATAAATTTTTATTTCAATTTCTGCATCCTGATTGATCTCAAAAGTGAAGTGAGTTGATGTGCTGAATGGATTTGGATAGTTGAAGACCCTTTCTATCCTTATCTCTTCTCTTGGTACAATACGAAACAGAATAGATTGTGTGGATGAGTTATTGGCATTATCCCAGGCCTTCAGTGTTATCTGGTGTTCTCCAAGCTCGAGGCCTGTTAGCTGATATTGCAGCGTTCCCTCAAGATAGCTTCCTTCGTCATAATGAAAGTATTCTGTGACGTCGTTATTTTGCTCGCCGTCTACTGTAAGCATTATTTTATGGCCAATCTCACCTGTTATGTTTATTCCGCTCTTGTCGTCTCTAATCCGTGTTATGAGCTCGGGGTCTTGATTAATCATTTCACCTGTAACAAAATTTTCATGGCCCTTAAAATAGATTGTAATCTCAGGCCCCTTTGTGTCGATCAACTCAGAACTTCCACCTACCTCGATGCTGTCTTTGCTTCCATGTCCGTCTGTCTGATCGTTTGAGAAGTAGCAGCTCAATCTTGCCGTGTGTGCTCCATATGATATGTCTTTTGGCACAATGAATGATGCCTCAAACCTGCCCTGATTGACTTCTACATCGCCTCGAAATATTGGATTTCCCCAGAGTGTATATGAAATTTGTGAGCCAGCCTCTGTTGTATATGTGACATCCTTTTTAGAATCAAACCCCTTCAATGTTGCCGTTCCATTGAAGTCATCCCAGATCTGGCCATTTTTTTCGATCTGACCTCTTACTTCAATTTTACTAAGGGCCTTGAATGTATCGGGTTCTATAGTTGTAAATAGGCAGAGATTTCTTGGAGAGGAGAGACGAAGAGATGGATCTCCGAGAAGATGATATTTCTCATTGTTTACTGTGTTGGATAGAGCAAGTTTTGCAACACGGAGTGCATCACCTACCCTCAGCCGAGTGTCCTGAGAGCCGAGAAGGTTGGAAACAAATGTTCTGTCCAGAGCCTCGTTGTAAGAAGCTATGCAGAGTCTGTTTGAAGCAATAACGCCGATTCCACCCCTGTTTTCGGTGTTGAGAAGAATTTCTGAGAAGCTCTGCTCTTCAGGATTGTCATACCATCCAAAGGAACATGTTGCAGCAAAAAAGAGCGGCAGTTTTTTCTGGTTGTCGATATTAGGGAAATCTATGTCTCTGTGAAAAATCCATTCGTGTGCCCAGAGCTTGTTGTTGCCGTGACCGATATAGTTAACAAAAAGGGTTCCTCTGTTGATGGATTCAATAAGATCGGTGTTTGCTTCAGGTTTTCTTCTTCCTTCTGCAGTAATTACTTCTGGATATTCTGTGAGATAAATTTTGGTAATATCAAATGGAGGGGGTATCTCGCTGGCAATATACTCAGATGCACGCGTATGGGTTATTTCATTCATGCTCTGAGACCCTGCCTTTTCATCATCTGCAACTATTGTTATAAGGTTTCTCCAGTCTCCCATGTTGTTTGATGTTTCATACTCTATAATCTTATCAACAGCGATCTTTGCCTCCTCTCTGTTCTGAACAGGGATTCTGCCCACAGAAAGATCCATATAATAATCATTACCCGATACATAGGTATACCAGTCGTCGGAGGCTCTTGCTCCATCATCACTCCATCCATCATATTCAAGTGGAGGAATCCAGTTTTTTTGTGAATATGGGAGAATTGATTTGTAGTCATAACTGCCGTCCCCAAAGAGAAGGAGATAGGAAGGAGCAACTGACCAGTTTTCGAATGCAAATCTTATGAAGTTGCGAATTGCAACAGGATCAAAGAGGCCGCCACTGAACTGGTCATATACATCCTCAACATCAACGACCTCTACTGAAAGGGTGTCCTGCTCCTCACGCATCGATTTCAATCGCTCGGCCTCCTCTATGAATTCGCCATGTGAAACGATTATCATATCTGCGCCGTTAGAGGGATTTTTCAGGTCGGATGGTGAGTCTTGGATAATGGTCTCCACAGACCGGAATCCCGATTCGTCACATGCGATATATATTCTTGGGCTATAAGACTCAATAGAATCTGTGAAGGTCCAATTCCCAGAGGAAGAGAGGAGTTCGATTTTTTTGATATTGCCGATGTCTGTGACATCCAGCACTAGAGGCTCCTTTGAAAATCCAGACAGATGGAATTTGTAGTAGCCCTCCTCTTCTGGAGAGAAGAATCGAACAGTGCCGGAGAATGGTTTTAGTTTTCTCTCATATCCGATCTCATACCAGTCTATATAGGCCTGAGGCTGGCTGCCGTATCCTGTATATTGAAGCGTAAGGGTGTTCTGCGTTCCAATATCACTCACACTCTTGGATGTCTCATCGATCTTTTGATAGGCCCCTGTGAACTGAACGTTTTTAACAACATTGCCATTCCATTTAATTGTGAACATGTGAGTTCCATAGGTGTGACCTAGAAATTTAAATCTGAAATAGAGGTTTTGGCTTCCCCCAACAGGATCTCTTAATACAACACTGTAATCTTTACTCTTATTGTTATTGCTGAATAGTGTTCCGAGCCAGTGTATCCCTCCCTTCCAGGGATTGTTCATTTCGTTTTCTAAGAATATGTGCTCCTGAAAAGACTCGACTGTTTCTGCACCAGAGGGTGTAGCTTGCTTCTTTGTCACAACCCTCTTTCCAGACAGATCATCATTAAATACGAGCCAGTAGATGTTTTTGTCTGTATAGTGATTAATGTAGTGTTCATATCTATTTTCTGATGGGTTGTACTCCCACCCATTAACTCCCCTGCCGTAAAATAGTATATAGTCTGACTTATCAAAACTGTTGTCATCCATCCCAAATAGGAGTATGGGATTTTCTGTCAATGTGTCTGACGAATGATCGCCAATATCACGGGAAAGCTCGCGGCCTCCATTGTTTAGTATCTTGAGTGTAGAGGGTTTGATTGACTCTATGTCGATTTTGTGTTTTTTTAAGAAACTTCCTGTTATTTTATATATGCCCTCCTTTGTGATTGGGATCTTATAGAATTCTCCATTAACAGCTTTTTTGATTCTTTTTTTTACAACACTGTTTTCTTTTTTTTGACCGGATCGATTTTCCGAATAGTTGAGTATTGCTCTTTTGTAGATCGTTTCGTTTCTTCTTTTGATATCAGTTTTGGGTTTTTCCGGTCCCATAAATGAAACATTTATGATTAGCTCTGAATATATGCGGATTTTGTTTTCAATGGCATTGAACTGTATGGGGAATAGATGGATTCTGATTATCCGCTGATCTCCAAAATAGCCCGGACTTTCAACCATATAGGGCTGTTGAGGCCAGTATCCCCTTTGATTATATATTTCCCCTTCTTTGTAGTACTCCTTAGAGAGATTATTTTTATCCTTCCTGACAAATGGTATGGGCAAGATTCGTACGGAATTAACCTCTCTGAAGTTTGATGATCTTAATTTGACCTCTACTTCTGCCCCATCAGGAATTGCGAGAACGACACTCCTTGATGGAATCATTGGCTCACCCTTTTTTCCCCAGTAGCCCCATTTTTTTGATTTTATTAATTCATATTTTTTCCCGCCATATTTTATAGTTTCTATTTTATAATCTCCAGGGACGAATGAGACCACACAACCCCTTTCAGATGAAGAGGTCAGTTTAAGTTCATCTGCCCAACCAGTTGTAAGGCTCATCAATGGTATGAGGAGTAGAAAACAAGCAACTCTTTTTAGAATTATTAATTTGCTCTCCATCTCTACCTCACAGGGAATATTTCGGCTCTATCTCGATAGTAATCTCCTTGATCGAAGGAAATGTTTTTAAGATATTTCTCTTTATTCTATTTTTTAAATTATCCACCTCTTCCTGGTTCATCCTGAGATCTGGAACGAGATCGAATGTAAGGAGGTGTCCGTCCTCTTTATTAAAAATCCTCAGGTCATGAAAGGAACTCGATCCGCCTTCCTTTTTAAGAAGATCGCTGACAAATAAGTTCAGCCTAATCGATATCGGGTCTTTTAGGTCGATTGGGTCGAAATGAATGGTTGAGTGGGTGTGAAATTTCTGGTTTACCAATTTTTCAATTCTCTCACCCAGTATGTGTGTCTGTTTTAATGAGAGATCATCAGATACGGCAATATGAAACGAAAGCACTCTATTCTGTCCATATTGATGGATGATGAGATCGTGTATTCCGTTGACCTGTTTAAATTTCATTACTGTCGATTTTATCTCATTGACCAGTTTTTCTGATGGCTGTGTGCCGATCAGATCGTTGATCACTCTTAATGAAATCTTAAATCCTGTATAGACTATGAATAAGGCAACAAGGATTCCTGCCGTGCTGTCGAGATAGTTGATGCGGTATCGCTGTCCTATAAATGCGGCAATTACAAGTAGCGATGAGATTGCATCTGTTCTATGATGCAGAGAGTCTGCCATTAGTGATTCAGAGTCGATCTTTTTTCCAGCGTGGGATGAATAGAGCGCAAGCAGCTCTTTGACAATTACAGTGGCAGCTATCAGAGCAATAACCGTCCAGGAAGCCTTAAATGGTATTGGGTGAATCAGCCTTTCTATTGATCCTTTCAGGATTTCGACTCCAGCCACTCCAAGAAGTACAGCAACTATTAATGTAGCTACAGATTCCATTCTACCGTGGCCGAATGGATGATGGCTGTCTGACGGCTTTTTTGTAACAAAGAAGGATATCATTATTATGGCAGATGTGGCCATGTCTGATAGAGTGTGGATGGCATCTGCCATCAGGGATATGGAGCCTGTCAGAGTTGCCATTACGATCTTCAACACGAAGAGCATCAAGTTTACGCCAATAGATATACCGCTGATTCTTATTCCATAACGACTGCGTTTTTGCTCATCGTGGGTAGGCTTATTTGTCTTTTTTGATTCGTTCATATTAAAACAAAATATTCGTCGATATCTTGTGATAAATATAGAAAAGTAATGGATAAAAAGAAAGAAAAATCACCCAAATATTTTTTATGAATCATTTGATTTTTTGGTTTTAGACTGGTAAATTTAAAAACAAATTCTTTCCCTTATTTCTTATCATGGAGGATGTTATGAAATACCGCTACATATTTATTGCCGCTCTTTTATCTTTTACATTTTATGCCCTGAGTACTGCAGAAGAGGAAAACACGGATGTGAACAGAGTGGGTCAAATAGTACCGGAATTTTCTGTTAAGACTATTGATGAATCAAATATCGATATTAAAGATCTCAGAGGGAAAATTGTTTTGATAAACTTTTTTGCAACCTGGTGTCCGCACTGCATAAATGAGATGCCGTATCTTGAGAATTTATGGAATAAATTGAAAGACAAAGATTTTCTCATTATCTGTATTGGAAGAGAACATTCGAAACAGGAGCTTGTTGTCTTTAGAGATAAAAAAGGTTTTACATTTCCTATTGCTCCAGATCCGGAGAGAAAGATATACAGCCTTTTTGCAACAAAATACATACCCAGGAATATTGTTGTAGATAAGGCTGGAAAGATCGTCTATCAGAAAAAGGGATTTATAAAAGAGGAGTTTCAAAAGCTGGCAAACAAAATAGAATCTCTGTTGAGTGAGTAGGTATTGCGGCTGTTTTTGTCGTAGTATAAAGGAGGGCTAAAGGTGGAAGCAAAGATTAGAGGTGCAGTGATTCAGGCAAGAAAGGATTTTGTGGAGGAACATTTCGGAGAAGCGAGTTGGGAACGGGTATTCAGCAGTCTCTCAGAGGAGGATCAGGAAATCATAGGCGGTCTTATTGTATCTGCAGGATGGTATCCTTTTGAGGTGGGTGAGCGTCTCGACAAGGCAATTGTTGATATTCTTGGACATGGAGACCTTGGGATTTTTGAAGATATAGGAGCTCAATCTGCAAAGAGAAATCTTTCTACGATACACAAGCCGTTTCTCACTCCAGGAAATCCACAGGCATTCATGACACAGGCTGAAGCCATATATAAGTTTTATTATAATGTCGGCAGGAGAGAGTGGAAGCCGACAGGCCCCAATTCTGGTGTTATATGAAATGGCGTCTTTAGAAAATATGGAGGTATAAAAATGGCAGTAAGAAAGGTACTAAAAAATAAGCCCCTTGTAGAAGCTATATTTGAAATAAGATGGGAACTACAAGAGCCAGCTCCGGGAATGAAGATAGATCCACACTATAAAATATTGATTGGCAGGATATACGACAGAGTAAAAGATGAATATCCCTTTCATGAACAACTACCAACTGTAACCATGCCAGATGAAATTGCAGGATATATTGTTCAACACCGTTTTCGGAAAGATAAAGATAAATGGCCCCTAATTCAAATAGGTCCAGGTATTACTACCTTAAATGATACAGAAGGATATGTATGGGAAGATTTTGAAAAAAGAATACGTCATCTTTTGTATGTACTTTATAAGGCGTATCCAGAGTCAGAGAGTAATATGAAAGTAAACTCGTTATTGTTAAGATATATTGATGCTATTGATTTTGATTACGAAAAGGAAAATTTATTCAAGT
>CAZYVD010000086.1:0-7546 GCA_964651045.1 uncultured bacterium
TCTTACCATATCGATACAGATCATTAGCTCTTCGGCCAAATGAAAACTCTCGACCCTCTCGGTGTTGATTATTTGGAGACTTAATACCTTCACTTATCCCTTCTGCCTGATACCTCCCTCCTCCTAACTTCACTCGATTCTTTACCTACTCAAGCGCAGGCTCGGTTACGGCCTTCTGGTTATGCTTTGACCATGGCTGACTTCAGCCGGCAAGAAACACCAAACCTTGCTTGGCAGACTCATTTTCTTACTCCTATCTTGTTGCTATTATCTGTCTGCCCATTTAAAACCGGTTATAAAAGCGAGACGCGCAATGTGAGACATTATATCTGGATTAATTCTGAAAATTGTGTCTCCAGTCTTATGATAGTACAGATGAGGCCCATTTGATACAAAGTAAACGCACGATGCACCCTTTAAAAAGAATGGTGCATAATCTGATGAACGGACTCCGATTCTCTTAATCTCTCTGGTTGCTCTTAAGATTTTAACAAATCTATCTGCATCGAGCAGAAGTTCTTTTAAATATGGTGAATTTGAGCTGTAGCCACAACTTACCCCCTCTCCCTCTCCTGTCATGTCAAAATTAAACATTGCATCTATTCTCTTAAACTGCTTTGGAATATGGTCAACAAAATAGTCAGAGCCAAGAAGCCCCATCTCTTCACCCCCAAATAGGAGGAAGACAACAGACCGTTTTGGCCTGTGTTTTGTTTTGCTGAAGGCTTCTGCAATCTCCAGCACAGTGGCACTTCCACTTGCATTGTCGTTTGCTCCTGCAAAAATCATATTCATGTGGGGTCCGCAGTGGTCAAGATGACCTCCAAAAACAACACACTCTTTCCTTAACTCAGGATCAGATCCTTCTATATATCCGCCAACATTATAACCTATTCCCTCTGGAAAATACCTACCACTAACCCTATACCTTATAACCGGACTCAATTCAAACGAAATGGGTCTTTTGTAGGTCTGGAGATCTCTTTTCAATTCAAGGCTGGTAACTCTCTTCTCGTTTAATAACACATCTGCCGTCTTGCTGCTTATTATTGCAGGCGTAAATCCCTCTATCCTTTCTCCATTTGGATTTGCCAGAGGCTCATCATAGATATAGAAAAGACCCAGTGCTCCCTTACTCTTTGCTACTTTCATTCTTTGCCTGTGTTCATCATGCCTTTTAAATGCAGGATCGCTCCTATCTGGCACGCCACGAAAACATAAAACAAACTTACCATTAACATCGATACCAGCATAGTCATCATAACCCAGCTCTGGTGCACTTATTCCCCATCCGACAAATACAATTCCTGCGGTGTTATCGCCACTATCTGAAAATAGAAGAGGGAGAAAATCTTCTCCAGCAATAAGCTCTATTTCTGTTTCTTTATTTTCATGAATCAGTGTCACAAACATCTCTGCACTATCTATCAGAGAGTATGGGGCCGGGAAGGGTTGAAGATAACCATATTCTTTAAACAGAGGTTTTATTCCCCACCGTTTAAACATGCCTGCCGCCCACTTTGCCGCAGAGGTGAATCCCTCATGCCCTGTAAAACGTCCCTTGAACGCAGGTGATGAAAGAGTCTTGCAGTAACCATATACATCTAATGGACTTATCGAATCGAATCCTCTCTTCAAATTACTGTCGAGCTGTTGAGCATTTAGAGAAATAACACAAAGTGTAATAGAATAGATGATCAGCAGTCTTTTCATTGGTCTCATAAAATACCTCCATTATTATTGGCAAGAAACCTTATAACGATACTTTTCACAGGCTTATCAATATTTAAGATTAATAAAAATTAGATATATTGCAAGCAGTTTTTATCAATAATATATAACTACTCTTAACTGTTATAATATCAATATTGCAAACAGAGATGCAACCACAAGTGAAATCACAGACCTTTCAAACCAGATCATAAGTATTTCAGGAATTGTTATGGGAATCTCTGTAGAGAGTATGCACGGAATAGAGGCTGAAAAAAAGAGTATGGAAGATACTGACACGACAGAGACAACATATCTTGTAATCATAGAGGCTTGTGTCACAAAAAGTGGAGGAAGGAACATTTCAGATATTCCCAGACCAACCGCTTTTGCAGCAAGCATTGGTTCTGGCAGATTGAAAAGCCAAGTGATGGGGAAAAACAGATAACCTAAAAGGTTAAACAGAACAGTATATTTGGCCAACACTAATCCTATTAGCCCGATAGACATTATGGATGGCAGGATGCCTGCCGTCATCTTAAAACCATCTCTGAGATTGCATGCAAGGTTTCGTCCAAATCCAGATGAGGAGGCTGCTGTTTTAATTCCTTCCTCCACAGCATGTTTCAAAAGAGAAGTTTCAGCTGCCACTTCTGGTCTTGGCTTCTTAACAATATATTCATCTCTCTTATGCTTTAACGGATATAACCTGACCGTTACAGCAGTTACTAAAAATGTTGTAAAGAGTGTAGTGAAAAACAGTAGAGGCCACATATCCATTAAACCCGATGTCCTTGCAACTATAATCATAAATGTAGCAGAAACAGTAGAAAATCCTGTTGCAATAATCGAGGCTTCTTTTATGGTATATTTCCCCTCCTTGAATACTCTGTTTGTAATCAAAAGTCCTATGGAATAACTTCCGACAAAAGAGGCCAGAGCATCTATTGCCGACCTTCCCGATGTTTTCCATATAGGCCTCATTATAGGCCGCATAAATACACCTATGAATTCAAGGAGACCATAATCGACAAGGAATGATAAAAATATCGACCCTACAGGCACAATTATTCCAACAGGGATCACAAGTTTTTCATATAGAAACAGTGACATATCTTCTTTAAGAAACCAGGAAGGGCCAAAACGAAAATAGTACATCAAAGAAGCAGCCACACCAACAATCTTTAAAAAGGAAAAGATCGTTGAGAAGCGATCCCTCCTCCATGATTTATCGATGAATGGAAAGACTGTACCAAGGATTATTACTATCAATGCATATAGAGAAGCAAGACTATAAAAATTCGTTCTGATCGATGTAACAATGTGGTCAAGAGGAATTGTGGTTCTTTCTCCTATCCTCAAAGGGATAAAAAACATGAAAATACCAATCGAACTGAATAGAAACAGTTTGATAATGGGAACTTTCCTGCTACCTGTGTAAATATTATTTCTTTTCTGCATGTTTGTAGATGTTATTCAATCAACAAGGTTGATCTCGATGAGAGATCTATCCTGCTCCCCCACCTCCGGTCGATGCGCCTCCGCCTCCCGATGTTGCTCCCCCTCCTGTACCGGATGCAGAACTCATAGCAGAGGTTGTCACTGCAACTGCCGCAGAAAACGATGCTGCAAAGGATGAAGGTGAAAAGGCTGCTCCAGGCGATCCATAACATACAAACCAGGGTATATAGTTCGAATATTTCTCAGGCGGAATCATTCCTGCAAGCTCATTATACACCTTCTTCCTGATTCCCAGAACAGGTCCATATACAAAATATTCATCTACATGATTTAGTATTTCTGCCCTCTCATCAAATCTATATCTATACTTTAAAAGATAGGTTCTAAGGGCCTTCCACCTCCTTGCAAGAAGCTCTCCCTCGAGTGTTCTGTGTGATATTGAAATCGAAAGAATGAAAAGGATAATCGATGAGAACAAGAGAGCAAGACCCCATGGACCAAAAAATATGATTCCAGGTATGAAAAGGATAAACAATGCTCCAGACATCCCCATGGAGTAGTACATACCCTTTATGCTCTGAATATCGAACCATGCCCGCTCCCTCCCCTCATCCTTAACCATCTTCTTCCACTCTTTGAAAAATTTCACAAATTTTGATCTACTTTTTTCTATACTCTTGATGTTGATACTATCCCTCCCACCTGCCAGATCGTTAAATAAAAACTCTATCAACGCCTTCTCATATCCTTTCAAATCAGACATCATCTTCTTATACCTGCCACGATCAAGATCCCAAAAATATGAGCTGGCGGTAAATTTTCTCCCCAAAATCCCTCTTCTCTCTTCTTTCACCTCTCTAAGCGAAATTATTCCCTTTCTTGCAATATCCAGCATTGTAGAGACAAGTCCTCCACCATACACCTCTCTTCCATTCAGAAGATAGTCCACTAGCGCGGGCCTCATATCTGATGGAATAGAGGGCGACATCTTTGGCACAGAAGAACCACCAGAGGGCCTCTTCCCAAACCTTACAAAAATATATACCCATACAGCAAAACCTGTCAAGGTAGCCAGCACTGCAATCCATTTGCCAACCTCCCAACGCTTGATCCTCCTCTTCTCCTTCTCTATCATCTCTTTTCTTGTAAGGTTTGCCTTCTCTGCAAGTTCTGACTCCTCCTTCATGATTTTATCTTTCACTGCCATATTTTTTCTCACGGCTTCAGGGAAAAGAGATACTGGATAAATTGCCCTGATCTCAAAATAATCTCCAGCATCCACCTTTTTGCTCCATGCAACCACACTACCGTCATCTTCAATCCTCAATTCCATCCACAACGGGCCGTGTGGCCACGCCTTTACCACATCTTTTTTGATTGGTATAGGAGGTATCATTCTCACCTCAACATTCCAGTGTGGAACTTCCCATTCACTGCTTATAAACTGAATATAAACAACTGCACAATCGTCATAACACACTACTGCATTTCGCGCAGTATATGTAATATCAAACCTCTTTGACTCATCATTCGCCTTGAAAAACCAGCGCACCTCAATACGCCCATTGTCTCTGGTAACATTAAAGGTGCCTGGCTCCTTTGAATCGGAGAGGATATATTTGTATCCATCCTCTGAGATCATGAAATTTTCGTAATGGATGGTTCCTGTGGCAGGAAAGGTTCTATAAGAATATGTGAAGTTCCCTTCGAATCTGTAGGTTCGTGATTCTGTTACTCTCATGCTGCCGTCCTTAAAGAGTTGGGCAATTAAATCAACACTGCTTATTGTATATGATCTACTTGCAAAAACAGGAAGTTGCGAGAAGAGTAGGAGTAATAGAACCTCTGCGGCTCTTCTATATTTTAATCCATACATGGTGATCTCCTATGCTGTTATCTTATATGTCAAGTTATTTTTAAATATATAGAATGACTTCGATTCTTCAAGGCCTTGTAAGATGCTGGCTGTTTGCCCGATAACACATGTTTTTACTTAACTTCTCTCAGGCTGAATGTGCCATCCTCCTCTATGATTTCTACGGGACTGTTCTCTCTCAGCCTCATAACCAACCTGCCCTGCCTTTTGATCTCTGCAGAAACAAATTTCCCATTCTTCAATATTGCAGACACCCTGAATCCTCCCTCAACAGGAAGATCATAAAATTCCACATCCTTCCAAACAGAAGGCAGAGATGGGAATATTCGTATAGTATGATCATAAGATTGCAACATCATTGTTATGGGTACAAGAATAAAAGAGCTGTATCCTGTTAAAAAATATGGATTCACCCGACGAACCTTTCCATCCCTTTCTTTGTAGACAACCTCATACATTGCCGTTTTGCTCGGATCCAGATAACCTGTGCACAGATTGGACATTTCAAACGCCAAATCTCCACTACCAAAGAGTGCCTCTGTAAGTGCAAACCAGTTCATGATAAATGTTATCATCCCACTGCCACTGTTATCCCTTTCCCATGTTTTATCCAGTGTCCTCACAGCCTTCTTCCTATCGAGTGTTTTTATAGATTCAAACAAAGGAAAACCAAGATAGATTGGTGCTCTTATTCCAAAATATCCCCCGCCCTTTCTCTTTTGTGTATCGTTTAGATATTCGAGATATAGAGAATCATTCTGCGGAATATAAATATTATCACTAATCTTCCTCCACAGTCTGGCAAGTTCCAGATCCTTCCCCAATCGCTCAGCATACGATGCGGCCATGTTCAGATTCCATCTTGCTGTTAAAACACCATCAAGTACCGATCTTTCGAGTATATTCTCTGAGACCGAAAGAAGCGGAGGAAGATAATAGTACTTTTTTTCATCATCCCACTTCAAAAGCGAACGCCACATCTCTGCTGTTCCTTTAAGCACAGGCCAGGTATACTTTTCGGTTAAATTGAGTTCAGGATAATATCTATCCACCAGATGAAATGTTGCAGAAGCAAATGCATCGACATGGCGCTGCCAGTCCCAGTGTGCGGTTCCAGCATAGGTGATATTGTATCCCTCTGCTGTCGACTCATGCGGAAAGGCCATTGCCTCTGGATTATATTTTTTGATATATGTATGAGCTCCTCTGTCCTCACCTCTGTAGACTACGTGAACCCTTCCTTGTGGAAAAAGAATTTTCACATTCTTCTTCAGCGCTTCTGGTTTATACATCCATTTGAGCGACTTCAGTGATTTCTGGCTATCTCCAAGATAGGCAAAATCCCAGATTGCCCAGACCCCATGGCCATATGTAAAGTGATGCATATGCCAGTCAGGATCGGGAATAGAAAATTGAAGCTCTCCTGCGAGAAACTTATCGCTTCCAGCAGTCGCATATACTGTGTATATCGATCTGTAGAACAATCTTGCATACTCTCCATCCGGTATTATAACAGAAGCGATCCTTCTCCATTGATCATCCCATGCCTCTCTTTGAGACTTCACAAGATCATCAAGATTCAGCTTGATGTCAACCGTCCTGATCGACAGTTCATCATAATCCTCACTATCAAAGTGTGTGGTAACAGAATAGGCAAACACACCCTCTTCTTCAGGAGCCAGTGTGAAACTTAAAGAATCTCCATGTAGAAAGATCTCTCTATTTGCCTTCAGTGTCCAGCTCATCTTTGTATATGTTTGCTTTACATTTCCTGTGCCGTGAATCATATTTCTATCGACTCTTTTAATATCGAATCCATCAAAGGGAATCCTGATCGACCAGTTAGTAACTTTTTTTGATCTATTCCTAATTCCAATTACCAGTAGATGTCTTTTCTCTTTTGAAAAAAATATTTTAGTTGTATATCCATATTCTTTGCTGAAATTAACCTCTGTTGTACAGATCGAATTTCTGATATTCAGCTCACTCTTGAAATCGGCCTTTGAGTAGTCTAAATTCCTGAACTGGCTGCATGCAAACAGTGGCCCGTAGAGATCCATCCTTTCTTCAGAATTTTTCCATACATCTGCAAACCACAACCTTTTAAATCCAAGACCTCTTGTGTCTGCAAGACCTCCCATTTCACCATTACCCATAAGATATTCGATATCTGAGGAGCTGAAGCCCATTCGAACAAAATTGTACCTTTCCAGATCCATCTCATTTCTTATAATCTTAAATGAATTGGCACATGACAAAAAGATCATGAAGATTGTTAAAATCTCTGCAACAGATGAATTCTTTCTCATTACATCTCCAGATTCATAAAGATTCTTTTTGTTTTGGTCAGAAATTTTTACTTTCAATAAAATAGCAATTGGGCTCAATCCATGCAAGGAAAAACATTTATGTGGTTTTGAGAATTTAAAAAATATTATTAAATTTACTGCACTTTTGCACTTTTAGGAGTGAACATGTACCACTTGATTTGAATAAAAA
>CAZYVD010000087.1:0-7364 GCA_964651045.1 uncultured bacterium
TAATATAAGATTTTTCCACCTTATTTACCTGTCCGAAAATTGGGGAGCACTACAGGGATAGTAGATTGATTGCTAATCTTATGCAATGTTTTGAGATTGGGAATGCTTCACAGAGGGGAAGCTGCATGGAGGCAATAGAGTATGTTACTAAAGAAGAACCTGAATTTGCGGAGAACTGTCTCGATTTTGTAATCGATCATATAGACGATGACGCTCCGAGGGTAAAATGGGAAGCAGCTAGAATAATCGGTAATGTTGCAAGCACCTTTCCAGAGAAAATAAAAAGTGCTGTGCCAAAGCTTTTGGAAAATGCAACAGATAAAGGAACGGTTGTCAGGTGGAGTGCTGCCTTTGCCCTTACAGAGATTGCAAAGAATAATAAGAACCTAAAAAAAGAGCTTGAAGAGAGGTTTAATGAAATAGTAAAAAAAGAGTCCAACAATGGTGTGAAAAAAATTTATTTAAAATATTTGAAGGCTGCTGTAGTATGAGGCAGGGCATGAAGAAATTTATAAATATACAAATCTAAAATTGTGCATGATGAAATGTTTTATTTATCTATCTACTCAGGTTAGAGATGTTCTATTATGTTTTAATGAAAATATTAGAATCTGCTCCATATAGATACGACAGAGCAATTAGAATGATTACATTTGGCAAGTTGGAAGATGCATACAGACGAATGGCATCTGTTGTTAAAAAGGGTCAAAGGGTTCTGGATATTGGATGCGGTGCAGGGATGCTTACGATAATGGCAGCTGGGAAGGGAGCAGATGTCAAGGGTATAGATATTAACCCCCAGATGCTTGAGGTTGCAAAGCAGAAGGCTGGAGAGGCAGGTTTAAGAGATAGAATAGAGTTGTGCGAGATGGGAGCAGCAGAGATCGATGCAGAGAAGGCAGATAGTTATGATGTTGTCATGATTGGCCTCTGCCTTTCAGAGCTTGGTGATAATGAATTGGAGTATATATTAAAAGAGGTCAGGAGAGTATTGAAACCTGGCGGTCTTTTATTGATAGCAGATGAGGTGGTCCCCAATCATATAATAAAAAGGATCATTACCAGAACAGTAAGATTACCTCTCATGATTATAACCTATATGATGACACAGACAACAACCAAACCAATAAAAGGCCTTCCTGAAAAGATTTTAAAGAATGGGTTTATCATAGAATCTATTAAGCTCGGCAGGATGGAAGATTTTATTGAAATCGCGGCAAAGAAGGATAGATGAATGATCCGTCTCAAATACATAATAATAAACATTGTTGGAACACTGTTAGGAGGGTTTCCCCTTCCGTGCAAGACAGGATTGATTAAAATTGGAAATCCGGATGGGCAGTCTCCCATTTTTGTTACGTGCAATTTTTGTATAACTGTTTCAAGAGTAAAGAGAGTGCTTGAAAAAAACGGAATTGATTGTTATCTATTAGTTGTCAACAGCAGAGGAATAAATGTATGGTGTTCTGCTGCAGGGGACATCTCACTGTTCATGATATTGCGTCCGCAGTAAAGGTCAGTGGGATTGGTAAACTGGTAAGTCACAGAAATTTGATCCTGCCTCAGCTTGCTGCTGTGGGTATTGAGGCAGAATCGATAAGGAAGATGGTGGGGTGGAATAACATATGGGGGGCCTGTTTATGCAGCCTGGATTCCGGATTTTATTAAAAACAACTTTAAAAAGACAGATATGATGAGGAGGGTAGAATTTCCTCTCACTCAGCGCATTGAAATCGCGGTGATGTGGGCCTTCCCATTTTCAATCATTACAACTCTTCTATCGCTGCTGTTCTGGCCTGAGCTTACCATACAACTCTTGCTTCTAACATGGATTTTACCGCTTGTGATTTTTATCTCCTTTCCTTTATACAGCCGTCTATTAAATAGGAGAAAAAGGGGGGTCGATCTCAGCAAATACACTATTGTCTTTGATTTTGCACGTGTTCCAATGATCATAGAGGATGTCTTCATATTGTTCCTAATTATCTACACTATTTTATTAAAAGAAGCCAACATGAACTTTTTCATACGCTGGAGTTTTGTTTCTTTAATTATTGTACTTTTGGTTAGTATCGATTTGATGGGCAGTACCCCTGTTTTTAAGAGCACGCTGCATGAGGAGCGCTTTCTTATGGTTTCTCTAGACCAAAAAAAGTGCAGGGGATGTGCGATGTGTAAGGAAGTATGTCCAAGAGCATGCTATGAGATGGACAGCAGGAAAAATAGAGCCGTGTTGGTAAGAGGGGAGAGATGTGTTCAGTGTGGTGCATGTATAGTCCAGTGTCGATATAATGCGATCTATTTCAAATTTCCTGATGGAAGAACTGTACAACCAGAAGTTATCAAAAAATATAGATTGAATCTTATGGGTAAGCGTTTCCTCAGGCCAGGTAATGAGAATAGAAATTAAAAAAAATATGCAACCTTTTTAATAGATAGATAGTCTTATAATATGCATAGATAAAAATCCAAACATTGAGATAAAAATATGAAACAGATTAGCAGGCATGAGGCAGAGGCACTGGTATATTCAAGTCAGGTAATCTCTTCGGATGTTGAACAGGATCATGAGGAGATGAGAATCTATTTTACTCTTGATGATAGATCGGTCTTTATCTTAAAATATGATCTTCAGAATCACAAGAAGCGGTATTTCATTAAGGAAATTATTTAAGAGAATAAGTTTCATTCTTCTTAATTCTCTTGACCTTCCATAAAAAATATCATACATTTTTAAAAATCCTTAATAAAAAGCGGCCATCTATAGATGAGAATCGAAGAGGCGATTAACACTTTTTTGGAAAGGATCGTTGGCAGAATCGACACTATTGAAAGAATTGCTGGTGACGCCTCAATCAGAGAATATTTCAGGATATGGTCTAATAAAAGGAGTCTGGTACTGTGTATCGATTCGAACCTTGCAAGGGAGGAGTATCAATTCTTTGCAGTGCACAACCTTTTCAGAGAAGAGGGGATTCCTGTTCCTGAGATATATGGTGTTGACAAGCAGAATGGATTTATTCTTTTAGAAGATGGAGGAGACAATCATCTTCAAAAGCAAGCATTCGGATTGGAACCAGATGAGATTGTTTTTCTTTACAGAAAAATAATCGATATAATGGTCAGGATACAGACAATCTCCGGCAGGAGCGTAAGGCCGCCATTTTCAATCTGCTTTGATGTTAAAAAGCTCATGTTTGAATTCGATTTTTTCATCAAAAACTCATTGGTCGAATATTTTGAATCTAATTGTTCAGAAAGGGTACTCAGCGAGCTTAGGGATGAATTTCTGAAAATATCTAACATTCTATTTCGTCCGGATCTTTTTGTGCTTAATCACAGAGATTATCACAGCAGAAACATTCTGATAAGTCGGTCTGGTCCTCTCATAATCGACTTTCAGGATGCACGTATGGGGCTGCCTCTCTATGATGCGGTCTCTCTTCTCAGAGACTCATATTTTATGCTTGAACAAAATATAGTCTTTGAGCTAAAGGAGTATCATTTTTCGCTGCTGAGAGAAAATGGTTTTGATAAAATGTCTTGGGACGAGTATGAATATTATTTTGATATAATGGGTTTTCAGAGAAATATAAAGGCGCTGGGCACTTTTGGATATCAGATAGTACATAGAAACAAAAGATTCTATGAGAAGTATATCTTTCCTACAGTAGAATATTTATATGAGTATGCAGAGAGAAGGGAAGAGGTGAAGAGGGCAGGTGAGATTGTTCTGAACATCATCGGGAGTAGAGGATGAAGGCTTTTATTCTATGTGCAGGTTATGGAAAGAGATTGCAGCCACTCACTAAAAGATGGCCAAAGCCGCTGATTCCTGTTCTGAACCTGCCTTCAATATGTTATTCATTATTCCTGATAAAAGAGGCTGGTATAGAGGAAGTAGTATGCAACCTTCACTACCGGGCAGGCGAGATTATCCAGTTCTTTAAAGAGAACGATTTTTTTGGACTCAATGTTTCATTCTCGATCGAGGAGGAATTGCTTGGCACTGGTGGTGGATTAAAGAGATGTGAGGAGCTGTTATCAGGCGAGGAGTTTGTTCTGATAAACAGCGATATCATTACTAATGTGAATCTTACTGATTTGATTGAATCACACAGATCATCTGCAACGCTTCTTGTTTATAGATCCAAAAGGGCCTCAGAAATAGGAAGAGTCGGAATAGTTGGCAGCAGGGTTGTTGATTTTGAAAACATGCTGGGAAGTGAGAGGTTTTCCGATTTTGTATATACTGGAGTAGCAGTCGTGGAGCCATCCATTTTTCGATATTTAAAATCTTCATATTCAAGCATTGTCGATACAGGATTTACTGGTCTAATAAAGAACCATTCGATTGGATTTTTCGAACATAGAGGATTCTGGATGGATATAGGATCCATTGATAGATACTGGAATGCAAACATAAAAAGAAGGGATGAGATATTGGGACTTAAGAGCAGGATTGAGGACATGCTCGGGTTGACTCCATCTATGATAGATCGTCCTGAAAGAATTGAGAAATCTTCTGTAATAAGAGATTCTGTTATTGGGCGGGATGTCGAAATAGGTACTGGAGCAGTAGTGGAGGAGTGTGTGATTCTTCCAAATTCGACAGTCGGCTCATACGAAAGAGTATCCGGTTGTATAGTCTACCCGGATGGTATGATTGAGGTTAGAGACTCTAGTTTTGAGGTTGAAGCATGGTAAAGACAGGTCTTGATAAATTTGTTGAAGAGTCCGGTAAGTACAGGAAAAGAAGCATAGCATTGATTGCAAATCAGACATCTGTCGTGCATGATCTTGAGTATAGCTGGAATGTGCTTAAAAGAGAGGGTATCGTGATAAAGAGGATTTTTTCACCCGAACATGGAATCTTCTCTACAGAGCAGGATCAAGTGGCTGTAGAGCATCAGCCAGACATCGGCATAGAAATAGTGAGTCTATATGGTGATTCCGACTCCTCGATTGTGCCGGATGAGGAATTTTTAAAGGATATTGATCTGGTAATTTTTGATATTCAGGATGTTGGGTCGCGATATTATACATATTTGAATATGATACCCTTTTTTATGAAGGCCATAGAGCATACTGGAATCGAGATGATGATTCTCGACAGACCAAATCCTCTTGGCGGGCTCAGGGTAGAAGGCCCTCTGCTGGACGTCGAATTTAGCTCATTTGTCGGGATCTATCCTGTTACTGTTCGCCACGGCCTGACACCAGCAGAACTTGCTTTCCTTTACAAAGATATGAGAAAGATCGACATAGAGCTTTCTGTGAAAAGAATGGAAGGCTGGAGAAGAAGTATGCTATATGATGAAACCGGTCTTCAATGGATTCCGCCCTCTCCAAACATGCCTACTACAGATACTGCAATGGTCTATGCAGGATCCTGCCTCTTTGAAGGGATCAATGTGTCGGAGGGAAGGGGAACTACAACGCCTTTTCAAATTATGGGAGCCCCATTTATTCAATCTGATTCTTTGGCAGATCGCCTTAATAGATATGATTTGCCCGGAGTATTTTTTCGACCAGTATATTTCAAGCCGTGTTTTAATGAGTACTCTGAAGAGATGATAGGAGGCATATTTATTCATGTAACAGATTCTGTTGAGTTCCATTCATTCCTCACAGGTGTTGCAGTAGTAAAGACGATCTATGATCTCTATCCGGACAGGGTCGTGTTTAAGAAGGGTGTATACGAATTCAACACTGCCCATCCTGCTTTTGATCTTCTTACTGGAAGTTCAGTGATTAGAGAGATGATAATAAGTGGAGCAAGCCTTGATGAGATTTTTTCATTGTGGCAAAAGGACGAGAAGGAGTTTTTAGAAATAAAGAGGGAATACCATCTCTATGGGGATTGATCTTGGTATAGTAATATTTTATTTTGTCATAATTAATCTTATAGGAATGAAATATTCTGCCTCCAGAAGTTTTGGCGGTTATTTTCTCGGAGACAGATCAATACCATGGATGATATCATGTTTTTCCATTGTGGCAACAGAGACGAGTACATTGACATTCATATCAATTCCTGGTCTTTCCTACAATAGTGGGATGGGTTTTCTTCAGGTGGCATTCGGATATCTGGTTGGAAGAGTTTTTGTTGCACTGATTTTAATACCAAAATACTTTGAAGGTAAGTTCGAAACAGTTTATGAATTCCTGCAGGCCAGATTCAATGTTTTTTCGAGAAGGGTTGTATCGGTTATATTTCACATTACAAGGTTCCTTGCTGACAGCGTCCGACTATTTGCTACTGCCATACCTCTCTCAATCATAACCGGCTGGGACTACAGGATTTCTGTAATTGTAATTGGTATTGCTACATTTTTATACACATATTTTGGCGGTCTGAGGTCTATTGTAGTGGTCGACTCGATTCAGCTTTTTCTATATATTGGCTGCGCAATTTTTGGGATGATTTTGATATCCAGATACACATCCCTTTCCTTTCTGTCTATTTTTCAACAGATATCCAGAGATGGACTGAAGATTGTATCGTCAGGACTGGAGGATGGGTTTTACAGCCTTTTTGGTACATATAACATATTTTCCGGAATAATTGGAGGTGCGTTTCTTTCTTTTGCTTCCCACGGCACAGACCATCTCATTGTTCAGCGAGTGTTGGCATGCAGGGATGAAAACTCTGCCAAAAAAGCGATGATTTTCAGTGGAATAATCGTCATCTTTCAGTTCATGCTGTTTTTACTTTTTGGTTTGTTTATTAAACTATTCTTAAATGGAATCGGCTTTGAGAGGAGTGATGAAATTGTTCCATATTTCATTGTTCATCATCTACCTGTAGGAGTTCGGGGTATTATGCTTGCAGGTATATTTGCTGCAGCAATGTCGACATTAAGTTCATCAATAAACTCTCTGTCTTCGTCTACTTCTGCAGATATTTTGCAGATAAATATCAGAAAAATTACTGAAAAAAGGAAGGTGGCACTTTCTAGATATATTTCTCTGGCCTGGACTGTTATAATAGTGACAATATCATGTATCTTAAAAAATACAAAGAGTCCGCTTGTAGAGATTGGGCTTTCTATTGCTTCGGTCACATACGGTGGAATGATGGGGATTTTTTTAATGGGAAGATTCCTGAGAGATTTCAGCGATAAGGCCGCCATTTGTGGTATGATAATTAGTATAATAGTAAATATTTTAGTGATGTCTTTTACAGGTATTTTCTGGTTATGGTATGTATGTATTGGAGCGATTGTTTCGTTTGTTTGTGGTGTTATTATTAATTCGATTTTTAAGAGAGTAGTAGGAACTCGATTGCAGAAGGGATGAAGTGGATAGTGAATAGTGAATAGTGAATAGTTCACGAATATCATAACATCGGTTACACTTTT
>CAZYVD010000088.1:0-7309 GCA_964651045.1 uncultured bacterium
TTCTGACAACCTCTCTTCTACTTGCCGAGAAGATGGATGTCATGATAGACAATCCAAGAGTGGATGGGGACTATTTTAAATTCGATTTAAAGATTAAAAGGCTCGATGATTGGAGTGGAGGGTTTGGAAGCATAGGTGGAGTGGGGAATTGTGACTTCTATTTTGATTATAACTCTTCTGCCTTTAAAGGAGATCCATTTCTTGAGAACATAAATCATAATATAGAAGAAAATCCTGATGATTACACGGTGTCTGCCAAGGTAAATTTAACAAAGCTTGAGGTAAAGATAATATACTTAAAGAAGAAAACCGTATGGCAGCCCTCTTTAAATAGCTACGAGACTGTTTGTACAGTAGTATGGGAGGTTGGAGATTCGTCGCAGTATTCACAGATTGAGTGGGACAAGAAGAATTCAGGGTTCACGGATGGCGATGGAGATGTAATTTCTGTTGAGGTGTGGGAGGGAGATGGAGACATATACCTTCCCGTACCTGATGCTGAGGATTCCCATTGCTCGAGTGGGTTTGAAGTTCTGCAGAACTATCCAAATCCATTCAATTCATCGACAGTGATTAGTTACAGAGTGGGTGAGCTCTCTTTTGTGTCTGTGGCAATTTATACGATCGGGGGAAAGAGAATAAGAAGTCTAATAGAGAAAGAAATGGAGCCGGGATGGCATGCTTGTGTATGGGATGGAAGAGACAGATTTAAAAGGAGAGCGGCTTCTGGGATCTACATTGTCAGGATCAGGGCTGGAAGTTTCAATAAGACAATGAGCATTGTGCTTCTTCGGTGATTGTTTTTATACAAATTGATTTTTTGGAATCGATTTTTTAAATTATCTATATAAATAATCTGTTTTTAAAATCTTAAACTCAAAGGAAAGACCTTGACAATCACTCTTCTTACCGACTTTGGATATTCCGATCCCTATGCAGCAGCAATGAAGGGAGTGATATTGCGGATAAATCCTGAAGCAGCGATTGTAGATATAACGCACGATGTCACTCCTCACAATGTGGATGAGGCTGGTTTTATTATTGAATCTCTCTATAAATATTTTCCAGATGGAACGATTCATGTTGTAGTGGTTGATCCAGGTGTTGGAAGTGAGAGGGCGATTCTTGTTGTTCAGACATCAAATTATATATTCATTGCTCCGGACAATGGGGTTCTTAAATATATATTCAATGGAGAGGAGGGGTTCAAGGTCTATCGTCTAAAAGAGGGATCGATCCCTTCTGACGATATAAGCAGTACCTTCCACGGACGGGACATATTTGCACCTCTTGCTGCACGCATCTCCTTGGGAGAGCCGATAGATTCGTTATGCAGACCCTTTTCTGGATTCTTAAGGGGTGAAGTTAAGAGGCCTGTTATTGATAGAGATAGAATAGTCGGGCAGATAATATATGTTGACCGTTTCGGAACCTGTGTAACAAACATCGAAGAGTGTATGTTGGGTAACAGGAATGTTAAACGGATAGAGGCGGGTTTGTGCAGGATAGATAGAATGAGCAGCAAATATGTCGATGTTCCCAAAGGATCGCCTCTTGCCCTGATTGGAAGTTCTGGGAGGGTTGAGATATCAATAAATCAGGATAGCGCCAAAGAAAGATTTGGCTTAAATGTGGGAGACAGAGTCGTAGTTACTTTAAATTGAGGGATGGATCAAATGCCAGCTTATTTACAGTACAGGAGAAGGCCTCTTGCCCTCCATATTTTTCTTTTCATCATGACTATTTTTTCAACTTTTTTTGTTGCACTCTCTGATGGAGTATTAGGTGCATTCTGGTATTCGGGTGGAATAATCTTGATTCTCCTGACTCATGAGATGGGCCATTATCTGATGACAAGAATACACTCTATTCCTGCTTCTCTTCCCTATTTTATTCCATTTCCATTTTCAATATTTGGGACTCTTGGTGCAGTTATTAAAATGGAGGGCAGAATACCAAACAGGAGGGCCCTGTTTGATGTGGGAGTAGCAGGCCCTGTGGCTGGAATGGTTGTCATAGTCCCTGCAATAATAATTGGCTTGAGATTTTCAGAGGTCGTGGCAACAGAGACCTTAAGAAATACAATTCAACTTGGAGACTCTCTGCTTTTTTCATTTATTGCAAGAGCAGTAAAGGGGCCTATTCCAGAGGGATACGATATAGTCCTCCATCCACTGGCATACGCAGGATGGGTGGGTCTGCTTGTGACTGCACTCAATCTTCTTCCTATTGGTCAGCTTGATGGCGGACATGTAACATACTCTCTTTTCTGCACCAGGAGCAGGTATATTTCTACATTTTTTTATTTTATACTCCTGTGCGTTTGCCTGTTTATGTTTGTTGGGTGGTTCTTGCTTCTTGTGCTGCTTGCAGTATTTCGAAAACATCCACCAACGATGAATGATGAGCTGCCTCTCGACTTGAGGCGCAAGGTAATAGGCATTGTGGTTCTTATTATTTTTGTTGTCTCATTTACCCCCGTTCCATTTGGATTTGGCAAGGGATTGATTCCATTGATCTTAGAATATTTTAAATAGAGGGATTTTTTATGAAATCGAATAGAGGGATTGCTCTATTTATCCTGCTTGTTATCGCCTTTTGTGTCTTAATTGTAGCTGGAATAGTCACAGGCGATAATGAGTTGATCCGAATTGAAGCATCAACTCTTTGACTGGACTGCATAGGGATCGGGTGATCCCATGTACATGATCTTTTAGAACCGGTACGGAATCTTGCTTGCCGTTTTGAAAGGGCAGGACAAAAGAAACTAATGTGGGATGGATGTGATGAGTCGGGGGTACGTGTTTCGAGTGGCATCTATATTTGTGTTGTTAGATCAGGACAGCAGTTTCATGCAGTGAAGATGGTTTTACAGAGGTAAATAGTTTGTCAATAATAGAATTGATGGGTGAACTATTATTCAAGATAGGATTAAAGAGATGGATATGTCAGAATTGGTAATAAGAGAGTTTGTCATGGAAGATTATGATGCTCTAATCGATCTATGGGAAAAGGCAGGTCTTCCATATAAGCCAAGGGGTCGGGACAGTATTGATAAGATTCGAGAGGAACTCGGGAGAGGAGTTGCAATATTTCTTGTGGCAGAATTTGAAGGTGAGCTGATTGGCTCTGTTTTGGGTACACACGATGGAAGAAAGGGATGGATAAACAGGGTTGCAGTTGCTCCAGATTTTCAAAGAAAAGGCATTGCCAGAAGACTTGTTGAGCAGGTTGAGGAGCGTCTCGATAAAATCGGGATTGAAATAGTAGCGTGCCTGATAGAGGAGTGGAATAAAAGATCGATGAAGGTGTTTGAGAGCCTTGGATACACAAGGCATCCCGATGTATTCTATTTTTCAAAGAGAAAACATTCAGATGTATAATATGACTTTGAGATTATTTTTTGAAGAACTTTCTTTTGTAATGATCCGTCGAAATAATGACCATCGCAACTTTTTAGATGTCCAGTCATGATAAAAAGTTTAATAAGAAATTTTCCTGACACCTTTTCCCTGGGAAATATATAATAACAGTGCCGTGTGCACTGGTAGCATGTGAGACTTTTATTCTTTCACAGGAGGAAATTAGATGTACAGGAAAAGTGTGTCAATAATTATATCTCTCTTCATTTTATTTTTATTAGCTGGATGCGGACAGGAAAGGGAGAGTGGAGATATCCACTATAAAAAAGCGAAAGATTTGGAAAAGGCAGGGGATTTTAAAAAGGCTGCACTCGAGTACAGGCTGGCAGTAAAGGCGGATCCAAAAAAATAAAATACAATACAATACAATATCGTTTATCAGTCCATTATGGCCTATCGCCTAAACAAGGAAGATGTACTTTATAAGGAATATAAGAGAAAGGCGGAAAGACATCCTGAAGATGCTGTCTATCAGTATCTGTTTGCCAGACTGGAAGAGGATGAGGAAAAAAAGAAGGAGATGGCAGAGGAGATAATCGATCTCTATCAGAGAGTATAGGTAAGGTAATTATTGTTAATTTCTGGAAGCCTGGTTGAAACACTTGCAGTGCGGAGTTTCCGCATCTACAGAGATTTCAGAACAAATATGGATTTGATAGCCAATCAGTCTTTTCTATAGGATATCTTTCGAATCCGCACAGAGCCGAAGAGTATGTTAAGAGAGGTCCCAATGGAAAGATTCCCGTTTTTCCTGTGCTCATAAAGGGATGGAAGGTTTTTAAAGAGTATAAGGGGAGAGGTACCCCAAATACATTTGTCATAGACAGGAAGGGTAATGTGCGTTTTATTCACAGAGAGTTTAATCCCGGGATGGAGAAGATCTTAAAACGAGAGAGTGAGATGCTGCTAAAAGAGAAGATTTAAAGGGTGTTAAGACACTGTAGGAAAAGGGTATCTCCATTCAATGGAGGAGATGCCCTTTTTTATTTAAAAAATTGATTTTAAAAGAGTCTGTTCGATCAATCCTTGATATTAAATAATACAAAACAGGGAGTGTTTAGGTGTTGTAAATTTATTTATTTAAACTTATCGAAAAAGTATTTGATTTTTAAAAAATATTATATAATTTAACATGAAAGTTACCTTTCTAAGGGTATGATCATGTCGAAAACTATTACAGAATTGGGGCCTCGTGAAGCAGAATTTATATCATTGATTGCTTCGTGGAAAAATAAAATATTTACTATCAAAGACGCTATAAATTTCTGGGGCAACTCTCAAATTGCCATAAAAAAACTAAGCGTTCTTGCAAAAAAGGGCTGGCTTACTCGTATTGAACGCGGTAAGTATCTTGTTATTCCACTGGAGGCAGGACCTGAACGCAAATGGAGCGAAAATCCAATGCTCATTGCCAGTATGCTGGCAGATCCTGCCTGTATTGCTTACTGGAGCGCAATTAGATTCTGGAATTGGACAGAGCAATTTCCCCGAATTATTTATGTTCAAACAACTCAACGTAAAAACAAATCCAGGAAATTGGTCCAGGGAAACCAGTTTGAAATTGTTACAGTACCTCGATCAAAGTTCTTTGGATATATTAAAAAGTGGGATGGGGATGTTTCTTTTTTTGTTACTGATAAAGAAAAAACTCTTATTGATTGCGCAGACGATGTAAAACGAAGCGGTGGCATAGAAGAACTGGCAAAAGCAGTAAAGAATGCTGCTTCGACAATTGATTATTTAAGACTTGATGAATATGCTCTGCGCTTCCCAAACGGTGCAGTGATGAAAAGATTGGGCTACTTGTTCGAATATCTTATCCCCGATCTGCCACATGAGGCTGCCCATATTTTCAATAGCTGGAAGAATCGATTAAGCAAGGGAGTAAGTCCGATATATCCAGGCGGCCCAAAAACCGGCAGAATCAATACACGTTGGCGGCTTCTGATAAATGTGAGAATTTAGATGATTTCATCTTCAGAAATCAAACGTTTTGCAGGATTCAATAATGTTGATCCGATGCTTGTAGAAAGAGACTATGTTATAGGATGTTATATGAAATGGCGAATCCTATTATGGAGTCAATAAAATGGACATTAAAAAGATAAATAAAATAGTAAAAACTGATATTAAGGAAGGATTAAAGGAAATTTATCCTGAAGTTTTTGAGGATAATAAGGTCAATTTTGAGAAGTTGAAGGCATTATTAAGTGGCGAGATTATTGAAAAAGAAGATGATAGATTTTATTTTAACTGGGCTGGGAAAAGTAATATTTATAAAAGTATTCAAACACCCGCTTATGGGACTTTAAAACCTTTTAAAGAAAAATCTATTGATTTTGATAAAACTGAAAATATTGTCATAGTAGGAGAAAATTTAGAGACATTAAAACTTTTACTTAAACCTTACTTTGGCAAAGTCAAAATGATTTATATTGACCCTCCTTACAACACGGGCAAGGATTTCATTTATAGAGATAACTTTAAAGAACCATTAAAAGATTACTTAGAAAAGACAGGACAGATTGACAGTGAAGGGAAAAAGCTCACCACAAATACAGAAACAAGCGGACGGTATCATTCTGACTGGCTTAATTTTATGTATCCAAGACTATTTTTAGCAAGAAGTTTATTAAGAGATGATGGGGTTATTTTTATTTCCATAGATGACCATGAAGTTCATCATTTAAGGATGATTATGGATGAAATTTTTGGGGAGGAGAATTTTGTAGTAGAATTTTCTTGGCGGAGAACGGATAACCAATCTAATATCGGGAATGTAGCAAATGTGAAAGAATATATTGTTTGTTATGCCAAGCAAAATAAATCATTAAAGTTTAATAAAATGAAATTGTCAGATAGAGCGAAGAAAGAATATAGATATAAAGATGAGAAAGGAAGATATAGAAGAGATATTCTATTGCATAAAACGAGAGGTAGGTATTTTTATAAAGTTAAAACACCCTCGGGGATGCTTTTAAATGGCCCCTGGATGGTAAAAGAAGAAGAATTTAAAAAAATGTTGAAAGAAGGAAAAATACATTGGGCTTCAGGGAAGCAAGAACAACCGTATGGCAAAATATATTTAAAGGATATTGAAGGTCAAATAACCAACGATTTTTTAAGTATTGAATTTGGGACTAATCAAGAAGGATGCACCGAACTCGATAAAATTTTTAATAAGCGAGTCTATGATTTCCCAAAACCTACTAGCTTGATAAAACATTTTACGACCATTGCTACTAATAAAGAAGATATAGTTTTAGACTTCTTCGCCGGTTCTGGCACAACTGCTCATGCTGTCTGGGAACTAAACAGAGAAGATGGGGGAAGAAGAAGATTTATCCTTGTTCAACTTGATGAGGAAGTGCAGGATGAAGAGATCAAAAAGGGATTTCCAACTGTTGCAGATATTTGTATTGAAAGATTAAAAAGAGTATCTGAAAGATATAGAAAAGAAAATGAAAATAATTTATTGAAAAATGAGCAAGATTTTGGATATAAGGTTTTTAAGTTAGATAAATCAAACTTCAATCTCAAAGACGAGTTTGAATTTGATCCTTCCGAAAATAAAGAAGAATTAAAGAAGAAATATCTTGAATGGCTTAACATGTGGGTTGATGAGGCATTGCTCCCGGGGTGGAGAGAGATAGATGTTCTTTATGAAGTAATGCTAAAAGAAGGATTGAGTTTGAATTCTAAACTTAAGAAAATAAAGATTAAAGATAATAAATTTTATTATGTTAAAGATGAAGAACAAAACTTAGATTTCTATATTTCTTTAGATAATAAATTTTCTCATGAGACAATTGAGGAGATAAGAACCCCAAAATTTAAAGGTAAAATGTTTGTATTTCTGGATAAAGCATTAACAGATAACGATAAGA
>CAZYVD010000089.1:0-6568 GCA_964651045.1 uncultured bacterium
ATATGATGTTTTTTATTTACAATAACTTACAAATATTTAGCGATGAAGTCAGGAAGACTGGTGTACCTACTGGGAGATCAACCGATACAACAAGCCTGCTCCAGTCGATTTTCGTAACGATGAGGAGTTCTGGTACAATCTTCCAGCAAATTTTGATCTACTCGACTGCTACTGGCGGCAGTATCTTTGGACAGGGGACAAGGCATACATTAAGGACCCTGTTTTCCTTAATTTTTATAAACGAACTGTTTATGACTATGTAAAGAGATGGGATCTGGGACTGGATAAAATAATGCACAGGCACAAGAATATGAACCTTTCCGTACCTTTTGACCCTGATGACTATTATCGGACATGCAGAGGCCTTCCCAGCTACGATGAAAGCGATTATAATATTCTGGTCGGAGGCGATTTACTGGCAGCTCAATATGCTGGATATAAAGCCTATGCTAATATTCAAAAATTGACAGGTAAAAATGATGAAGCAAGGAGATTTTTTAATAAAGCCGAAGAGGTTAAAAAGTTTTATAACAAGGTCTGGTGGGATAATGAGAACCAAACCTACTATTCTGCTTATTTGGGAAACGGCAGATTTAAAACAGGTAAAGCCGGAAGAGCCTCACTCTATTTTGGAATAGTCGGACCCTCCTACAGATCAGAAACAATCCTGAATCAGATGATCGAGCAAAAAGTTAGATTAAATATAGAATCGTTGTCACATTATCCTGAAATTTTTTATCGATTTGGCAGAAACAACGAGGCCTATGAAATTCTTTTATATCTAACAGATGAGAAAACCAGAAGACGGGAATATCCTGAAGTTTCTTTTGCAGTAATCGGAGCCATTGTCAACGGCATGATGGGAATTGAACCGAATTCAGTTGAGAATACAGTTTACACGCTGCCCCGCTTGACCAGCGAGACTGAATGGGTTGAAGTAAAAAACGTTCCTGTATTAAACTGTGAGATTGATGTTAAGCATACGGGAATTAAAAGAACCGAACTCCTAAATAAAGGGAAGAATGATCTTGTCTGGGTTGCACTGTTCCCGTCAGCAGCGGATCTTTTATTTGTAAATGGAAAAGCAAATAAACCACAGCAGGAAATTCAAAATGGCCGGATTGTAACAAAGGTCAGAGTGGTAGTAAAACCAGACCAGCGCTGTTGGGTTGAAATGAAATAATTCATAATCTATATCAGCATGAATAGATTAACGAGCATTTAATTACTAAGCAGATCGAACCTGACAAGGGCTCTACTTTTTTCCTCCCTTCTTTTCGGGATCTGGCACATTCCTCCTTCTATTCTCCTCCTTGGTTCAGGGTTCATAAGAACAGCAATTTATGCCTTTAATATATCTTTACTGGGAATACTAATTGGTCACCTCTTTATTGAGTCTAAGAGCCTAATTCCTCCCAGTATATTTCATGGATTATGGAATGGTCTGGAATATACCTTATTTGGATACGGGAATGCTCAGGGGATATTTCATGGAAAAACAAGAATAATATTTGATCCAGAAGAAGGATTAATAGGAAGTGTTGTTTTATTGGCCTTTGTATTTTTCATTTTTAAGTGGGGCAGGAAAAGATAGACAAAATAATCTATTGAACAATTCATATCATCATATATTTTTCTGCTGCAAATTATATCAAAATTGTCAATCTTAAACTAAGTGATATTTTACTTGATTTTGTCAAATTTTATATATATTCTTTAGTAAAAATGGTTCGTAAGAAAATGATCGTTTCAGTACGTGTTGAAAGAGTAACGCTGGATACTGCCAGTAATCGTTTTGTTGTCATCTTAAAGGATGACCTATACCACAGGTGGCTGCCGATTGTTGTCGGACCTGCAGAAGCTCAGGCAATCGCACTTCAGCTCGAAAATGTTAATCCGCCGCGACCCATGACTCATGATCTACTGAAAAATATACTCGATACTCTTAAAATAAAAGTTACACAAGTCATTGTAAACGACCTTAGAGACAACACCTACTTTGCCACCATTAATATAACGAGCAACGGCTATAAGAAAAAGATAGATGCAAGACCAAGCGATGCAATTGCGTTAGCACTAAGATCCAAGGCCCCAATTTTCGTAGAAGAAGAAGTAATGAAAAAGGCCGCCATCAGTGAGGAGACAGAAATAGTTAAACCTAAAAGCGAAAAAGATGAAATAAAGAGTCTTAATGAACAGCTCCAAGAGGCAATAAAAGAAGAACGCTATGAGGATGCTGCCCATATAAGAGATCAAATAAATGAGCTGAAGGAAAGGTTGAAGAATAAAAAAAGTAAATAGCATATCTAAAAAATCATACAATATAAAATAATAGAAACTCTGACCTAAAAATTAACAAACACACTAAACAAAAACTTATCAAGGGGGATGCAAGTTTATTTTGCATATGACCACACTAACTGCTATAATAGTTCAAAAAATGGTTTTGATATGGTTTCTCTAGAAATAACCAAGATATGAAAATATATAGGAGCCACAACATCCAATATTCACATTTTCTTAAAAAATATTCACCGGAAATCTATATATAATTCCAATATTAATCTTCAAACCACCTCCTTCTACAACCGCCTTCCTTACATTATCACCAAGCACCTCTCCACAGGGGAATATTGATATCATCTCACCCTGATCCTCCTTGATCATGGTAAGCCTCATCTTTTTAGAAGTTCCCTCTGGATTTGATATCATTCCACTAAAGTCATCCAATCTTATGAAATTGAATGAACAATTCAACTTAACATAAAAATTATTAAAAACCATCTTCTCAATTCCAACCTCAAATCCTGCACCAATCCCACTGTCTCGCAGATCGCCTCTATTGTAGAATTCTATTCCCTGTGCAACCGCTGTATAATCATAATGAATTCTTGATATTATAAAATCAGCTCCACATGCCAGCATAACAGACAGAGAACTCTTCTCCAGCAGAGGGAAAAGATAGAATCCATAAATATAAAAGCCATGAGCAGACATTGTAAGTGTGTTTTTAGAAAATGTGATTCCATCATCATATCTGTGTCTGAAGTCGCCACCTGGCATATATCTATATCCCAACCTGAGACCAAATTCCTGTTTACCTTTTAAAAATCCTGCTCTCAAATCGATTGTACCGATTAAAGACCCGGCGAGAGTCTTAGTGGAGGCTGAAAAGCCGCTCATTTCATCCATCTTATCAAAGTATTTCTTAGAGAGGTCAAAATCCTTAAGCGACCAGAATGCCCATCCACTGCTCATTTCAATATCAATAGCAATAGCTGCGGGCCTATCATAACCGCTTCCACTTTCTTTGCAAATCAGCGGCAGCGAAAATATGAGGCTGAAACATATAAAAACAGTTATTATAAATCTCATACTCACTATGTATCTCATTGGAAACTCCACTTTAATTTTAAATAAATTCTCTTGATATTATAATTTAAAAATCTTAACTTGGATCAGTTATTTCTTTATTTTTTGTGACCTTGAGGAGTAGTTAACCATGCAAACCTTATTACTCAGAGCAGTACTTCTATTACTAATTATCTCTCCAGTATCTTATGGCCAGGTTCAATACGACTCCACAGACAGCTGTATTGTTATTGCTAAACAATTTGTAGAGTATATGTCGAGACAGGAGTTCGAGAACGCTACAGAACACTTTGATGCAACAATGAAAAAAGTAGCAACTCCTGACAAACTCCGGCTTTTATGGGAATCTTTAGTTGCAAAACTGGGGCCATATAAAAAATGGACTGACATCCGAAAGGAAAAATACGGAAATTATGACTTTGTTTTTGTGACACTTGAGTTTGAAAAATCTCCAATAGATTTTAAAATCGTATTTAACCGCAGCAGAGAAATTGCAGGCCACTGGATAGTTTCCACGCAATCTAAGAGCAAATATCTTCCACCCGATTACTCAAGATTAAATAGGTTCACAGAAACAGAGGTGGTGATTGGTGAGGGAGAGTGGAAACTGCCAGGAACACTGAGCATACCAAAAGGAGAGGGGCTATTTCCTGCTGTAATTCTAATTCATGGTTCGGGCCCAAATGACCGCGATGAAACTATTGGCCCTAACAAAGTCTTCCGTGACCTTGCCTATGGACTCGCCTCTCGGCAAATAGCAGTTCTCAGATATGAAAAACGCACCAGACAATATAGTAAAAAACTCATGGCAATAAGAGAAAGGTTGACTGTCAAGGAGGAAACAATCGATGATGCTATTGCAGCAGTGCATTTCCTGAGAAATCACGAAAGGATTGATCCAAAAAGGATTTTTGTTATCGGTCACAGTCTCGGTGGAATGCTGATACCGCGAATAGCAAAACAAGACACATCAATAGCAGGATTTATTATAATGGCAGGGCCAACACAGCCTCTTGAAGATTCATTCATAAGACAGGTTCTTTATATAAGTTCTTTTAAGAAAAATCTTACTGATGAAGAAAAAGATAGAATTGATAGAATAAAGGAGGAAGTTGCCCAGATTAAATCTCTCATGCCATCCGATACTTCAAGGATAAAAAAACCCCTTTTAGGTGCAATGGTGAAATACTGGATCGACCTTAAGGGATATGATCCAGCAAAAGAAGCATTTAAAATAAAAAAACCGCTGCTGATCCTCCAGGGAGAACGAGACTACCAGGTCACAATGAACGATTTTAATAGATGGAAAAAGATTCTCTCTAACAGAGAAAATGTGACCTTTAAGTCATACCAAAATCTAAATCATCTCTTCATGCCTGGCAGGAGTAAGAGCAAACCTTCAGAATACAATACACCAAACCATGTAGCCAAAGAAATAATAAATGACATCTCAGAGTGGATCAAGAACCATTAAATCTAACCGGAGTTAAGAATCATGACAGACAAATCAAAAAAAATCCCACTGGCGATCTCATTAATCCCTGTATTTTTTCTTGTGTTATCGCTCTTCTTTGTAATAGCAATCTTTAAGCTCACACCTCACGTTCCGCTCATTTCCGCAGCAGCAGTTGCTGCAATAGTGGCAAAAATATACAAATATGAATGGAAAGAGATTCAACGAGGTATGGTTCACGGTATAACACTTGCCATGGATGCAATATTAATTCTAATCGTTGTGGGCACGATGATTGGAACATGGATTCTTGGAGGTATTGTTCCAACAATGATCTATTACGGCCTTAAAATACTATCTCCTGCCATTTTTCTAGTGGCAACCCTCATAGTCTGTTCTATTGTATCACTCGGCACAGGATCCAGTTGGTCAACAGCAGGAACCGTAGGTGTGGCACTAATTGGCGTAGGAAAGGGACTCGGAATCCCACTTCCTGTTGTTGCAGGAGCCATTATCTCGGGTGCCTATTTTGGAGACAAGATGTCACCAATGTCAGATACAACAAATCTTGCTCCAGCAGTGGCTGGAACGGATCTTTTTTCACACATAAGACACATGGTATATACCACCTTACCTGGATACATTATAGCCACTATCCTCTATGGAATCCTTGGAGCACACTTCTCACATGGAAGCATTGATACGCAAAACATAGATATAATACTCAATACAATGAAGGCTTCATTTTTTATCCATCCTGTTCTTCTTCTTCCTCCTCTGTTTGTTATATTGATGGTAGTTAAAAAAATCCCTCCTCTTCCTGCACTTCTTGGCGGTACTCTGCTTGGCGGCATATTTGCCGTTTTTGCTCAATCATCATCATTAGCCGATGTCATCTCGGCAGCACATTCGGGTTATGTTTCAAGCACTGGTGTTAAAATGGTTGACGAACTTCTTACAAGAGGCGGCATAATGAGCATGATGGAGACTGTTGCTCTTATCATGTGTGCACTCTCCTTTGGTGGTATAATGGAAAAAACAGGAATGCTTGAGACAATTGCCGGTGCACTATTAAAAAGAGTAAAGAGAACAGGTTCTCTTGTTGCGACAACAATATTCAGCTGCATAGGGATGAATATCATAGGATGTGACCAGTATCTTGCAATAGTGATTCCTGGAAGAATGTATAAAAAGGCATTTGACGAAAGAGGACTTCATCCTAAAAATTTATCACGATGCCTCGAAGATTCCGGAACCCTGAGTTCGCCTCTTATTCCCTGGAACAGTTGCGGAGCATTTATGTTTGCAACGCTCGGCATAAGTCCTCTTCTGTATCTTCCTTATGCCTTTTTGAATCTCAGCAACCCACTCGTTTCCATTTTTTATGGATACACAGGAATTACAATGGAAAAAATCAAACCCGAAGATTCAAAAAAATTGTAGGTTATCATCTATGATGTAACGATTTAGAAATGATATAGATATTCAGTCGTTTTCGATACTATATTAGCATGTTATATTTTTATTATAATCTACTCTAAATGCTATAGTAGATATATCGCCCTCTGTCTTGACATAAGTTATCCTCCTTTTTTTAATCGAAAAAGTGACAACCCATTTCATGACAAGATACAAGACACTATTCCCTATTCTTTATTCCCTATTCCCTATTCTTTATTCCCTATTCCCTATTCACTATTTGAAGAATATCATAACATCGGTTACACAAAATTATCACAACAT
>CAZYVD010000090.1:0-5638 GCA_964651045.1 uncultured bacterium
ATATGATGTTTTTTATTTACAATAACTTACAAATATTTAGCGATGAAGTCAGGAATGTTTTGTCAAGCGAGTAGCATTATAATAGTAAAAAAATTGAAATAATCAAAGTGATTTTAAAAATTATTATTGATTATTTAAGGACAAAGATGTATCTTTGCATTACCATGAATTTGAATGATAAAATTCTTCAGATCATCCGTACACGCAACTCTCTGCTCTGCGTTGGACTCGATTCAAATCCTGACAGGATTCCATCACACATCATGAAAAAAGACGATCCTATCTTCCTATTCAATAAAAGAATAATAGATGCAACTGTTGACTTTGTATCTGCCTACAAACCCAATTTGGCATTCTATGAAGCATTAGGAAGAGAAGGATGGGATATACTGAAACGCACAATTGACTACATCCCGGACGGAATCCTGAAAATAGGTGATGCAAAACGAGGTGACATAGGCTCTACTGCTCAAAAATATGCCGATGCACTGTTTGATCTAGGTTTTGATGTAGTTACAGTAAATCCATATCTTGGCTTCGATTCAATCGAGCCATTCATAACAGATGAGAAAAGAGGGGCTTTTATTCTTTGCCTAACATCAAATCCAAGTTCGAAAGATTTCCAATATTTATGTTCAGATGGAAGGACTTTATACCACCATGTTGCAGAAAAGGCTGTAAAATGGAATAAAAATAAAAATTGCGGCCTTGTTGTAGGGGCAACTCATGCAGATGAGCTGAAAAAAGTGCGCTCTATCGCACCTGATCTTCCCATTCTGATTCCAGGTGTGGGTGCACAGGGAGGCGATCTCAGAACATCTGTTCTTGCTGGAACCGATAAAAATGGTGAGATGGCAATAATAAATTCAAGCAGGGGCATAATCTATGCCTCTTCAGGTGAAGATTTTGATGATGCCGCAAGAAGAGAGGCTGAGAGAATTTACAATTCCATAAACAATGCAAGAGATGAAAAACTAAGGGGACAATCGAACTGAAAAAATTCGGGAGATTATAAATGAGATTGAAACAGGATGAAATCTTAAACATTTTCACAAAGACCGAAGCCCTGCTAAAGGGCCATTTTATTTTAACTTCAGGCCTTCACAGCGATACATATTTTCAATGTGCAAAAGTCCTTCAGTATCCATGGTATGGCGAGAAACTTTGCCGCGATATTGCAGATAATTTTAAAAACTACAAAATCGAAATGGTAGTTTCACCTGCAGTTGGCGGCATTATTGCAGGATACGAGGTTGCACGGATTCTGAATGTACCATCAATATTTACTGAGAGGGTGGAGGGAAAGATGAGGCTGAGGAGGGGATTTAGCATAAAGGGTGGAACAAAAATCCTTGTGATTGAGGATGTGACCACAACGGGCGGCTCTGTAAAAGAGGTAATAGAGTGTGTCGCATCACACGGAGGTGAGGTCTCTGGTGTAGGAGCACTGGTCGACAGGAGCGGAGGGAGCGTTGAATTTGGTGTGCCCTACTTTTCTCTAATAAAACTAAGAGTAGAAAACTTCTCTCCTGAAGATTGTCCCATGTGCCGCGCAGGCAGCACTCCTGTAAAACCTGGAAGCAAGGGCCTTAGTTAAAAAGAATCGATTAAATGGATCTATCTCTTCACATTTTCTTTACACTACTGTCACTCCTTCTTCTCTGGAAGGGCTCGGAGTGGCTCGTCGAGAGTGCTGCGAGAATAGCAAAACATCTAGGAATATCTCAACTTATCATCGGACTCACAGTAGTTGCTCTTGGCACATCTGCCCCTGAGTTTGCAGTAACAATAGGAGCTGCCATAAATGGTCAGTCAAACATCTCTGTTTCAAATGTGATTGGATCAAACATATTCAACCTCGGATTCATTCTTGGTGGAGTTGCTGTAATAAAGGCAATAGAATCTTCGCCCCGATTGATAAAACGTGACGGAACCATACTTGTTGTCTCAACTATACTGCTATTTCTCTTTCTATTCAATCTCCACCTTTCCAGGATAGAGGGCATAATCTTTGCGCTCGGACTCATTCTCTACAATCTATATCTTTTCCACCAAAGAGAACCAATCGATATAAAATTAAAACACACTCCTGCCAAGAAGCTCGATGTGATGATTCTTATCGTTGGTATACTTCTTGTAATAGCAGGAGGCTATCTCTTGAGAGAAGGCTCTGTGTTTATTGCCCGTTCTATCGGAATCTCCAACTGGGTCATTGGAGCAACCGTTGTGGCAGCAGGTACATCCGCACCGGAATTTGCCACATCATTGATGGCGAGCCTTAGAGGACACCATTCGATCTCTGCTGGCAATCTGATTGGAAGCTGCATTTACAATACACTTGGTGTTCTTGGACTGGCTGCAATCATACGTCCACTGAATGTAATGCATAATGCCCGCTCAAGCACTCTAATGCTAAGTGGACTTATAATTCTCTCATTGATTTTCTTGGCAACTGGTAAAAAAATAGCAAGAAAGGAGGGATTAATTCTGCTGGCCATTGGCATTGTCATCTGGATCATTGAATTCTTGTGATCATACTCTTACCTTTTCACCATTAACAATACTTTTAAGATCCACAAGAATCTTCTTTTTCTCCTCACCAGATAGCACCTTATCATTCTTTGTAATTCTGCAAATAAGAATATCCCTTCCACTCTTTTCGATGCGGCTCAATATTACATCATATGGTTCAAGTATGTTCAATATTTTCTGGAGCAAATAAAAATTATGGGGATATGATAGACAGATCAGTGTTGCTTTTGGCTTTATCTTACCAGATTTAGAATAGGTTCCAGTACGCCTGCTTATAATCTTCAGGGGCTGCCCATTCTTGCCCATTGATTTAATCATGTCGATTACTATTCTTATATGGTCTATGATCTCATCCTCGCTTGCACTTATACGGAAAAAATCTTCAATACCATAATATAGCTCTTTAAGAAGTGTCTTGTTGATCCCTTCAAGCTTCTTCCTAATCGATTTCAGTTTCAGCACATCAATTGTCCGCATGCCTTCGTCAAAATCTCTGAAATCACCGATTGCAGACTGTAACTTCTCTTTTATTCTCCTGTAAATTGTCTCAACATTATCGATCTCGCTGAGATTTACTCTGAGGTCAACTATAAATATCTCGATTCCACTAAACTGCCTTGGAGGCCTTACCTTATGAATATGAAAGCCGGGCAGTTGTTCTAGACTATCTATCGTAATATTCATATAGTGTTTCTTTTTCTTCTCAGGCTCTGGCAGTGCAATAATGATCTTAAAATCTATGAATAGGTCTGTAGCCTGGGCCACACTCTGATAAACCTGAGTCTGTTTAGATGATTTTGCTTCCCTAACGAGAAGAGGAATAATTGCTCTTGCATACTGTTCAAATCCTCCGATTGACTCGATCCACTGGGCACGTTCCTTTTGTTTGTTCAAAACCATGATAGAGAAGCCCTTTCTCAGCCTCTTTCGCTCCAATTCACTCAGCGGATTTCCTGATGAGTCAACAAACTCGATTCGAAAAACCGATATGCCCTGAGGTGTTGTAAATTCCCTGTTGTGTTTCAGTTGAAAATCGGGAGAGGTCAATTCAATTGTTTTCAAGCAATCTTCAAGGTGCAGCATTCGGCTCAAGCCAGCGACAGTGACACCAGTAAACTCCCCTTCCCGCTTTGTCTTAAAATTTGAGATATCCAGTTCAATAGCATCCCCCGTCTTTAAAACCCTCTTTATAAATTTATGATTTCTTATTATTTGTGCCGCAATGTCTTCGATCTTTCTGTTCTCAATATAATCTGTCGAACGAGCCGCAAAATATTTCACTGCCTCTCCATTATATCCAATTATTTCATCAATATCATCATCATGATAGATAGATTTTATATAAGATACAGTCTCACTGTAGAGCTCGATCTTCTTCATCTGTTCAGATATAAGAAAGGTCTTTGTGGTAGCTCCTTCTGCTGCAAGATAAATCTTCTTGAGAATTGTGTCGCACTGTCCTCTTAGACGGCTGTAAGATTCTTCATCATCTGTCTTCACACCTATCAAGATTATCCCCAGGTCTTCATCTTTATAATTTATTATGATCGACTTTGTAAAATAGATGTTCCATCCCATTTCATGGATTATCCCAAGGCAGGTGTCTGAAAGACCGGGCCAGTCAACACTCAATATGCCGAATGTTGTGACACACGGCCCATGTTTAATGTTGCATGCCTCTGAAGTAGTGTTTATTACCTTTTTATCTTTTCTATTCTCCCATTCGTTAAGAAGCTTGATTATCAGGGCACGCTGTTCGCTCAAAGGAAAATACTGCTGGGCATGTTCAATATGGTGTATATATTCTTTTATCTCTTTTTCATCAAGATCTAGATCATATTTTTTTAAAGCCTGCTGTATTTCATTAATAAAGCTTTCCATAAGATGATCCTTCAAAATTAAAGAGAAACATCATAAAATAGTTCTCACAAAAACCCATGCAATAATTATACCCTCTTTTTTTAAAATAATTTTACATTCTGAGGACATAGTTAATCTATGTTAACATTTATTTATAAAAAATCAAGTTAAAAATATTTGTATTGGGGATTTACCTCCTCGTTCCCAAACTCCAGTTCTAGAACGAGGTTGAAAGATTAATAAAATAGTTATGGCACTAATCAATAGATTTTTGATTATCTTCATCTTAATATGTCCTATTAAAAAAGTTTTTATTATCAATTCTATCTCGGATATTAAAAAGGGTTAATTGATTGCAGGGCATATGCAGCACGCCTGTTAGTGATCCCATAGCCCAGGTTGGTCCCTATAAACAAACAATTAACCATTTTTCTCATAACAGTCGTACTTTACTGCAGTTAACGCTGCTATGTGAAAACTGAAAAATAGATACTCTTTTATTATATTATCCTATTCTCTCCAATCCATGCAACAATATCGATAACCAGTATAAAAAGAATTAGTTATTTTTTTCGTTGCTCTATTTTTAATGTCTAATATATAAATATCTTCTATATAATTTCCTTTTAAACTTTTCGTATATATAATTTTTAATTCATCAGGCGACCAAATCGGAGAATAATAAATGACTGGATTTTGTGTTAGATTTGTTTTAATTCTTGTCTCTAAGTCAATTATATATATATCAATGGAATCCCTTATACCGGATACGTAAACAATTTTACTCTCATCAGGATTCCAACATGCATACATGTCTTGTATATTGTTGTCTGTTAAATATACATTTTCCAGAGAATTTATATTTAAAATCCCTATCTCGAATTTATCAGAATCCAGTTTTCCCGTAGAGTCATAATAGAAATATTCTTCCATAAATAATAATCTCTCACCATCCTTAGACCAATCTGTTGCAAATATAGATCTATCCTCCGTTTCTATTAAAATCCTTTCATTCTGACCATTACTGTCAATTATATAAAGATCGTGTATTAGTGAAAAATATCCTTTCCTCCTTGAAAATACAATATTCTCACCATCCGGTGACCAAATAGCGCTTACTCCATTCCATGTAAGCTTATAGAGAAAATTTCCGTCATTATCCATAATCCATATAGGCGTCCATTCCATTGTCGTTTCCGGGCCACCCACTACAAGAATCTTTGACTTATCTGGCGACCATTTTGCC
>CAZYVD010000091.1:0-5604 GCA_964651045.1 uncultured bacterium
TCTTTTTATTCAAATCAAGTGGTACATGTTCACTCCTAAAAGTGCAAAAGTGCAGATTAATAAAATAATCCACATGAAAAGAAGCGAAAATATTCTCTTAATCTCTCCGTCTTCTACTATTTCATTATCAACAGTAAGAGGAATCCTTACAAGACGACTCGAGTTTAATTTAATAATTCTGTTTTTTATAAGTTTTGTCAATATTGCTATCCGAATGACCTTTACACCTCCACTTGTCGAGCCAGCACATCCACCAACCACCATCAATATCAGAAAAATCTGTTTTGCAAAAGGTGTAAAATAGGAACTGGAGATATCCCTGGTTGTATATCCTGTTGTTGTTAATATTGAAACTACCTGAAAGGCTACCTCCTTTATGTTAAACATTATACCCTTTAATCCTGAATAATCTGACCCATGATATTCTCTAAAAGAGATTCCATAAATCCCTGTATGATGTAAAAATATCAACAATACTCCAGCAATGATTATAAACCAGAAGTATCTTATCTCGGTATTGTCCCACAGTGCTCTGATTTTACCCTTCCAAATTCTATAATGAACAAAAAAACTCACTGCTCCAATCATCATGAATACCATTATTGTAATCTCGATGAGATCGGCATTGGCAAAACCTCGAATTCTGTAGTACTCAATTGAACTATCATGAATCGAATAGCCTCCTGTCGAGATAGTAGTCATTGCATGTGTTATACTATCAAATAGATCGAGGCCAAGCAATATCAGAATTGATGCTTCAGCAATTGTAAAACAAATGTATAGAGTCCAGAAGACTCTGGCAGTATTAAACATGCTCGGTGATGGTCTTGGAGTTGCTACCTTGTGTCCCTCTGCTAAAAAGAGCTTGTTCGCTGCCGACCCTCCCCTAAACCCTATCAGAATAAACATGCTCAAGATTCCAAGCCCACCTATCCATTGAGTGAAGGCCCTCCAGAAAAGAATCGAGCGTGGCAGCTCATCCAGATGGCTTAGGAGTGTTATTCCTGTTGTTGTAAATCCACTCATTGTTTCAAAACAGCTATTCAGATATCCAACATCCAAAACAACAGAAAATGGAACTGCTCCGATGAGTGTGAGCAGTATCCACGATACTGTGCAGACCACCATGGCATCCTTAAGCAGTAGAGTTCCACTCTTTGAAAAAATTCTGATTATAGATCCAACCACAATTGATGCAAATCCTGGCAGGATGAAACCAAGAAATAGTTTGCCGACAATTGCCCTTTCACCGGAGATCAATCCAACAAAAAATGGAATAAAAAGAAGAAAACCACCTATTATGACAATTGAAGATAGATAGTAGAAAACAAAAGATATCCGTTTTTCATTTCTATGATTCATCTTTAAACAAGGGCGCTCTCAAGGCCCGAATCCTTAACAAAAACACATGAACTCTTTGTCAACTCTGTAACCTCTCTAATGAAACTGAAAGGAATACTCTCCCTTGCAAGACCAAAGATATTTACATCCGCTCTTGGAGCATTCTTAATTGTCTCTTTGAAACTTCCCCTTAGCACATAAAATTCTGTCATTGATGGAAGGCGGGCCTTATCGCTCAATCTCTCTAAAAACCTATATAATCTCTTCTCTTCTTTTTCATCGTGCGCCACTGTTATTAAATTGATCTTCCCGCCCCAGTTTAACTGAAGCTGCAGGGTAATCAATACTGCCAAATTCCAGTTTGGACTCCTGTCGCGCATCCACAGATTTATATCCTTCTGCATACCAAATGCTGTCCTCTGGTGCTGGCGCAATATTATTGTACCCAGATTGTTCTTTGTCGCCAGTTCTATTAACCTTTTTATTACATAGTTTTTTCTTTTATTGTCCCCAAGAGTTAAAAATAAGATGTTCGGGCGAAAAGCACCTCCCCTTAAAGTCTGTATGACAATCCTTGCACCACTCAGGAAAGATTCACTCTCAAGAACAGTTGAATTTACCATGATACCTTCATTCTGGAGTGGAAGTAAAAGCTCTTCAAGGGCCGACTGTGTTTCCTCAATCTTCTCTTTTTTAATAGTAAAGGCAAAAATACTTCCAGATGGATATGTTATGTTTCGAATAAAAAGTATGGGCCCCTTCCATTCTTTAGGATTCTCTATGGGCAGCAACAGATCTGGTTTCCATGTTATGTAGTGTCGTGGAAACTTTGAGGCAACTCTAGATGCCCTCTCTGCGATCACGAGAAATAATCCTCCCCTTATGTCTCCCCACTTCGACTCGAGTCCTTTCTTGGCAAACCAGATATATAGTAAAATAATAATCACTATTGCAATGATGCTGAATACAGGATTTATTAAAAACATTATAAATAACGATCCAGCAGTACCAATGAGGGGAACCAAACGCGGAATCTTGAAGGTTGGTCGAAAACTTATGATCTTCATGCTCTGTTCGATGAAAACCACAAGATTCAGCATGCCATATGTTATAAGAAAAAACATCGTAATAAGAGATGCTAATACATTTAATTTACCTATTATTAGTGCAGCCTCGATTATGATTCCTGTAAATATGATCGCATTTCCTGGTTCTTTAGATTTAGTCTTTGCAGAAAAAAATCTGTGAAAAGGTACGGTTTTTTGCTCTGCCAGAGCTTGCAGAATTCGCGGTGCACCAAGCATGCTTCCCAGTGCAGAAGAGAGCGTTGCACCCAAAAGACCTGCTATTACTGCCGGCCCCCATAATGCCTTATCTACCATTATGAGCTGATTCGTCCGAAGCTCCTCTGGTGTGGCTATCCTGCTCAGAACAAAAGCAATTCCAACATATATGAACATGGTTACTATTATAGAACTCATAGTACCAAGCGGTATCGAACGTCTTGGATTTTTCAACTCGCCCGACATGTTGGCACCTGCCATTATCCCTGTTACTGCAGGAAAAAAGACAGCAAACACCTTCCAGAAGCTTGCATCCTCAAAACTTCCGATCAGCACCGATTGTGAAATCGGCTTTGCAGGTGTTAAGATGAAAGATAGCAGAGACAATCCAAGTATTGTCATTATAAGATACTGTACCCTGATCGCAAGTCTTGCACTTATATATGAAATAACAACAAGCCCAAGCCATGCTACGCTCGATACAAGAAGCGGCGACTGACCCGGGAAGATTCGAAGCCATCCTTCTGTAAATCCAATTATATAAAGAGCTGCAGAGAGTGTCTGTGCAATGTAAAGTGGAATTCCAACACTTCCGCCTGCTTCAAGGCCTAATGATTTTGAGATTATTGAGTATGCTCCTCCTGCTCCTATCCGAATATTTGTAGTTATGGAGGACATCGAAAGGCCTGTACATATTGTAACAGATTTGGAGAGCAGAATGATTGCAACAGCCCCAAGAAATCCTGCATTGCCCACAACCCACCCGAGGCGAAGGTACATTATTACACCGAGAATCGTTAATACATCTGGTGTAAATACTCCTCCAAACGTGTTAAACTTTTTATTGGATAAGAGACTTACTCTTTTATTTTTCATTTGAAAGAAATTTATATTTTAAATAATCCCGAATTAACGGATAAGCAATGTTTCGTACTCAAACCTCATTCTATTTAGATGATGAAGAATAGCTATAAATCGATCTCTTATCCGTTAAATCGGGATAATATATTTTGTGAGTCTCCAGACCATTACTGATTCAAAGATTCATCTTTTTACTAGGCCCGATTCTTCTGCAATGCGCGGAGTTATGCTTTCCCACATTAGCGGCATAAGGTGTATTCCCCGTATTTCTTTCATCTCCCTTAGTTTTAGGATCGTCTCAACAGCAATCCTTACTCCTTCCTCTTCAGGATTCTCTGCCTTTTTCATCCTCTGGATGATCTCTTCTGAAATACGCATACCCGGTACTTCTCTTTCCATATATTCAATAGCCTTAAGAGATCTTACTGGCATTACTCCAGCCAAAATAGCCACCCTTTTGTGAAGTCCCTTCTCTCTTACTAGAGCAATCCATTCAGAAAATCTCTTCAGATCAAATACCGGCTGAGTCTGAATAAAATCTGCTCCAGCATTTATCTTCTTTTCTATCCTCAAAACTCTGAACTCCATTGGATCAGCAAATGGATTTGCTGCCCCACCTATCGTTAATTTTGGTGGTGTCTTTATCTTTTCGCCAGAAATAAAAAATCCACTTGTCAACCTCCTTGCCGCTGCTATTAACTGAATCGAATCGAGATCATATACTCCCCTTGCCTCTCTATGATTCCCAAACCGTTGATGATCTCCACTCAGGCATAGTACATTCTCGATTCCCAGTGCAGAAAGGCCAAGAAGATCGCTCTGCAGGGCTATTCGATTTCGATCCCGACAGGTCATCTGAACAACAGGTTCAACCCCCTCATCTAATAAAATCTTAGCAGCCGCTATACTCGAAAGCCTAACAATAGCTGTTTGATTGTCCGTGATATTTACACAATCTACTATATCCCTAAAATAGGCTGCCTTTTTACGAATGACATTTCCATTGCTGCTCTTTGGAGGCCCAAGCTCGGCTGTAAATATGAACTTACCCTGCTGGATTTTCTCTTTCAGAGTCATTATTTTTTTCTCTCCTAATAAAAATCTCTGGCGGCTCTATTCTCTTTGTAAAGACATTTAACCATGCAGATGTCCTCTCAAGTTCCCAGTTGTGAATCTTCTCAATACGATAAAGAAGTTGTAACCTTTTTAAAAAACGGGAACGCCTGTATATAAGATACCATATACATTTTCTCTCAGGATAGACCTCACATGTTCCATTTTTGCCAGTTCCTCCACAAGGTCCATTACGCAGTCTCTTGGGGCACCTCTGTGAGCATATAAATGCTGTATGGCTCAAAATACATTCACCGCACCTCTGGCACCTGAAAAGAGGCCTTTTTATAATATCTTCAAAAAAAAGCATTATTCGAGAAATTACTCGCTCTGCACGCCCAGGCTCTCCTGAGGAAAGAGTGGCAAGATCATCTTTTTTTTTATTTCTGGTCATTACTAAATTCCTATAGAAAAATAATTTACAGATTAAGAAGACCAAATCTTTTAAATATAACTCATTTAGTCAGCATGGTCAAGAAATTTTATTGGGAAACGGAACAAACATGGTACCCCCTGGTAGAGTTGAGAGTGTTTGGGAGAAAGGATATAGATGGGTTGAGGGAATGGGTTGAAAAATAGATGTGGGGGTTGGGCATTAGTCCGGCGGCCTCATACCTTTTGCTCCTAAAAAGAATTTGCAACCCCATTGTTTCCTTTGTATCTTTACTTATCAAAACAAGGATAAAACAATCCGGCCAATCGGATACTACAACATGATAAGGCAAAGTAAAGACCCATGGGAAATTGCTTATAAAAAAATCCTAAACTAAATCCTAAATTACCCAATCTGACTCCTGTCTTCTTGGATAATCTCTATTTCCAAAAAACATCTAATAATAACTCATGGGGGGTACTATGTTATTCTGCATCTCTTTTATAATAATTTTAAGCACCGCATGGGCTCCTGCCCCTGCGGAGCCTAAAATATTTTAATTACACTTCAATATAAATACTGCACTTTTGCACTTTTAATCAAGAGAGATACCATTTTAAAGTCTTCTCAAAT
>CAZYVD010000092.1:0-5289 GCA_964651045.1 uncultured bacterium
TATGATGTTTTTTATTTACAATAACTTACAAATATTTAGCGATGAAGTCAGGAAAAAAGTGCACTACATTTTTGCAAAAATACCCATTTTTTGGGCCTAAGTTCAATATTTGCGTCCAATGATAGCTAACAACTGTCAAAGATGAGCTTAATATCCCCCTTTTTCAAAGGGTGATTACAGGGGGATTTGTTGTTTGATGATAAATTGTTCGTGTGGCACGACCCTTGTGGTCGTGCTTCTTAAGATTCCCCAATCATTCCTATAAAGGAGTTTGGGAACCAGAAGAATTCTTTGCTTGATTGGTTGAGCAATGCATTTTATATCCCCCTTTTCTCTTGTGCCGATCATTCTTATTGCAGTACTCAGCATGGGCCGCTCGTATCTGAAATATATCTGCTTAAATGCATCTATGTCCCCCTCCTGACATCTTTTTATTATATAATCTTCCTTCATTCAGTTTTGTATCTGTTTTATATGTAAGACCTATATCCCTTATCAAAGGTTTAATAAAAATATGATTAATAACTATCAAATATCAAAATTTTTACCTTGATTTTTCATTAAAAATTAGATACCATATTTAAGACGATCTATTCCATGGGATATATTAAATGGAAAAGAAGAGTTACCGCATCATTTTTAGAGGAGAAATACTGGACGGGCAAGATCCTGAGAATGTAAAAAGAAGGATCGCTCGGCTCTTCAGGATTAAGGATGATACAATTAAAAAAATGTTCTCCGGAAAAACAGTTGTAATTAAAAAGAAAGCCAGCAAAGAGACTGCTATTAAATACAAAAAGGCCTTTGAAGATGCGGGTGCAAGATGCCGCTTTGTTCCTATCGGTGAGGATCTTGCACAGGAGTACCAGCCTCAGCACCAACATAGGGCAAAGAAACTCTCGACATTTCAAGAGGACAAGAAGTGGGACGAATCGCTGTGGAGAGGAATGGTAAGCGCAAGACGAGGAGTCGAGCAGCAGGCACCGCCTCAAAAAATAGATGTTAAGATTCAAGCTCGGCCGATCCCTTTCAGAGACAAGCCTCCTTTGATAGAATTCTTCCCATTCTCTGCAATGGGCTTTTTTGTAGAAAATATTGTTGTGATACTTCAGTGTTATATAATCATCGGATTCTTTACAGGTCCAAAAAAAATTTTTGGATTTTTAGTAAGACACATAAAAATCGATGGCAAAACCCTGACATTTGACAGCATGTGGACATTTATATACTCATTCATAGCTGTTGCATCCACGAATTTGATAATAATGTTCATCTATATCCAGTCCTTTAAACTCATAAAGATACAACCATACTTCATCCTGATCGATTTTATTATATTTCTCATCTTACTGCCTCTGCCTGTAGGCTTTGGTACAATGGCACTCCTGCAATCACTACTGACAAACACAACAGACGGCGAAAGAACTGTGTGCGCGCCGCTCTTTGGCCCCAGTATAGGAGAAATTGCAGCCTTTATAAAAAATAACTTTTTCAAAATATATCTTTGGGGACTTGCTGGCTGGTCAGGCGCTCTTCTCCTCACTCCTGTCACATGGACTATTATTTTAAAGGAATGGTACTCCCGCATCGAGATAGATGGCTACAGATATCGGTTCGAGATTCCATGGACAAAGGTAATTGTGTATTCTCTTATTAACACAATCTGTTTTGGACTCTATGTATTTAAATATTTAAGGTATTTTCATGAGGAGGTACTGCCTGAAGGAGAGTGGGTAAAAATATCAGAGGAATCTGTAAGATGAAAAAATTATTATTACTTTTCTTTTTATTACCTGTCCTGCCGAATATTGAGGCTTCGAGTAATGATCATATTCGCAATTACAAATCTGTTGTAGACTTTCTTTTCTCATCGCCGGTTTCATTTCAAAACGGCCTGCTCGGATACATCAATCCAGCCCAGATCAACACTCTATATAGTCCAGAAGCAATCTTTATGATCTCCACAGAAAGGGGGAGTGTTGATAGATGGGGAATATTCTCAGGGCTCCCCCACCTCGGGTTTGGAATGGTTCACTACGACTCATACGCCCTGTCGGACAAAGAAAATCCAGTTACAGATTACCATATTACTATTGGAATGGGAAACGAAAATTTTGGACTCGGAATAGGCAGGGCCTGGTCAAAGAGAAGCGATTCAAAAAATAGTAGAGATGATGTATGGACTTTTGGAATCCTGATGCGTCCTTCAAGCCACATATCGATGGGAATGGCTTCATCGTTTTCACAGCATTATAGAGACAAACAGGGACTCTTTGAACTTGCTCTTCGGCCGCTCGGCTCTCCACTCATCACTCTTTTTGGTTCTCTATCGGTGGAGTATGGGAGAAGAATCGGGGATACCTACTGGTCTGCAGGGGCAGTATTTCAGCCAGCCGCTGGAATTAATATAGCAGCCCGATATCTCAATGGATCTACATTTACGGCTGGAGTGAGCCTCAACTTCGGCAGGTGTGGAGTCATAACCGCGACCAGATTAACCAAAAAGAACGGATTTAGAGGTTCGACATACGGCATGCGGCTTGGAGCGGCACGACCAAACATAATAGACAAACACATCTTGAAAAGAAAGAGATATCTTTCACTCGAATTAAATGGCGAAATAGCCTACCAGAGATACAGATTGTTCGACTCACACACGTTGACTCTTAATCAAATATTAACAACACTACAAAATGCAATAACAGATCCGAGGATATCGGCTGTTGCTATCAATCTATCTGGCATGGAGTGTTCCAGAGAATTTGCCTGGGAAATCCGCACACAGCTAAAGAGAGTTCGCCGGAGCAACAAGCATGTAATTATCTATATAGATCGAGCCGACATGACGACATATCATCTTGCTAGTGTTGCAGACTGCATCATCATCGATCCTGAGGGTATGATCATAATACCCGGCTATATTGCGGGCCGAACATATTTTAAAGGAATGCTCGACAAACTTGGCCTGGGATTTGAAGAGTGGAGATACTTTAAATACAAATCTGCATTCGAGGATTACTCAAGAAAAGATATGTCTGAGCCAGACAGGATTCAACGGAGAGAGCTCGTTCAAAATTTCTACGACCTGTTTTTGAAAGATGTTTCGAGAGACCGAAATCTGACCACAAAATCTCTCGATTCCCTCATAAACTCCACTGCAGCATTCATGGCCTGCGATGGTGTCCAAACAGGACTTGTCGATACGATCGGGCGGTGGAGCGATATAGATAAAATAATAAAATCTTTTGAGGGAAGAAAAATATCGAGATTGTCTCCAGATCATCTAATGGGCAGACTCTATCCTCCTGAAACATGGGGAAACAGCCCGAAGATCGCAGTTGTCTATGCTACTGGTATTTGTGCCATGGATGAGGGGATCAGAGCAAGAGAGCTCGAAAAAATAATTTTAAATCTGTGTCGCGACAGATCGATCAGGGCAGTCGTTCTTAGGGTCGACTCTCCAGGAGGAGACGGCCTTGCTTCAGACATAGTAGCAGAAGCAGTCAGAAAGTGTTCTGATGTAAAACCCCTGATCGTCAGTCAGGGCAGTGTGGCAGCATCTGGTGGATACTGGCTCTCCATGTACGGAGATACTATTGTTGCAGCCCCTAACACAATTACAGGCTCTATTGGAGTAATTGGCGGATGGATCTGGAATAAGGGCCTTGGTGACAAACTTGGAATGACAACAGATCATGTGAAAGCAGGAAAACATGCCGACCTGATGTTTGGAATTTCCCTTCCATTTACAGACCTCTATCTGCCAGAGAGAAATCTCAACGAAGATGAGAAAAAGATTGTAAAAAGATCGATCCTCATCTCATACAGATCATTTGTTAAAAAGGTTGCAGCAGCAAGAAAAATGAGTATCGATTCTGTGGAGGCAATTGCAAAGGGAAGAGTATGGTCAGGTATCTACGGAAAATCGATCGGTCTTGTAGACTGCATGGGCGGACTCATGAAGGCCGTCGAACTGGCAAAGGGGGCAGCCGGTATACCCAAAAGCGCAGAGATTGAGATTGTTGAGCTTCCTAAAAAAGGGCTCTTCAATCCAATGATCTTTCTGCCAAAAATACCAGAATTTAGTTTCATGAGACTGAAGGCCGACTGGACATGGAATTATATACGAATGATTGCTAAACATCCTGGCCAGCCGCTCTACTGTATTCATCCCGATTTTCTTATAGAATAAAACGGTGACTATATGAATTATACGCAAGAACTAAAGACGGCTCTAAATGCAGTAAAAGAGGCGTCTATTCTCAGCAAAAGGGTTCAGGAGAGGATCGATCCTGGTGAAGCGATTTTAAAAGAGGACCGTTCACCAGTAACAGTAGCAGATTTCGGATGTCAGGCACTCATAAGATATGTGATTCGAAGCCAATTTCCCTCGGACGGATTTATTGCAGAAGAGGAGCCGCATATTCTTAGAGAGAACCAAACTCTTCTCTCACTTGTTGAAAAGTATGTCAAGATGCAAAACAACAAGCTTACCGCAAAAAAGATTTTGAATCTCATCGATAGCTCCTCCCATGGATTTGGTGACTCTAAAAGATTCTGGACACTCGACCCCATTGACGGTACAAAGGGATTTCTGAGGCTTGAGCAGTATGCAATAGCTCTGGCTCTATTAGAGGAAGGAGAGGTTGTGCTTGGTGTGCTGGGATGTCCAAATCTTCCTTTAAATTCAAATAACATAAAAAATGGAATTGGAAGCCTCTTGTTTGCTGTTCGTGGTAAGGGAACATTTCAAGCAGACATGAAAGGCCAGAAGTCAAAGAAGATCTCTGTTGACCTGGTAACAGACCCATCCTCAGCAATATTTTGTGAATCTGTTGAAACAGCACATTCACGCCATGAGATTCATGAAAGAATAACTTCCAGTCTTGGAATAACAAAACAGCCTGTGCGCATCGATAGCCAGTGTAAATATGCACTGGTTGCACGAGGAGAGGTTTCTATATATATGCGGCTGTCTAGGGGAGAAAATTATAGAGAAAAAATCTGGGACCATGCTGCTGGATCTTTAATAGTAGAAGAGGCTGGTGGACGTGTAACAGACTTTTCCGGCAAAAAGTTAGATTTTACTGCAGGCGCTGAGCTTATAAACAACCGCGGAATCCTTGCAACAAATGGGCTGATACATGATAGGGTTCTGGAGGCTGTATTAAAGAGCATGCAATTTTAATCTTTTTGTGTATGATACAAAATTAGGAATACCTTCGATGAAACCGGAGGAAAAAGCAAGGCAAAAGATTGATAAACTGTTAGAAGCAGCAGGCTGGAGAA
>CAZYVD010000093.1:0-5253 GCA_964651045.1 uncultured bacterium
TGTGCGACTGATAAAATGGTGATTCTTGGTCAGAAACAAAATAGCAAATCATCTCTTTGAACATCTTGAAAAGGATATGGATGGATTTAATCCTGTTTTCATGATGGCAGATTCTGGAGCAAGAGGCAGCAGGGAACAGATAAGACAGCTGGCAGGAATGCGTGGGCTGATGGCAAAGCCTCAGAAAAAGTTAACGGGTGGAACGGGTGAGATCATAGAGTCTCCAATCATTGCAAGTTTTCGTGAAGGGCTATCTGTGCTGGAATATTTTATTTCGACACATGGTGCAAGAAAGGGGCTCGCAGACACTGCTCTGAAGACGGCAGATGCAGGATATTTAACAAGGCGTCTTGTAGATGTTGCCCATGATGTGGTAGTAACGATGGAAGATTGCGGAACTATTATGGGGCTTCATGTTGGTGACTTAAAGGAGGGTGAGGAGATCATTCAGCCTTTAAGAGACAGGATTCTTGGAAGAGTAACATCTGAGGAGATTTATGATCCGCTGACTGGTGAAGTCATTGTCGAAGAGGGTAAACTTATCGATGAAGAGACTGCCGATTTAATAATATCAAAGGGTGTAGACACGGTGGGGATCAGGTCGGTACTTACATGTGAGGCAGAACGAGGTGTTTGTGCAAAATGCTATGGAAGGAATCTGGCACTCGGCACAATGGTAGATGTAGGAGAGGCTGTTGGAATCATGGCTGCCCAGTCGATCGGAGAGCCGGGAACACAGCTGACTCTCAGAACCTTTCACATAGGTGGAACGGCCAGTAGAATAGCAGAAGAATCGGAACTGGTATCAAAGGTGGACGGAGAGGTTCAGTACAATAATATTCATTATGTAGAACATGAAAAGGGATCAATTATTGCCATCAGGAGAAACGGTCAGATAAGAATAATCGATGACAACAACAGGGTTATATCTGAATATAATGTTCCTTATGGAGCGCATATACTAGTAAAGGATAAAGAGAAGATAAAAAAAGGACAGACCCTCTTCAGATGGGATCCCTATTCAGATACAATTCTTTCAACCCACAATGGAAAGGTTAAATTTATAGACATAATAGAGGGTGAGACCTACAGAGAAGAGGTTGATGAATCGACAGGACAGAGGCAGAGAGTAATTATTGAGCCTAAGAACAGAAAATTGAGCTCTCATATATTAATTGTTGATGAAGATGGAAAGAAGTTAGGATCTTATATCATTCCTACAGGTTCACATCTCATGGTCAAGGATGGACAGAATGTGAAGGCAGGGGATGAACTTGTTCGTATTCCAAGAGCGATAAGTAAGACAAGAGACATTACAGGAGGTCTTCCAAGGGTAGCAGAACTTTTTGAAGCCAGAAGGCCGAAGGATCCTGCAATCGTGAGTGAAATAGACGGAGTCGTAAAGTTTGGCCAGGTTAAGAAGGGCATAAGAAAGATATATGTAGAGTCCAAAGACGGCAAGGAGAAACGAACATACCTGATTCCATACGGAAAACATCTTTTAGTACATGACGGAGATCATGTTAATGCAGGCGAGAAACTCTCTGAGGGATCAATAGTTCCACACGATATTCTGGCAATCCTTGGTGCAAACAAGGTACAGGAGTATCTGGTGAATGAGATTCAGGAGGTTTATCGTCTTCAGGGAGTAAAAATTGATGATAAACATATAGAGATTATTGTTCGACAGATGCTTCGTAAGGTTCAGGTAGATGATCCGGGTGATACCGAATTTCTGGCAGGAGATCAGGTAGTTAGAAAGAGGTTTCTAAGAGTAAACGATCAGATACTGAATAAGGTTGTGATTGAAGATAAGGGTGACTCAAAATTCAGAGTTGGAGATGTGGTCGATAAGGTTAATGTAAACATGGTCAACGAAAAACTTGAGCAGGACGGAAAGAAACCAGCTGTCTACAGACCCGCCAGACCTGCAACCTTCAGGCCGCTTCTGCTGGGTATTACAAAGGCAGCGTTGGGTACAGAGTCGTTCATATCGGCAGCATCATTTCAGGAGACGACCAGAGTATTGACCGATGCTGCAATAAAAGGCAGAGTCGACACACTGGAGGGCTTAAAAGAGAATGTTGTAATGGGACATCTGATACCTGCAGGCACAGGTCTTAAAAAGTTCCGTGATTTGAGAGTATGGAACAAAGATAATGAGATAGACAGGGTTGAGGAGGAGATGGTAGAGGAGAGCGTTTCTGAATAATAAGATATGTGGAGGATATTTTGCCAACATTAAATCAATTAGTGCGTAAGGGAAGAAAAAGGGTCACGAAAAAAACAAAGGCACCTGCACTCAGAAATTGTCCGCAGAAGAGAGGAGTCTGTACAAGGGTCTATACTACAACTCCAAAGAAGCCCAATTCGGCCTTAAGGAAAGTGGCGAGGGTACGTTTAACAAATGGTTTTGAAGTAACAGCATATATACCAGGTGAAGGGCACAACCTTCAGGAGCATTCTATAGTTCTCATCAGAGGTGGACGTGTTAAGGATCTTCCTGGTGTCAGATATCACATTGTACGTGGTACGTACGATACAAGCGGTGTTGAGGATCGTAACAATGGAAGATCAAAATATGGTAAGAAACGAAAGAAGTAGGGGTAACAGATGCCGAGAAGAAGAAAAGTTTCAAAGAGAGCAGTAATACTAGATCCTATATGCAATAGTGAAGTGGTAACAAAATTTATCAATGTACTGATGCATAAAGGCAAAAAGAGTATTGCCGAGAAGATATTTTATTCGGCTCTGGATATAATAGAAAAAAAGACTCAGACCCCTGGTATAGAAGTGTTCAATAAAGCACTGGAAAATGTCAAGCCGCTGCTGGAGGTAAAATCCAGAAGGGTTGGTGGTGCAACATATCAGGTTCCTGTAGAAATCAGGGCAGATCGCAAGCAGTCTTTAGCATTTCGCTGGATAATCGGATTTGCAAGGAAACGTTCTGAAAAGACGATGGCCGAAAGGCTGGCGGCAGAACTCATAGATGCTTCAAAGAACGAGGGTGCATCTATCAAGAAGAAAGAAGACACACATAAGATGGCAGAAGCTAACAAGGCTTTTGCTCATTTCAGATGGTAGTTGCCGGGAGAATAGATAGGATGCCGAGAAGTTATCTATTAGAAAAGATACGAAACATTGGTTTGATGGCACACATCGATGCAGGAAAGACAACCACGACCGAGAGGATTTTATTCTATACAGGAAAGGTACACAGAATGGGAGAGGTCCATGAGGGTGCGGCAACCATGGACTGGATGGATCAGGAAAAGGAGCGTGGCATCACTATTACATCGGCAGCGACCACATGTTACTGGAAGGAACATCAGATAAATATAATAGACACTCCAGGTCATGTAGATTTTACTGTTGAGGTAGAGCGATCTTTAAGGGTACTCGATGGGGCGATCGCTATATTTTGTGGTGTTGGAGGAGTCGAACCACAGTCTGAGACTGTATGGAGACAGGCCGATAAATACGGGATACCGAGAATTGCTTTTGTAAATAAGATGGATCGGGTAGGTGCTGAATTTGAAAACGTTATCGAGATGATGAAGGATCGATTGAATGCCAATCCAGTGCCAGTAGTAATTCCAATGGGGGAAGGCGATCTTTTTAATGGTGTTATCGATTTGTTGAGCATGAAGGCAGTTGTCTATAATGAATCTGTTCTTGGAGCAGAATGGGAGGAGCTTCCGATTCCTAGGGATCTTTATGAAAAGGCAGAAAACTATCGTCATAGACTTTTAGAAGAGGTTTCAGAATTCGATGATTCATTGATGGAAAAGTATCTGGATGGAAAGAGGCTGGAAGTAGATGAGATAAAGAAGGCAATTCGTATCGGAACTCTTAAACTGAAAATAGTACCGATTCTTTGTGGAGCTGCATTTAAAAATAAGGGAGTACAAAAACTTTTAGATGCTGTTGTTGACTTTTTACCTTCTCCAATCGATGTGCCTTCGATTAAAGGAATAGATCCCAAGCGTGGAGTAGAGATTGTAAGAAATCCGGGTGATGATGAACCGTTCTCTGCGCTGGCGTTCAAGGTCGCTACAGACACCCATGTAGGAAGACTCATATACATGCGAATATATTCTGGTGTTGTGAAGAAGGGAACATATATGCTGAACCCCAGAGAGGGGCACAAAGAAAGATTTGTAAGAATATTAAGAATGCATTCAAATAAGAGGGAAGATCGAGAGGAAGCATATTCTGGAGACATAGTTGCAGTTGTCGGACCGAGATATACAAAGACAGGCGATACACTATGTGATCCAAAACATCCGATTTTGCTCGAATCGATGCACTTCCCCGAGCCTGTGATATTCATAGCAATTGAACCGAAGACAAAAAAGGATCAGGGAGATCTTGCGGACGCTCTTTCAAAACTAATGGATGAGGACCCGACATTTCGAGTCAGAACAGATGAGGATACGGGTCAGACCATTATTTCTGGTATGGGAGAGCTTCATTTAGAGATCATTACTGATCGACTGCTCAGAGAGTTTAAAGTAAAGGCAAATGTAGGTAAGCCTCAGGTAGCCTATAAAGAAACAATCACAAAGAGTGTGCAGTCGGAGGGTAAATTCATAAGGCAAACAGGAGGCAAGGGACAGTATGGGCATGTAGTTATACAGCTCGAATCGGCTCCACGAGGCAGCGGATTTATTTTTGAAGATAGAATAGAAAGAGGAGTAATACCAAAAGAGTTTATACCAGCCATCTCGAGGGGAATAAAGGAGGCAACGAACAGCGGTATTATTGCTGGATATCCTGTCATAGATATTAAGGCAACCCTTATAGACGGCTCTTATCATCCGGTTGATTCATCGGAAATATCATTTCAAATAGCAGCCTCGATTGCGCTTCAGGAAGGATTAAAAAAGGCAAATTCTGTGCTGCTTGAGCCGATGATGAAGGTAGAAGTTGTAGTGCCAGAGGAGTATTTAGGAGATGTACTCGGAGATTTAAATGCCAGAAGAAGTCAGATAAGAGGAATACATCAGAGAAAGGATGCACATGTTATAGAAGCAATAGTTCCCCTGAGTACAATGTTTGGCTATGCAACAGATTTAAGATCAAGAACACAGGGAAGAGCAATATATACAATGCAGTTTTATCAGTATCAGGAGATTGCCCCTGAGGAGTCTCAGAGACTGTTAGAAAAGATAAGAGGATTTGCTTAATAAAGTTTAGGAGGAATTAACCTATGTCTAAGCAAAAGTTTGAGCGAACTAAGCCCCATGTTAA
>CAZYVD010000094.1:0-5033 GCA_964651045.1 uncultured bacterium
TTCAACCAACTTAAGTTAAGACCTTTTTATTCAAATTTCAACTGAAGCGGAACACAACAATATCAAGATGATTTATCTGCAAGATATTTCACATTGTAAAAAATTATCTGGATTTATTGCATTAAGATGATGCAAGAACTGTGGCGTAAATTTCATGCAATGAGCATTCTTTCAAGTTTATTTGAAATCCTAAAGTTCGTCGGGTGTCCTGTATAGTATGAACTTACTGCGTGTGGTGCGACCTTTGTGGTCGTGTATAACTAAATAATGATTGTTGCTCAGCAGGGGTTCTTGCCCCTGCTGTAAAAAAGAAACAATCAAATGGGTATAAGAGACCACATTCAAGGGAAACATTTCTTCGGAGAAAATTAGCGTATATACACAAGTACCCAATTCAGCCCCATTGTGTACTTGTATAGCAACCTGAAGCATATCCCTTCAGCAGTTTTAGATATTATCAAACAGGTCAAGACTGGAATGGTATCAGAATTTTATCTTTATTTTTAGATTAATATAATTCAAAATTGCAGGGGGGCAAAAGCCCCTACGGAGCTTAAATTCTCTTAATATTTTACAGCAACAACATTATAACAGAATTAAAAAAAATCCTTGTATTTATTAAAATGGATTACTATTATTAAGATCAACTATTGATCTTTAATAAAATAGAGGAGAATTTCACATGAAAAGAAACACCAGCCATAAGGGTATATTCCTTCTACTACTTTTGTGCTTTTTAATCTTTTCGACCATGCTTCAAGCTCAAAACTTCGATCATATTAAAAATAGAATCAAGGAATTTACCCTTGAGAATGGAATGAAATTCATTGTATTCGAAAGACACGATGCACCTGTTGTATCATTCACGGTCTATGCAGATGTGGGATCTGCCAATGAAACCTACGGTATAACAGGCATATCTCATCTTCTTGAGCATATGGCATTCAAAGGAACCAAGACTGTTGGTACAAAAGATTATGAGAAAGAAGCCCCACTATTTAATAAAATCGACATGCTTTATGACGAGATAAACAGAGAAAAGGCAAAGGCAAGGAAGGATACGGCTTTGTTAAAGGAGCTTGAGAGTAAATTCAATGCGCTAAGAGAGGAGGCAAAATCACTTGTGGTGAACAATGAACTCATCGATCTTTTTCTTAAAAATGGTGACCGCAGTGTTAATGCCATGACCAGCAATGATGCCACACGATATATAAACTCACTCCCTTCAAACCGCCTTGAATTCTGGATGGCTGCCACTTCTGACCGCTTCATGAATCCTGTTTTTCGCGAATTCTATAAAGAAAAAGAGGTCGTAATGGAGGAGCGCCGTCTAAGTCTTGAAACACAGCCAACCGGAAGACTCATCGAGGACTTCTGTGCAACAGCCTTTAAGGCGCATCCATATCATCACTCGGTTGTTGGACACATGTCCGATCTGATCAAGATCACAAGACAGGATGTCAGAGACTATTTTAAAAAATATTATTGCCCCAGCAATCTGATTGTTGGAATTGCTGGTGATGTAAAACCTGCGGAAGTCTTTCAAATGGCAGAAAAGTATTTCGGCAGGATTCCGAGTGGCCCAAAACCACTCCCGCCGCGAACCGAGGAACCGGAACAGTGGGGCGAAAGACGTGTAGAAGTTGTTGCACAGTCGCAGCCGATAGTGATAATTGGCTATCACCGCCCGGCAGTAAATCATGAAGATGATGCCGCACTCGGTGCACTTGCAAACATAGTAGGACAGGGACGCTCATCATGGCTCTATGAGATAATGGTAAAAGAAAAAAAGATTGCAATTCAGACAGGTGTATTTAACGGATTTCCTGGGAGCAAATATCCCAATCTAATAGCCTTTCTGGCAGTACCTGCAAAGGGACATACTTCAGAAGAGTGTATTAAGGTTATCGACGAACAGATCGAAAGATTGAAAAAAGAATCTGTGTCTGAAGAAGAACTGACCAAATATAAACGTACTACCAAAAAGGGTCTTATCCAGGCAATGAAATCGAACATGAGCATGACCATGAATCTTACCGAAGCAGAGGCAATCTACGGCGACTGGAGAGAATTTTTCAACTCTCTTGATAAAGTAGATGCCGTAACCGCCGATGACGTAAAGAGAGTAGCATCAAAGTATTTGATAAGAAAGAACAGAACCATTGGTGAGATAGTGCCTGAGGATGAGGCAACTAAATAGCCGAATATAAATAAACAAGTTTTGAAAATTCAATGAAAGGAAATCAGATATGAAACAAAATCGATTAAAAATATTACTCATCTGTCTTACGACAGCCTCTGTGCTAATTTCATCAACCCTGACAGCACAGAAGGGACCAAAGGAAGTGTTTGATTTTCCAAAACTAAATAAAATCAAAATGCCAAAGATACATGAGGTGATACTGCCAAATAACATGCGGATATTTCTTGTTGAAGACCATGACTTTCCTACAATAGATGTTAGAGCATTGATTCGCACTGGTTCGGTATTTGAACCTGCTGAAAAGATTGGTCTTGCCGAAATCACTGGTGAGGTAATAAGATCTGGAGGATCTAAAAAATTTCCAGGTGATGAGCTTGATAAAATGCTCGAAACAATGGCAGCATCCGTAGAGACAGGAATAGGAAGCGGTCTGGGTTATGCATCGATATCTGTTCTAAAAGAGGACATAGAGAAAGGGCTCGAAATTCTATCAGATCTTCTGATGAATCCAGCCTTTCCAGATGATAAAATTGAGCTTGCTAAAATACAGCATCGATCTGCAATATCTCGAAGAAACGATGATATTGGTTCGATAACCTCAAGAGAATTCCGAAAACTTATCTATGGCAAGGATAGTCCTTATGCCCGTCATGCTGAGTACTCCACAATAGAGGCTATAACAAGAGAGGATATAGTATCGTTCCACGAAAAATATTTCCACCCAAACAACATAATGATGGCCGTATGGGGAGACTTTAAATGGAAAGAGATGAAAAACAAGATTCAAAAATGGTTTGGGAACTGGAAAGAGGCACAACTTAACATACCCAAGCTCCCAGGGGTTGAATACAAATTCGACTACTCTGTCAATTATATAGAAAAAACAGACGTCAATCAATCCAACATAATGCTTGGACACATAGGAGGATTGATGAATAATCCCGACTACCCGGCACTGATCATAATGAATCAGATACTCTCATTTGACCGAATGTTCAAAAAAATCCGTACCGATGAAGGGCTGGCATACAGCGTTTACGGCAGTTATGGATCAGGCTACAGGACTCCAGGCATCTTCTCCTGTAGCTGTCAGACAAAATCGGAATCCACTGTAAAGGCAATACGCCTCATGCTTGAGGAAATCAGAAAAATCCAGAATTCAGAAGTTACAGACGAAGAACTTGAAAAGGCCAAGAGCAGCTATCTCAACAGCTATGTCTTTAATTTCGATTCAAAATCGAAAATCATAAATAGATTGATGAATTATATCTACTATGAGTACCCAAGAGACTTTATGGAAAAGGTCAAAGAGGGTGTTGAAAAAGTCACAAAGAGTGATGTAATGCGAGTGGCCAGAAAATATTTGAAACCAGACATGGTGCGAATACTGGTTGTAGGAAATAAAAAGTATTTCGATGAACCACTTTCGAATCTCGGTAATGTAAATATAATTGACATCACGATCCCGCCGCCTCCTGGTGAGGAGATACCAGAAGCCAATGCAGAGAGTCTAGAAAAAGGCCAGATTATAATGTCGAAAGTGGTTGATGCCATTGGTGGCCTGAAATCGATAAGTGAAATTAAAAACATTAGATACACGACTCTCAGAAATGTTGGAAAAATGTCAATGAAGATGGATATAACCATTTCATTTCCTGATAGATGCAGAATCGTACTGGATTTACCAATGGGCAAGATCGATATCGTACTTACAGAAAATGAAGCATGGCAAAAGGGTCCACAGGGTATAATGGATCTTCCGGCAGTACAAAAGAAGATGTTTAAGGAGATACTCTATCGCAACTACATAAACATCTTTTCAGATTATGATCAAAAGAAGATACAGTATATTGGTAGACGAAGGGTCGAAAATCTCGATGTCGAAGACCTTCTAATAACTGTGGATGATTACAAATTTCACCTCCTTGTCTTTCCAGATTCATATAAACCTGCTGGATACATATACACAAGCGTTGGCCCACAGGGACCGCAGAACGTTACAGAGATAATAAAGGAATTTAAAAATGTTGCAGGAGTCGAGATTCCAATAAAAAGTGTGGCCACTGCAAATGGATCACCAGAAACAGAGACTGATCTAAAAGACATTGAGGTAAACATCCAGATAGATCCTGATTGGTTTAAGAAAAATTAATATAAAAATTGTGTCCTCAGATCAAGGGCCCCGGTATAACTGCCGGGGCTTCTTATCTGTAAAGTGCTATTGACAAATAGTGTATCGTCAATAGACCAACCCCTCAGTTGCCTATAATTTTCACCTTGACATTTTAGGAAACATTTATAATATTGATCATAATAAATTCATAAAGAGGCCGATCATGAAAAAGGATCTCACAAAAGATGAAGAAAAATATGTTGAATACTTTCTGAGCTGGAGAGAGAAGGAAAGCAAACAACGTACAATATTTTACAATGCATGTTTGATTGCAGGAGGGATTATAATTCTCTCAACTTTTATATATCTGATACAGAATCTTGAAGATTCATCAATATACTGGATTGGTATTCCTGGCGTGCTTATATCTATACCATTTTTTATAGTATACACTCTTGGGATGAAGATGGTAAACGAAAAGAACATCATTGCATCTATTATCGAAAAATTAAAGCATAAATCTGAACAGAAAGAGACTGAGAAGAGAGCAGAATAATCAAATTGTTATCAATCGGTTTTCAATCCATACAATGAAAAATTCAATCCATATTGCAGTGCTCCTCCTTTTTCCATTATTTTTACTTAACCACTGTTCATACACCCGGCCGCTACCTCACACCACAATACATTTCAGAAACGATATTAAAAAAAGGCTTG
>CAZYVD010000095.1:0-5029 GCA_964651045.1 uncultured bacterium
GGGTTCTGTGAGGGACATTAAACCGAAAGGAGGTAAAGATGTCTACTCGACAGTCAAGAAACTATCGATTAACGCTTTCTATCCTGTTGATCTTCCTGCTGCTCTCCCCCATAGCTGCTCAGAAAATAGACATTAGAGTAGATGGCCAGAAAATCTTAGATTATATAACTTACATGGCCGATGATAAATATCTGGGCAGAAAACCCAACACACCTGAATTTGACATACTGCACGACTGGGTCGTTGAAAAGTATAAAAAATGGGGGTTAGAACCAGCAGGAGAGAAGGGAACATTTTTTCAGCTGGTCCCGATAGAAAGAGAATATGCTTTTAATTATGGTACTCCTCGACTGATCATTAACGGCAGAGAATTCTTTACAAGGTATGGTGATTTCGAAATTGATCCTCGATCAACGACTAACATAAAAATAAAGGGCAAAATTGTATTTGTCGGATATGGAATATCAGCACCAGCAAAAGGACTCGATGAATATGAAGGAGTTGATGTCAAGGGTAAAATCGTGTTTGTCTTTAAAGGCTCGCCAAATGATTTCAAGACTCCGCGTTCCTTCTTCTCGCCTGAAAGAAAGAAAGAAGAAAAGCTTGAAAACTGGGAAGAGGAGTCCAAGGAAGAGACAAAAATAATGACAGCATACAAAAAGGGCGCATCTGGAATTATTCTTTGCAATCCCGATCAAGAATCCAATATATTCAGAAGATACAGAAGAAGCATTGAAAAATCTAATTTTGAGAGAAATTTTATTGTAGTCTCCAGCATAAGCGAACGTGTCTATGACTGGATTTTCTGGACAGATCCTCAGATGACTTCGAGAGGATTTCGAAACATGATGAATAAATTTCGACTCGACATCAAACATAAAAAACCATGTTCATTTGAAACCGATATAACAGCTGAAATCTCAGGATTTAAGAAAACCCTCTTTAAAGGTAAAAAATTCAATGACTATAAAGGAAGAAACATAATAGCAAAAATCACAGGTACAGATCCTGAATTGAAGAATCAATATGTAGTGATAGGTGCACACTTTGACCATCTTGGTGTTCGAAACGGGCAGGTCTACAACGGTGCAGATGACAACGGATCTGGAAGCGGCGTTGTAATAGAACTTGCCCGGTTGATGAAAGAGAACAACATCAGGACTAAACGAACAATTGTCTTTTGTCTGTGGACAGCAGAAGAGCTTGGCCTGATCGGTTCACGGTACTGGGTCAAACATCCAACCTCAGGTATTACAATGGATAAGGTAGTGACTTATTTCAATATGGACATGGTTGGACTCGGAGACAAGATAGGGGCACCAGGCGCACTCAACTTTCCATCGATATGGGAAGTAATAATGAGGGATCAGGACGAAGATATAACCAAGGCAATCAATGCAAGAGAAGGTGGACCGGGAGGAAGTGATCATTCTGCATTCATTGAACTTGGAATCGAGGCAATGGCACTAATGACAAGCGGTGGTGGTGGACATCCCGATTATCACGATACCGGCGACGATGCATGTAAACTCGATAAAGAGATACTGAGAAAAACAGGACAATTTGTACTACAGGGAATAATCAATCTTGGCAATGAAACAAGAAAACAACTCCTTTTACCCGATCGTCAGCATATCTATGACGGCATGCGCTGGAATCTTACAATCATCAATCCAGAGATTGAGTCAGAGAATTCATGGAAACTTATCGATGCAAAGAATCCATCAGATCTTACAAATCTTATAATAAAGAAGGTCAAAGAACTGAAAAATCCAAAGGATGAATCATCAAACCAGTATCGATACTATAGACGGTGGAGACCCCCTTCAACATTTACCACTGGAATAGACGGAGGAAGAGTATTTAACTATAACCTCAACCTGATGTATATTGCTCATGCAGCTCTTGGTTTCGGAAGAATAGATATAAAGGCAGACGATGGTGTCTGGTTTGACAATGGTTTGACCGACAGGGGCACGGTTGCTCTGAGTGCAATGGAAGACAGCAGCATTGTTCTTCATCTAATAAATCCTTCCATCGAGACTCTGAAAGACCTTTTAAAAAAGGCCAGGAAACCATTCATAATATCAGGATTTTCAAATTTCGACGACAAAATAATAACAGAAATCAATGATAAAAAGGTGCTCGTTGGTGTTCCATTCGATCCTGAAAATATCGATTTGTGTGTGGAGAAGTTAATAGAACTCAAGAAAAAATTCGGGGATACTGACAATCTTATCCTCAATGTCAAATCCAAGACCGGCCTCAAAACTGCAAAAAAACTTCTCTACCAGCATCTGATTAAAAAAGGATGGAAAAAAGAACAGATATATGCAATCGGTGGGTCTGGAACAAGCAGAGGAAGCAAAGGCAATCTTGATGTTTTAAAATAAGCTTTATGATGATTCATCTCATCTGGAGGAATAAGATGAAAAAAAATATATTATTAATAACAGCAGCCTATCTATTTTTTCTATCACCTATATACAGTAGTAATGGTCCTGAAAGTGGGGGGAGTAATTTCTCCCCCCACACCCAGATTTCTCTAAAACAGAATCCATTTACTAAGGGAGTAATATCAAACGTAAAATGGAGTAAGGATGGAAAATACCTCGATTATATCAACTATCAGAAAAGGTACCGATTCGATCTGAAAAACAAAAAAATAGTTTCGATCAAACAGCTATCTGAAGAGGACATAAAGAAATTAATTGAAGAACAGAGAAGCTGGCGCAGAAGAAGAAGGGAGATAACGGACCCACGGATTAAATGGCCTGCACGAGGAAGACAGTTTACTGTTGAAAAATCACCAGATGGAAAATGGTACTCGATATGTGAAAACTGGAATGTAGTTCTCGAAAACACAAAAACCCATGAGAAAATAACAGTAACAAGCAGTGGAAACAGAAAATACAGATTCGGAAGTGCTAACTGGGTATATGGAGAAGAACTGGATGTCAGACATGCAATGTGGTGGACTCCTGACTCGAAAAAGCTCATCTACTATGTTTTTGATGAGAGACCTGTAAAGGACTTCTATTTAATAGGCAATCTAACAGGAGTATATACCACATCTATGGTCGAGGGATATACAAAGGCCGGTGATCCAAATCCTATAGTCTCTCTGGAAATCTACGACCTGCAGTCAAAAACCAGGACTCCCATAGATTGCGGAAAGGGAGAATACTTTTACAATATGCGTTTTACGCCTGACGGCACAGAACTACTTTTTAATAGAACCGATCGACATCAACGCATACTCGATGTTGTGGCCATAAATTTGAAAACATTGGAAAAACGTATAGTTGTGAGAGAAATTCAGGGTACATGGCAGGAAAATTCACCAGAAATGATATTTCTTTCTGATGGGAAACGGTTTATCTGGGAAACCGAGAAGAGCGGATGGAAGCAGTACGAGCTCCGCCACATAGATGGATCACTGATATGTACTCTTACCAGAGGAGAGTTCCCTGCAATAGAAGTAATCCATGTAGACGAAGATAACGGCTATTTATACTATACTGCATACAGTGATAAAAAGAATCCCCTGTGTGCTCATCTTCACAGGGTCAGACTCAATGGAAAAGGGCAGAAGAGAATAACACGACTGACAATGAACCACAACAATATCAACATATCTCCAAATGGGAAATGGTTTACTGTTCAATATGAGGATATCAAAACGCCTCCATCCAGCGCCCTGTATACTACAAATGGAAAATTGGTAACGGTTCTGGCAAAGGGGCCAAAGATAGATAATCCGAGGGCAGAACTGTTTACATTTAAGGCAAGAGATGGTGTTACTGACCTTTACGGCATACTTTTTAAACCCGAAAACTTCGATCCATCCAAAAAATATCCTTTAATAGTCAGCGTTTATGGAGGCCCAACTTCACGCGCAGTATACAACACATTCCAAAATGGTCACTCTTATAACAAATACGGCTATCTTGTTGCAAAAATAGACAACCGGGGCACTTCTGGTCGCGGCAAGAAGTTTAAAGACTATGTTTATGGAAGGCTTGGTGATATCGACATTCAAGATCAGGCAGATGGTGTAAGGTACCTTACAAAAAGAGACTATGTGGATGCAAATAGGGTCGGCATAGTCGGACATTCCTACGGCGGATACATGGCTGCAATCGGAATCCTAAAATATCCGGATGTATTTGCAGTAGCCGTGGATCGTGCTGGACCTACATGGTGGAGAAACTATGACAGCATTTATACAGAAAGATATATGAATCTGCCACAAGACAACCCTGAGGGATATGCAAATGGTAATTGTATGAATTTTGTTAAAAATCTAAAAGGGCATCTTCTTATAATGCACGGACTGGTAGATGACAATGTTCATCCAACAAATGCATTTCAATTCATAGAAGCACTCAACAAGGCAGGAAAATTTAAAAACTACGAGTGTAGGTTCTTCCCCAGGGGAACTCACGGCTTTGGCGGTCGCGATATGCAGATGGAATTCTTTGACAGATATTTAAAGGGTGATGGTGAGAAATAGTTTTTGCCTGAATCGTTTAAAATTAAAAAGGCTTCCAGATAAAAGGAAGCCTTTTTAAATTTTGAATTCAAGTTTCAAGTGGGACTATAGAATTAGAGAAAACATTCGTTTCCCCTACTCATTCCCGAACTGGGGTTTAGGAACCAGAGGAAAAAAGTATCTATGACAATGAACTGTTACATTAAAACAAAATTCGTGCGGTATTGTAATTTTGGACTGCGACGCCTCGGCGTTGCTTTGAAAAAGCGGCAGCATGCTAGCGCAGTCTAAAGGCTACAATTTGTGAAATACCACTATTCCCAAATAGACAAGTAAGTCCAGCCTGAAGAATCAAATACTATGCGAAGTATAGCAAAAAAATATTGACATAAAAAGAAATAAACAGTATTTTAAATAGAGGATAAGGTTCCTAATCCTGGTGGCCCTTCCACTGTCTTAAAATACCGCAAAGTCTGTACAAAGAATGGAGACACATAAATTAAAATGGGTAGAGAAAAAGAATATAAAGAATAC
>CAZYVD010000096.1:0-4541 GCA_964651045.1 uncultured bacterium
ATGATAACTTAGTGCAACTAAAAAGTGTAACCGATGTTATGATATTCGTGAAATAGTGAATAGTGAATAGTGAATAGTGAAGTGTGTCCTGTCCCGTCCTGAAAAAAGTTGTTTTTATAAGGGAATAAGGTGCTTGAGGCAGGCATGAAAAACAGTTACAATTCAATAAGGATAAGAGATAAAATATTGACTTTTTTGTTTTGAATAATTATATTTTGTGAAATTTAAATTGAAAATAAAACTAATATAGGAGGCAATTGTGGCACATAAGATTACTGATGAATGCATCGCATGTGGTGCTTGTATGGAAGAATGCCCTGAAGGTGCTATTTCTGAGGGCGAGGATAAATATGTAATCGATGCTGATAAGTGTACAGATTGCGGATCTTGTGTAGAGGTATGTCCCACAGAGGCAATAGTAGAAGCATGATCTAATCCAATATCAAGTTTAAAATGAGGCAGAGTTTAAACTCTGCCTTTTTATTTTCTGTTAAATGTTTTATATTATATACATGATTAAGAAGGTGTTAACAATTGCAGGATCGGATTCAGGCGGAGGTGCAGGAATTCAGGCAGACATGAAGACCTTTTCTGCTTTTGGTGTTTATGGAATGACTGTGGTGACAGCAGTGACTGCACAGAACAGCTTAAGAGTCAACGGCATTGAAGGAGTATCCCCTCAGTTTGTAAGCCTTCAGTTTGAGTCGATTCTTAGCGACTGCGGCATCGATGGAGCAAAGACAGGCATGCTCTACAGTTCTGAGATTGTCAGGGTGATTGCAAATAAATTTCACGAGATCAAGGTTCCTTTTGTTATTGTTGATCCTGTTCTCGTATCTTCAGATGGTACACCCCTTATAGATTCTAAAGGAATAGAGACATACAGGAAGGAGTTGATACCAGAGGCCTATCTGGTTACTCCAAACATTTTTGAGACCGAGACACTTTCTGGTGTTTCAATAAAATCGATAGAGGATGTTAAGGAAGGTGCAAGGAGAATATTTGATATGGGATGCAGGGCAGTACTGGTAAAGGGGGGACATTTAGAGGGAGACCCTGTTGATATTCTTTATGATGGTGAGAGATTTATTCGCTTTACATCAATAAGAGTGAAGTCTGTATCACCACATGGTACTGGATGCACCTATTCTGCAGCGATTCTGGCAAATCTTGTTAAGGGGAATAGTCTGGTAGAGGCAATCAGAATCTCAAAACGTTATATTGTAAATGCAATAAGAGAGGGTTTCGCTATAGGTAAGGGGAGCAACTCTTTAAATCATTTTGTCAATATTTAAAACATGTATGGAAGTGTAAGAAAATCTCTTCTGCTTCACTGCTGTTGTGCACCGTGTGCTACCCATCCGATTATGCTTCTTAGAGATGGATTTGATATAACGATATTTTTCTATAATCCCAATATTTATCCTGATAATGAATATAGGCTCAGAAAGAGAGAAATAGAGCATCTTGCAGAGAAATGGGGTGTTCCGATAATAGTAGGCGATTATGATTCAGAAAGGTGGTTTGATAGTGTAAGAGGCCATGAGCAGGATAGAGAAGGGGGAACAAGATGCGAGATATGCTACAGGATCAGACTCGAGATGACAGCAGAGGTGGCAGTAAAAGAGGGTATTGAAATTTTTACAACAACACTATCTATAAGTCCTCATAAGAAGGCAGAAATTATTAATAGAATAGGGGAGGAAGTTGCCAGGAGAAAAGGTATCGTATTCATGGCTGCCGATTTCAAGAAAAAGAATGGATTTAAGATTAGCTGTATGCTCAGCAGTAAAGAGGGGCTGTATCGTCAGAAATACTGCGGATGTAAATACAGCATGAGGAAAGATACTTAACAGGAGAAGCCGTATGATCGATTCATATAAATTTGGACACATTGTAATTGACGGCATAACCTACAAAAACGATGTGGTTGTGTTTCTCGACCATGTGCAGTCTGAATGGTGGAGAAAAGAGGGCCACAAGCTTCAGATCGAAGATATTCTTGATCAGTTGAAGGAGGCCGAGCCTGAGGTTCTGGTTGTAGGAACCGGCAAGTTTGGGTTGATGCGGATAGGAGATGATTTAAAGGATTATCTTGATGAAACTGGTATCAGACTTGTTGTTGAGAATACTGATAGGGCAGTAAGCACATACAATCGTGTTGTGGAAAATGGGGATAGAGTACTCGGTGCATTTCATCTTACTTGTTGATAATATCTTGAGGAGGGAATTATGAAATTATCAGAAAATCTCGGAACGCTGTTTTTGGCTATATGGCTGATCATAACATCTATAGTATCACTGACAGCAATACACATTTCTCTGTTATCAAACATTATTCCTCTTTTTGCACTCATCGCTGGTCTGTTGCTTGTTGTTGGATCGGTTAAATTAACAAAGAGCCTTGGGATTATCCTGCTCTCTATCTGGCTTATCTTGAGGGGGTTGGCTCCTTTTATCTATGTAAATATTCCTTATTTTGGATTTATTCTGGACTTGTTGGCAATTGCGGCAGGAATACTCATATTGCTTAGAAGATGAGAGACTCTAAAAAAATAATAAGTCTTTTAACTGGCTTTCGTATTAGAATTTTTATTCTTCTATCTGCTGTTATACCACTCGGGTTTGCATCAAAATTTTATAGTGGTCCAGGCTCCTTCTGGTTTAATAACTACTGCGGCGGAATACTGTATGAGATTTTCTGGTGTCTTGCTGTTGTATTTGTTTTTCCTACATCATCTGAGTTTTGGATTGCCTTGTGGGTATTTTTAATAACGTCACTTCTTGAGTTTACTCAATTGTGGCATCCCCATTTTCTTGAAGTTATCAGATCAACATTTATTGGGAGGACATTAATAGGCTCCAGTTTTGTATGGATGGATTTTCCCTATTACATCATAGGCTGTTTTATCGGATGGATTTTGATAAGAGTTGTTAGAAAGGCTTCGATACCAAAAGAGTGATATAAAATATTTTGCTATTTTTCAATACGGATGAATTCGATTCTCCTGTTTTTGGCTCTTCCCTCTTTAGTCTTGTTTGACGCTATTGGATTTGCTTCGCCGTATCCTATGGCACGCAGACGCTTTAGAGCAATTCCTTTTTGCACCAGGTAGTCTCTTACAGCCTCGGCCCTTCTCTGAGAAAGGTTCAGATTAAATGCAGCGCTTCCGACACTGTCTGTATATCCCCTAATCTCTATTTCAATTTCAGGATATTGCATTAGTGATTCTGCAACAATATCGAGTACTCGTTTTGCATTTTCTGTCAAATCGGCCTTGCCAGTCTGAAAAGTAACCCCTTTTAATATTAAGGGCTTGCCGTATTCTACTATTGGAGGTTTGGGCTTCTCATCAGGCACCCCGTCTTCATCCTGATAGCCGTTGAATGTTTCTGGTTGATTAGGAGCCTTATCGAGATAGTCTGGTATGCCGTCTTTATCGTTATCCAGATCAGGGACTCCATCTTCATCTTCGAATCCGTCGAAGTCTTCGGGTGCGTTTGGAGCCTTGTCTTCTGTATCATTTATTCCATCCTGGTCGTTATCGAGGTCAGGAACACCATCTTCATCCTCAAATCCATCGATATCCTCCGGCAGATTTGGGGCCTTGTCGAGATAGTCTGGTATGCCGTCTTTATCGTTGTCCGGATCGGGGGCTCCATCTTCATCTTCGAATCCGTCAAAGTCTTCCTTATGATAGGGATCAAGATCTTTTTTATCCTCTATTCCGTCTCCATCTGAATCAAGATAACCTCCAAAAAATATTCCGAATCCGAGCCTTACCTCTGCAACTCCTGTATTGATGTCTCCATTTCCAATGTTGTCCAGCCGCTGATCGAGTAGATGTGTGTAGTGTATCGATAAATCAAGCGCAAAACCTTTTGTGATAAAGATCGATGTTCCTACGGTTGCTAAAAGCGAGAAGTTTGACTGAGTTCCGGAAACAGACTTTCCAGATTCTGGAATTGGAAACCATTCTTCACCTTGAGATATATCCCGCAGATTCCAGTATGTGATCCCTGTTCCAATGCCGATATAGGGGACGAACCATCCATTTGGAAAAATATTGCAGCGCAGATTTACGCTCCATGGGTATATGTAAGTTCTATATTTATAAACAGTACTTACCTGAAAATGGGATTCGCTGTCTCTTGGCCGTACCCAACCGAGACCCGCATTTATTTCTCCTGTCAGGAATTTTGAAAATGAATATTTAATTGACAGCCCACTCGAATAGTTTATCATCGATCCGTCTATTGCACCACCGATGAGTTTGATACTACTACCATACATCCCGAGGCCGACCTGTCCTGATCTATGTTGAGCAAATGGCTGCGATATCAAAGATGTAAATAGTAACACTACAACGGATATAATCTTAATATTTTTCATTTTATCACCACAAATTTATTTATTACTTGAAGAATATAAATAAATTGTTTATACAAGTCAAGAATTAATATTTTGTCCCTCTTTGCTTCGTTATTTCTTGCAGCTTGCATTTCTTGCAGATTCGAAATAAAAACCCCCGATAGGTTTA
>CAZYVD010000097.1:0-4253 GCA_964651045.1 uncultured bacterium
ATATGATGTTTTTTATTTACAATAACTTACAAATATTTAGCGATGAAGTCAGGTGGTGGAGTCTATATAGTAAGGCTTACGGCAGGCAGATATAGTGCAGAGAGAAAAATTGTGTTTTTGAGATGAAGCGTGCTTTCATGGTTAGTTCTTTTTAAATTATCTTTTTTACTATTTATGTTTAAATGACTCTTTAATGCGTCCTCGATTATTGCAATGTAATATAGCTCGTGATATTTTCAGGCAGATACGAGTCTTTTAAATTTTCATTATAAGTCTCGATTTTAAATTATTAGACTAAGAGCTATCTCATCGGCAAGAAGAAAGCCTCTTGGTGTAAGAGTAAGTCTGTCATGATTTATAGATGCAAGTCCTTTACTAATTACAAATTGTATGAAATCCATGTTTTGAGAAACATATCCAAAGGGAACCCCATCATTAGTTCTCAATCCTAATGAGATTTTCTCTATTAATTGTTTTTCCCATGTTATTTCTTCCTCATATTCAATGGGGAGTATGTTCTTTAAAAGAAGGTAGTTATACATATTGATGTCAGATAAATTCTTTGACCTTTTTTTATTAATAAAGGAGTGTGCAGATGGGCCAAAACCAAAATAGTTTTTGCATTTCCAATATCGGTCATTATGGCGACAGCGGTGCCCTGGAAGAGCAAAGTTTGAAATTTCATAGTGTTCGTAGCCAGCATCAGTTAGTTTTTTATCTGCCAACATGAACATATCTGCAACAATGTCATCATCAGGTGTGGAAAGTATATTGTCTTCGATCATTCTTCCTATGACTGTATTTTTATTCCAGGTGAGACTGTATGTAGATATATGTGAAGGAAATAATTTAATGGTTCTATCCAGACTCTTTTCCCATTTTTCTATTGTTTGACCCGGAAGTCCATAGATTAGATCAAATCCGATTTTTTTGAATCCGCTGAGTTTTGCTAATTTAACAGCAGCTTCAGAATCCTTTACAGAGTGATTTCTTCCGAGCATTTTTAATTCTTCATCATCGAACGATTGAACCCCGATTACGACACGGTTTATTCCAACTCTTCTGTATTGGGTGAACATCTCGTCCGATACGTTTGAGGGATTGACTTCAATTGTAATTTCTTTTTGTGGGGGTATTGAGAAAACATCATTTAATGTATCGAGTATTTTTTTGATTTGATCTACTCTCAGGATAGATGGCGTACCTCCTCCAAAGTAGATTGTATCTACACAGATTTGAGATGTATTTAATTTTTTGGTTCTGAGGATTATCTCTTTTTTAATTGCCTCTAAAAAACTGCAGACTTTATCTTTGTTATAATTTATTGAGTAGAAATCGCAATACAGACATTTTCCTTTGCAGAAGGGGATATGTAAATAAACTCCGTACATTTATCATCTTATAAGCCGGAGCAGCCTGTTCCATCTGATTTTTTTATCAAGCTGGTAGAAAGGTCTTCTTTTATCCCATGACATCCATATAATCAGAGCTTCACCGACAATATATCTTTCAGGAACAAACCCCCAGTACCGGCTGTCAAAACTTATATCTCTGTTATCTCCAAGCATGAAATATTGGCGGTATTTAACAGTATAGATCGTTTCTGTTAATTTTTTTCCGTCAATTTTAAAGTTTTCTGCTGGATATGTATGGATTATTGTATGCCAGCGGTTTATATTGTTAACTGTAAGAGGTGTGGTTGTTCCATTTTGATCAACTGTTATTTTATGGCCTTCATATATGATGATTTGAAACCGTTCGAACCATTTGAATCTGTTTGAGTCGGTAAAAGAGAATGTATCTCCAGGTGCAGGAATTCTTATCGGACCATAGTTGTCAATGTTGCCTGCTCCTGGAGGATAGATGTCACCTTGTTGAAAGTCTGGAGGGTATCTTCTGTGTGTAAATCTTGAATGAGGTGGATTTGGAAAAATCTTTCCATTTACATAGACAACCTTGTTTCTGATTTCCACAGTATCGCCGCTTACAGCAACACATCTTTTTACATAATGTTCATAGTCATCTCTTGGATATTTGAATATTACAACATCGCCAGGTTGAGGTTTGCGGAATCCAGGTGTCCTAAAAAATGGAATTTTGAATCCGATTCTTGTATATGGTATTCCTATCCAGTCGGGAGTGCGTATGCCATACACGAATTTGTTGGCAAATATGAAATCTCCAACGAGTATCGTGTTCTCCATTGATGAGGTTGGTACTGTAAAGGGATAGATAACCGTGGCCCTTATGGCAAGGGCAATAGCAACTGCTATCAAAAGAGATTTGATAAACTCCTTTGTATCTTCTCCCTTTTTTCTGGACACTTTCTCCTGTTTGTTGTATTTTTTTCTGTTCATGACAATCTCCAGTTCTTTTATTTTATTTTAAGTATTGCAAGGAAAGCCTCTTGTGGAATATTTACTTTGCCGACCTGTTTCATACGTCTCTTTCCCTCTTTCTGTTTCTCAAGAAGTTTTCTTTTTCGTGTTATATCACCACCATAACATTTTGCAGTTACATTTTTACGAAGAGGTTTTACACTCTCCCGTGCGATTATCCTTGATCCTATTGCTGCTTGAATTGCCACCTCATACAGTTGACGGGGAATGAGTTCTCTTAATTTCTGACACATTTTTTGTCCCCACACATAACTTTTTTCTCTATGCACGATCATCGATAATGCATCTACAGGATCACCATTGATAAGAATATCGACTCTTACAAGATAAGATTCTCTGAAGTCGAGATACTCATAATCGAAAGAGCCATATCCTTTTGAGAGGGTTTTCAGCTTGTCATAGAAGTCGAATATTATTTCTGACAAAGGGAATTCATACTGGATCGAAACTAAAGAAGAGTCAATATAGGTTGTATTCTTATATATACCCCTTCTATTCTGGGAGAGCTTCATGATGTTGCCGATAAACTGATCTGGTACTATTATTTGAGCAGATATATATGGCTCCTCAATTTTTTTTATATCTCCTGCAAAGGGAAGCTGCGATGGATTTTCGATGAGTTTTGTTTCTCCGCTTTTTAGTGTGACTCGATACTCAACATTTGGTATTGTAGTGATTATGTTTTGTCCGTACTCTCTTTCGAGTCTTTCCTGAATAATCTCCATATGGAGAAGTCCAAGAAAACCAACTCTGAATCCAAAACCAAGAGCAGCAGAATTTTCAGGCTGAATTGTAAGAGCAGCATCGTTTAGCTGTAACTTTTCAAGACAACTTTTCAGTTCCTCAAGGTCTTCAGCATTTGCAGGATAGAGTCCTGAGAAGACCATTGGTTTGATTTCTCTGAGCCCTGGAAGCGGTAAAGGAGCGGGATCTTCTGTAGATGTAATGGTATCACCTACTCTAGCATCTTTTATGTTTTTTACACCTGCTATAAGATATCCAACCTCTCCTGTTCTGAGGCACTCTAATGGATGGCGGTGAAATTGTAGCAGTCCGACCTCCTGGACTTCAAAACTCTTTCCACTCGAAAAAAACTTTATCGATTGATTTTTTCTGATCTGACCATCGACAACTCTGATATATGCAATGACTCCCCGATAGTAATCGAACACAGAATCGAAGATTAGGGCCCTGAGTGGGGCCTGACTGTCCCCAGAGGGAGGCGGTATTTTTTTGATTATTGCATCCAAGACCCGATCGATTCCTGTCCCGTGTTTTGCGCTTACCTGAATGATTTCATCCTGTTCAATTCCGAGCAGTTCTGCGATCTGTTTTTTCGTGCTTTCGATCTGTGCATTTGGAAGGTCGATTTTGTTGATTATCGGAATTATTGTCAGATCATTTTCCAGAGCAAGATATACATTGCTTACAGTTTGAGCCTCTATGCCTTGAGAACAATCTACAAGAAGAAGTGCCCCTTCACAGGCAGCAAGGCTACGGGATACCTCGTACAAAAAGTCAACATGACCTGGAGTATCGATGAGATTCAGATGATATTTTCTTCCGTCATCTGTTTTGTGGTACATGGTTATTGCATGAGCCTTGATTGTGATCCCTCTTTCCCGTTCAAGGTCCATATCATCGAGTACCTGATCGATCATGGATTGTGGAGAGATCGTGTTTGTGGCTTCTAGTATTCTGTCAGCAAGAGTAGACTTGCCGTGGTTTATGTGAGCAATTATACAAAAATTTCTAATATCGCTTTTCTGCATGAGGGTAAATATATTTATTTTTATATTAATACTGCACTTTTGCACTTTTAGGAGTGAACATGTACCACTTGATTTGAATAAA
>CAZYVD010000098.1:0-3546 GCA_964651045.1 uncultured bacterium
GGCAAATTCTAAACAATTGAAATTAGCTCTATGATTCATTTTTGCCAAAGTTCAGAAATTTAATAAAAAAAGTATAAATATCTTGCATTTTAATATTTTATTATCTATTATTGAAATATTAAAATCCTTTTAATTGTATAGGGAGGAGAGATCATGGAGAATTTTTCAGGTTCAGGCAGCAGTGCACTTTTTAGTCCTTTTATTATCATTATCTACATTGCGATTACAATCTTCTACATCTATGTATACTGAAGAATTTTTGAAAAGGCTGGCCAGCCAGGCTGGGGAATTTTGATTCCATTCTACAATATGTACCTGTTACTAAAGATTGCTCAGCGCCCTGGATGGTGGCTTCTTCTCTTTTTAGTACCAATTATCAACATTGTAGTACAAATAATGATCATATTTGATATTGCCAAAAACTTTGGTAAAGGGACAGGTTTCGGCTTTGGACTTCTATTTCTTGGATTCATATTCTATCCAATACTCGCATTTAGTGACGTAAAGTATAAGCCAGCAAAGAAATAGAAATGAAAGGACCTGACGTCTGACCTTAACCAAAGATTAGAGGTGTCCTTAAAATCATTAAGGGATAGGAAACAAAATTTTGTCGCCTATCCCTTTTTAACTCTTAGATAGATTTTTCATTATATCATTTATATGCATCTCCGGCAGGTTCATCCATGTTCAGCCGGGGGAAACGTTTGTACAGACTCCTGGCAAACCAAAGATCAAGCTCCTCATTGGATTCTGGATGATAACCCATAACATCATCCCAGACCCACGGAGGCTCCATACAGAGATAAACAAATAAATCATCAGAATACCCTCTGATCAATTCGTAAATCTTCCTGAACATTGCAGTACGCAGGGGTCTGATATACCTCATCTTTCCATCAAGACCTCGAATCATCTCTTCATAGATAATCTTCGTTTTTGGAAATCGTTTCTGAATTACTTTTTTCAAATTAGGTGGATACCGCAGAGTACCAAGACTGATCCACACAATACTGGCCGGATCTATACGGGAGAAAAGCTCATCAATTACACTCTGATAAAGAGATTCCCAATCAGGAACATAAAGAATCGGATCGAAATGAAACCCGAGCATTAATCCCCTCTCCTGACACATCCTTGCAGCTTCGAGTCTGCTTTCAAGACTCGAAGTAAAAAATTCCTCCCTATTCACAATACTCTGAGGATTTAATGACCACGAGACAACCACATTTTTTTGAGGATTCTCTACTAAATTCTTAACACAATCTGTCTTTGTCTTGAACTCGATCAAACAGTTTCTCTTTGTAGAAAAAAATAGAGACAGATCCTGTGACAGGAGTGTCAGACTATCGAGAACAAGACTGTCTGTAAGCTCTCCAGTGCCAAACCTGAAAAATCGACCCGGCTGGTCCATAAGATTCTTATCAACACTCTTAAAAAGATCATTTGTATTTGTATAAAGCAGCAGATACGGCCTGTCAAGATAATCCTGAAGTATGCAGTATGTACAATCCATTGGGCAGTGGATCTGATTGTTGATCGTTGTATATCTGCAGCACAGATATGGGGAAAGAGTTCCAGGGCATGGCCTGACCAGATCCCCCTCAGTTGAAGTTATGAATAGAATTTGCTTTCCCTTTGAAATATCTACATCGGAAAGATATCTAGTAAAATCACTCTTATCTACTACTCTAACGGGTAGGTCTCCTGCTCTCTCAAGTACCCTTATCGTTAACTTATCCTCAACAACACTGCTGTCTACATATATTTTTCTAATCCTATTCAACACCTGCCAATATCTCGATCATTTTGTTCAGATTCTCCTTGATCCTGCCAGATGAAATCCACTCTTTGAAATCATTATAATTACTCATAGAGACCAACCTCAACTTAAGCTCCACACCAGGCCTCTCCATCTGACTGTCCCACGATAATTCCACATTATGAGGAAGAGTCATTCCTTTCCTCAACTTGTTCAACTGTTCATTCCATTTGAAAAGATTTGGAAATCTTCTCTCTTTTAATCCTCTCTTTATAGTATCGATCTTTTCCTGTCTGTTCATCTCATCACACCTGCAAATTTTAAGCAGAGACAGATCCGCTACAACCCTCTGAACAGAAATCCCTTCTCTTTTAGAGACCTCGCTGCACATAGTCACTATCTCTGAAAGTTCTACACCTCTTATCTGAAGAAGATCTGCAATCTCAATAAATAGCTCCTGCTCCTCACTACTCATTTCCTTAAACATCCGGGACATCTTTAAAGAAAGATTGTATCTCTCTATATAATTCTGCACAGAATCTGGATATGACAGGATGTTCTCAATCTCTTCGATCACTACTCGATTCTCGGGTATATCGAGGAGTGGGAGGAAAAATTCCTTCATATACTCCTCACTACACCCTATCCTTTTTAAGATTCTGACTATTCTTGCCTTTTCCACCATATTCAAGTTCCTGCAAACGAGATGCTCTAAAACAGCCATATAGAAAGATCTTTCGAGAGGAACTCTATCCGAAAAGATCCATGCCGGAACACTTTTCATTTTTAACTCTTCTGCCACCCTGAATCGGTTGAATCCAGCGACGATTCTGTAGCCGCTATTTGAAGGAACAAGAAATAGAGGATTTGTAATACCACTCTCCCTTACTGATCGCTTTAAAGCCTCAAGAGGAAGGGGTGAGGAGAATCTAAAAAAAAGATCTCTCTCGATTTTTTTCAATGGAATCTCATTTATCTTCATAGCTTTACAATCCTTTTTTATTTTGATAACCATTGGTAATGGCAGCCAACTCCTCCACACTCAATTCATCAAAGGAGTTTATAAGTATATCGGCAATGCTCAGATTCTGGTTAAGACTGTGTTTACTCCGAAATCCCACACAAAACATTCCAGCAGATTTTGCAGCCTTAACACCAGCATAAGAATCTTCGATTACAACACAAGATGCTGGATCTACTCTGAGCCTCTCTGATGCCACCAGAAATATCTCAGGGTCTGGTTTGGTTCTCTCTATCTCCTCTCCACTTACTGCTGTGCTGAAAAATCTCCTAAGATTGAATTTATTCAGAACAGAATCTATTATCTCTCTATCGGAACTGGAAGCAAGCGCGAGAATAAATCCTGATCTTAAGAGGCGTTCGATAAAAACCACAACACCTTCAATCAGGCCAACCTCATCTTGATAGAGCCTTAAAAGATTTCTCTTGTGCACACTATATATCTTCTCAAAAGTTGTGTTCAACTCATATTTTTTAATAATATCTCGAAACAGCACTCTTGAGCTTCTTCCCATATAATCCCGAAGCTCTTCCTCTTTCAGTTCTATTCCAAATGGTGATAGAGTTTCCATTTCAGCCTTTATGTGAGCAGGCTCGCTGTCCACAATGACGCCATCCATATCGAAAATAACAGCACTCCTCATTCAGACCCCTCTTAGTTACAATTAAAAAACCCACCGTCTGGTGGGCATTAATCCCTTCTATTCAAATCAGTACCGGGAGCCGGAATCGAACCGGCACGTCCCAGAGGGACAAGGGATTTTAAG
>CAZYVD010000099.1:0-3146 GCA_964651045.1 uncultured bacterium
CTTTTTGTTTTATTTTGAATAGGAGGCGTAAAAATGTCAAGGCCAATGTACTACGAATATAGGCCAAAAGGACCTATACGAGCGCCGAGAGGTACAAAGCTCAATTGTAAGAATTGGGATACCGAAGCTGCGATGCGCATGCTTATGAATAATCTGGATCCTGAAGTAGCTTTGATGCCTGAAGAGCTTATTGTTTATGGTGGTAGTGGTAGGGCTGCGAGAAATTGGCTTGCTTATTCTCAAATAGTCGATATTCTAAAAGAGTTAGATGAAGACCACACACTCTGCGTCCAATCCGGCAAGCCTGTTTATATTGCTCCAACTCATCCTGATGCACCAAGAATAATAATTGCCAATTCCAACATAGTTCCCCACTGGGCAACTTCGGAGAATTTTGATAAGTACGATGAGATGGGATTGATTATGTACGGCCAGATGACTGCTGGAAGCTGGATATATATTGCGACCCAGGGGATTATTCAGGGCACGTACGAAACATTTGCTGCCGCAGGAAGAAAGGATTTTGGAGTTGATTCTCTCAAAGGAAAATTTATTTTGACTGCAGGAATGGGAGCAATGTCTGGAGCTCAGCCATTAGCAGGAACAATGAATGAGGCAGTTATTCTTGATGTTGAGGTTAGACCCGAAAGAATAGAAAGAAAGGTTAAAGAGGGTTACTGTGATAGGATGACCGGTGATGTAGAGGAAGCTGTGAAATGGCTCGAAGAAGCCAAGAAAAAAGGTGAGCCGCTTTCTATTGGTCTTGTTGGCAATGCTGGTGAAGTCCATCAATGGTTAGTGGAAAACAGCATTGTGCCTGATATTCTCACAGATCAAACTCCAGCTCACAATCTCCTCGATTATGTTCCCATTGGAGATTTGAAGGAACTTGATGAACTCAAGAATAAAGATCCAAAAGAGTACAAAAAACGTTCGCTGGATACAATTGCAAGGCACGAAGAAGCAATATTAAAAATGCAGAGTATGGGTGCTGTTACCTTTGATTACGGTAACAATCTTCGAGCTCAGGCTGAAATAGCAGGAGTGAATATCAGAAATTCTGATGGAAGTTTTAAATATCCTGGGTTTGTTCCTGCCTATGTACGTCCCCTATTCTGTGAGGGGAGAGGACCGTTCCGATGGGCTGCACTTTCTGGTGATCCTCAGGATATTGACCGACTCGATAAACTTGTTCTTGAAATGTTCCCGGAGAATAAATCACTTGTAAGATGGATCGATTTGGCCAGTAAAAAAATACCTCACCTTGGGTTGCCTGCCCGTGTATGCTGGCTCGGTTACGGTGAGCGGACTGAATTTGCACTTCGCATGAATGATCTTGTGCGAAAGGGAGAGGTGAAAGCACCTGTTGTAATTGGCAGGGACCATCTGGACTGCGGTTCAGTAGCCTCGCCCAATAGAGAAACAGAAGGCATGTTAGACGGCAGCGATGCCATTGCTGATTGGCCTCTTCTCAATTTTGCCCTGAACAGTGTTAATGGGGCAAGCTGGGTTAGTTTTCATCATGGAGGTGGTGTTGGCATTGGATATTCTCTTCATGCTGGTATGGTCATTGTAGCTGATGGGACAGAAGCAAGGGATAAACGTTTAGAGCGAGTTACAACTGTAGATCCCGGGATTGGTATTGCCCGACATGTAGATGCGGGATATGAAAAGGCAAAAGAAGTAGCCAGGGAAAAGGGAATAATGATTAATGAATTTAAAGGTTAGGATTCTGACAATGTTGGTTTTTTGAGTTATCCTCCCTCATGAAGGACAGAGCTAATTGCCGATAAAAAGTGGCATAGCCTTTGACATTCATGTTGAAAATGTGTATAATAGAAACCAGTATGATGTCTACTTTACTCTTAAAAAATATAAAAAAAATCTACAGAGTTTCTTCTGAAAAACCTCCTTCAATATTAATTAAAGATGGTATAATTCAAGAGATTGCCGCCTATGAGGACATTCTAAGAATTTATGGAAAGAGTGCTCTTGAAAGCGCATCTATATTAGACTGTTCCGATACGATTGCCGTTCCTGGTTTTGTAGATTCACACACGCATCTTTTATTTTGCGGTTCACGGGAGAACGAACTCTATCTCCGTGCAGGAGGGTACTCTTACATGGAAATTATGGAAAAAGGCGGTGGAATTTACAGTACTGTAAAAGCTGTCCGCTCTGTTTCAGAAGAGGTTTTAATTGAGAATGGGTTAAAATTTCTGGATAAAGCTCTGAGCTTTGGTACAACTACTATAGAGATCAAATCAGGCTACGGGTTGGATTATAAAACTGAAAAAAAAATGCTTGCTGTAATCAACCGTCTCAATGATCTCCATCCTATAGATATCATACCGACATTTTTAGTGCACACTGTTCCGAGAGACATTTCCAGAGAAAAATATATCGATTTAGTTGCAAACCAGATGATTCCACAATTCCGGGAATATACAGATTGGTTCGATATCTTTTTAGAAAAAGGAGTTTTTGATATAGAGGAAGGGGAATTCTTAATCAGTCGGGCTCTCCATGCTGGGTATCGTGTAGGCATACATACAAATCAGATTCATGATATTGGAGGTGTTGAGCTTGCCAGTGAGCTTGGTGTCCGTCATGTGGATCATCTGGAGGTCTTATCCGAGAAGGATGCTGTATTGATTGCTGAGAACGAAAATCTTTATCCAGTTTTTTTGCCTTCAGCAGAGAGTTTTGTTTTTTCAGAAAACATTGGTCAGATTCACCAGTTGTTAAATATTCCCTCAAGAATTGTTTTAGCGACTGATTTTAATCCTGGCTCTTCGCCTGTTTTATCACCTCAACTCATTCTTACCCTGGCAGTTTTACGATACAGAATTTCTAACCCCTATTTACTGCTCGATTCATTCACAGAGAATCCCGCAAGAATGCTGGATTTAGGCGATAGGGGTAGAATTAAGAAGGGAGCAAAAGCTGATATTGTATGCTTAGAGCTTGAGAATTTTGAGCAGATTCCTTATTACGGTACATTAAATTTTATAAAGTTTGTTATTAAAGATGGAACATTAAGATATGCCCAGAATAATTCAGCATCGAGTTAGTCTCTGGTTTAATTAAACCTTTTTATTTAGCAATAATTTGAAATTTTGAGTCAAGTTTTTGATGTCATTTTT
>CAZYVD010000100.1:0-3138 GCA_964651045.1 uncultured bacterium
ATCTTATAGAGATGTTTTACAAGGGAGATCTTATTAATGCATTCAGGAAATCGCTTCGGCTGGTACAGGGAACCTTTGGGATTATAGTACTCTCTTCACTTCAGCCCGATTACCTTCTTGTTGCAAGAAGGGGAAGCCCTCTTGTTATTGGGATAGCAGATGGAGAGACATATATAGGTTCAGATGGATCGGCTGTGGTAGAGCACACAAGAGACGTGATCTATCTGGAAGATGATGAAATGGCAATAATAGGCAGAGATGAGACTCAGGTCAGGACTCTTCAGGACAAGAAGGTTTCAAAATCTGTTGAGAAGTTACCTTTTGATTTAAATGAGATTCAGAAGGAGGGTTATCCGCATTTCATGTTGAAGGAGATCTCTGAACAGCCGAGGACGATGGCAGATTCGATGCGCGGAAGGATTTTACTGGAGGAGGGGAATGCAAAATTAGGTGGTCTTGAGGGATACTGGGATAGATTGAGAGATTCATCACGTTTGATAATAACAGCGTGCGGTACTTCATGGCATGCGGCACTCATAGGAGAATATCTAATAGAGCAGCTTGCACAGATTCATGTCGAGGTGGAATATGCTTCTGAGTTCAGGTATCGGAATCCTGTAATAGATAAGAACGATGTTGTACTGGCAATAAGTCAGTCAGGAGAGACTGCCGATACTCTGGCTGCCGTACGTGAGGCAAAGTGCAAGGGTGCTCTCACTCTTGGACTGTGCAATGTTGTAGGAAGTTCCATAGCGCGTGAGACCGATGCAGGAGTCTATCTTCATGCCGGGCCAGAGATAGGTGTTGCTTCAACCAAGGCATTTACTTCTCAGGTTGTGGTTTTAACTATGATGGCCACTATACTTGGAAGGATGGGACATCTTGCGGCAGAGGATGGGAGGATGATAACTCAGGAGCTTGTCGAGATCCCAGATAAGATAAATAGAATTTTACAAAAACAGGATCAGATAAAAGATATAGCCAGAACAATGGCAGATAAACATAATGCACTCTATCTTGGCAGGGGATACAACTACCCGGTTGCATTAGAGGGTGCTTTAAAGATGAAAGAGATAAGCTACATTCATGCCGAGGGATACCCTGCAGCAGAGATGAAGCACGGCCCTATTGCACTTATCGATGAAAATATGCCAGTAGTCATAATAGCAGTAAAGGATTCAGTATATGATAAGATCTTAAGTAACATCGAGGAGATAAAGGCGCGTGGGGGATGGGTAATAGCTGTAGTTTTTGAAGATGATAATGTTGTCAAAAAGAAGGTAGATTGTGTCATTGAGATTCCTCATACAATTCAGTGTTTAACCCCTCTTCTTACAGCGATTCCTCTTCAAATTCTGGCATATCATACGGCTGTTTTGAAAGGATGTGATGTTGATCAACCGAGGAATCTGGCAAAAAGCGTAACTGTAGAATGAAAAGGAGAGTTGTAATGAGAACAAGTTTGACTGTTATTTTAAGTGGGATATTTTTTCTTTTTTTAATTCCTCCTTTTGCATTTTCTCAGAATGTTCAGACGATCGATTCCCTTTTTTATCAAGGTGTTCAGGCATATAGGGATGGTCACTATTTAGATGCATTGAAGACAATGGAGTCTCTTGATGGGGTTTATCCTGGACACCACAGGCTCACAGGATCTCTTCTGATTCAGGCAAAGGCTCTATATAAATTAAAAAAATATGACTCTGCATACAAAATCTTTAAAAGAATACTGAAAGATTATCCCCAAAGCAAATACTGTGACGACGCAAAGTATGGCATTGCAACAGTGCTATACCGTCAGAAAAAGTATAAGGATTGTGTAAGAGAACTCTTAGATGTGGTCGGTGGTGTAGCAGAATTACAACTCAAGAAAAAGGCAGCAAGACTCTCTTCTGATATTATGGATTACTGCCTTGGGAGGGAGGATTTTCGCGATCTTTTTAATGAGGTTTCCGGAGAAAAGTCCAAGGCTGCGGTTGCAATGAAATTTGCCCGGAAGGAGATGAAAGATAAGCGATTCCATTCTGCTGAGATTATGCTAAAAGAATTTTTAAATAGTTTTCCAGATAGCCAATATGCACTTCAGGTAAGGAGGCTTCTCAAAAGGGTTGAGGAGGAGGGTAAGAATCTTATTAAGATTGGAGTAATTCTTCCTCTGAGCGGCCCACTCTCAGAGCAGGGCAAAAAGCTGCTTGAGGGGCTTCAATATGCAGTAGATGTCTATAACAAGGCAGATACTGCAACAGCAGAATTGATTGTTCGTGATTCGAGAGCAGATATTCTGAGAGCAGTGCTGGCAGCTCAGCAGCTCTGTAGTGATGAAGAGGTAGTTGCCCTGATTGGTGAAATTGAGGACGATATTACGGTTGCGATTGCTGGGATTGCCCAGGAGAATGGTGTACCGCTCATTGCTCCAACCTCTACACTCGACGATCTCACCTTAATAGGAGATTATATTTTCCAGACATGTACGAATCTAAGAATGAGATCAAAGATGCTAGCAGAATATGGAGTGAAGGGGCTTGGACTAAACAAGTTCGCCATACTTGCACCAGAAGGAAAGTATGGAGAATCGATGAGACAGGGATTTGTGGATGAGGTCCAAAGGCTCGGTGGTGAAATAGTAATAGAGAAGTGGTATTATGAAGGAGCCGAAGACTGGATTAATTATATCGGTACACAGTTGAAGGCCATAAGGGAGGAAGGAATCAAGAGGATGATCGAAGACTCTTTAATAGTAATTGTTCCGGAAGAAGAGTGGGATGAGGAGGAGTATGCGAACAGGACGGATGCACTCTATGTAAATCAGACGATAGAGGATCTGGTCGACTCTACCGATCTTGCTGTTACATCAATAGACGGAATATTCCTGCCAATATATACTGAACACATAAAATATGTTGCCACACAACTTGCCTATTACAATATCCCTGCGAAAATATTTGGAGGGGCGTTCTGGTATGACGAAAAAGTATTAAAGGAGCATAGAAAATATATTGATGGAGTATTTTTCCTCAGCAACTACTATGTTGATCCATCTAATTACAGATTTTATCGATTAAGAGATGATTATAGATTGGCAATGGGAAAGAGTCCTGAGAGGATGTCGGTTATTGGTTTTGATATTGCAAATTTGAT
>CAZYVD010000101.1:0-2378 GCA_964651045.1 uncultured bacterium
AAATCTGAAACTTCTCCTTTACACTTCCCACAATCTCTTTCACAAGTGCATTTATTCTCTCCCAAATCTTCTTCGCACTCTCCGTTTCCACAATGACAATCTTCTATGGGCTCATGTACACAGGAATAATCCGTTGCTTCTGAGCACAAATCTTTTGTGCAGTAATTGCCATCATCACATGTTTCAGGACATTTTTGACAAGAAGTAAGTATTACTAGCAAAAGAGTTAAAATAAGAAAAAATGTGCTTTTAAATTTCATACTTATTCAAGTACTGTAGTAATTACATTAACAGTTGCTTCCCTTGACAATCCACTGCCAATAAGTTTATACCCCAGTGTGCAGGTCAGTTTAACCTTACTTCCTGTTTTCACTTCATCAATTACATGACAGTTATATGTTTCAACATAACCAAGTTCGCCATTCAGCAAGCTCTCTACTGCATCAGCCTCAACCAGTAGATTTCCATCCGGATCACTAAACGTCTCGGCATCAGCACTACCGCATTCACCGGATACTAAGATAGCTCCCCTATCATTTACCTCAGTTTCAACACATGAAATGAGTTCCATATAGTCAATATTTTTACCCATAAGATTCTGGACTTCCATCTTGAGATCATTTGTTTTTCCTATCTCAAACGTCTCACAGGACATCTCTGCACCCACAATAGTACATTTATCAGGCAGATAACTCCCCAGATCGAGCACACCAAAATAAATAAGTGCGCCGATTGCAAGCATCACAATAAGAATGGCTATACCATAGACCATAAGGGTCTCCATGGCTATCTGAGATTTTTTCTTCATATGCAGCACCTCAATTTTTAACAATGATTACTTATAAGACTACCTAAAACACCTATTTAAATCTTTCTACAATAGAACATTAAACTAGGGTTTTTTCGCGAGGAGAATTCCCCGAGTGCTCCCGTTATACCATGTGTCCGAAAATCGCAGTGAATACTCCAAGGGTTATATTATAGACCACAAATGCTATCAATGTAAAGAAAAAAACGTATTTTATTCCTCCCTTGATACTCCCCTCCCGCAAATCAGCGATGATTGCGGATGATGCAGCTGAAATAAAAAAGATACTCACCCGGGAATAATTCACAAAATCCTGTTTCTTGATAAGCTCTTTCCCGAATTCTACCCCGAGGTCAAGACCGGAAGATGCCAATTTCTGCCCTAATCCCTGGATGATGAGCATCAAATTATAGGATAGAGCAAAGAGAGTAGGAGAGATTATCACTGCAATGAGTGATATGAATATGACATAGCTCATGACATTCGCCACTAGTTCTTTTTTGAGGAAAGTTGCGGTCTTAACATTCTCAACAACACGATCTATGAGATCAGATATCTCCCCACCGGATTTGATTCCTATTATTAGGAGATCAATGGATTCCTCAAGTATCTGTGAGTTGTATTTGGATGAGAATTCTTTTAGTGCTTCAGATGTGTCTTCTCCGGTCATGACCTTTTTTGCCACAATCTCAATCTCTTTTTCCAAAACTCCATACTCTGACTCTACGGAATTCCAAAGGGCTTTGTCAAAGCTCATCCCCGCGCGCAAATTAACTGAGACCTCTTCTAAAAAATCAGGAAGAACCCTCTCAATCTCCACAGTCCTCCTGAACATCTTAATGTCAACATATACCCAGAGCAGTATCAGCACAGTCAAGAGTATGGCACTTACAAATAATACAAAAAACAAAGGAGAACCCACCAACAAAAATATTGGATTCTGGGCAAGAAAAGAAAGAACAAACCTAATGTAAAGGAAGATGCTCGCTGCAACAGAGACAATAAGAGTGATACCAAACAACGCATAAGGCACATTCATTATGCCTGCTTTTTTCAGATAGCTGTGAAGGCTGTTTCTGATCTTCAGAGGGATGAGCATTTCTCCCATATTAGAAAGAAGCCTGCCATTCTTCATCAGGTCATCACCGTTGGTTTTACAGATTTGAATAGTAATATGAAGAACAATTGTACTGCCAATATCGATATTGCAAGAGCACCCAGTATCTTCCAATCAATCTGTTCAATGAAACCCGGTAAAAACCCTGATGCAATTACCAATAAAGCGCTTCCGATTGAAGGCAGTATGGTTCCTCCAATCATGTAGAACATAGAGATTGGGCTGAGCTTTTTTCCATATGCCTTTATCTGTATCACATGTTCTTTTGTAAGATCGTCAAGTGTTGCTTTCAGGCTTTTTTCAATATCCGCACCAGTCTTAAGAGATGTTTTAATCTCTTCCAATATTTTGCTTAAAGCAGGAGATACACCATATTTTATTGCTTTGTCAATCGCTTCTTCAATAGGTGTTCCCAGATAAACCTCTGTCACAATTTCATTGAAGAATTTGCTT
>CAZYVD010000102.1:0-2293 GCA_964651045.1 uncultured bacterium
TTCAGATCAATTAACTCTCGATTTGAAATGGACTTGAAAAATGGGGGTCATTCAATGTCAAGGATAATAGTTTGACTTGTAAATTGTGTTTTTGTATCTTAAAAATGTTTACTGCACAAAATCATGGAGATGAGATGAGTCGGGATAAATTTGTAATTGGGATCGATTTTGGTACCGATTCGGTACGCAGTATCATTGTTAATGCTTTTGATGGTGAACAGATCAGCAGTTCGGTTTGTGAATATCCGCGCTGGAAGAAGGGAATGTATTGTGATCCAGTAAAAAATCGGTTCAGACAGCATCCCTTAGACTATATTGAAGCCATGGAAACTTCTATTAAAGAGGCGGTTGCTTCTGCACCCAACGGAGTTGCCAGAAGGATTGTCGGAATAGGCATAGATACTACTGGCTCCACTCCAGCACCTGTTGATCGCAATGGAGTGGTACTTGCCCTGAGGGATGATTTCAGGGAAAATCCGAATGCAATGTTTCTGCTGTGGAAGGATCATACTGCTGTGGAGGAGGCAGAAGAGATCAACAATCTTGCCCACAACTGGGGAGGTGAGGATTATACAAAATATGAAGGAGGTGTATATTCGGCTGAGTGGTTCTGGTCAAAGATTCTTCATATAGTTCGCAGAGATGAGGAGGTGAGGAATGCGGCTTTTTCATGGATGGAACACTGTGACTGGATGACTGCACTTCTTACAGGAAATCAAGATCCGCTTAAGGCCATGCGTAGTAGATGTGCTGCAGGACATAAGGCAATGTGGCACCAGTCGTGGGGAGGGCTTCCACCAAAAGATTTTTTAGTTAGGCTTGATCCTGTACTTGGGGAGTTGCGAGGACGGCTCTATACTGAAACATATACGAGTGATCATAAAGCGGGCAGTCTTTCACCCGAATGGGCAGAGAGGCTCGGGCTCGATAAGTCTGTATCCGTCAATGTGGCTGCTATAGATGCACATATGGGTGCTGTTGGTGCTGAAATAGAGCCGTATCATCTTTGCAAAGTAATGGGCACCTCAACTTGTGATATGATGGTTGTTCCAAAGGAAGAGGTAAATGGGAAGATCGTAAAGGGCATTTGCGGCCAGGTTGACGGATCGATAATTCCTGGTATGATTGGAATGGAAGCCGGGCAGTCTGCATTTGGTGATGTTTACAGCTGGTTTAGAGGCTTATTGATGTTTCCTGTTACACATGTTCTTAAGGAGAGCGGTTTACTCGATTATGAAATGAAGAAAAAAGTGGAGAAAGAGATTTTTCATAACACTATCGGTGTTCTTTCGAAAGAGGCGGAAAATATTCCTGATAGCGAGTCGGGCATTGTGGCTCTTGACTGGTTAAATGGAAGACGCACGCCGGATGCCAATCAGTTTTTGAAAAGTGCAATCGCAGGCCTGACCTTGGGTTCAGATGCACCGAGAATTTTTCGTGCTCTTGTTGAGGCAACCTCTTTTGGAGCAAAACGGATTGTTGACAGGTTTATATCCGAGGGAATTGAGATCAAGGGGGTAATAGCATTGGGAGGGGTTTCAAAGAAATCTCCATTTGTTATGCAGGTTGTATCTGATGTCCTTAATATGAAGATACGTGTAGCTAGCTCCGATCAGACGACAGCAATTGGCAGTGCAATGGCTGCTGCAACTGCAGCAGGTTTATATCCAAGAATAGAAGATGCACAGAAGGCAATGGGGTGTGGTTTTGAAAAGGAGTATTGCCCTGATCCTCAAACAGTAGAAAAATATAAAATACTTTATGAGAGATATTTAAGATTGGGAGAATTTGTGGAAAAAGAATGCAAGGATAACATTTAGACTAAACAGAAAAAGTTTCTTTTCTTTGCTTTTGGAACAATCATCTACTGCTTTAGTTTTTTTTAAAATAACCATAATTTGGTGGAGCGATGGACATATGCTTTAATATAACAAGAAAGAGGAAAATGGCTATTGAAAGTAGATTTTAAAGAAGAGAGGTTTTTAAGAATTTAAAAAATCTGAATTAATCCTTTTGATTCTTTTCAATAAAAGAATAAATAGAGTGTGGAGTGATAGTATTAAGATGGCAGTTAAATGTTCAGAAATGGTAGAAAAGCTTGCCTTGATGAAAACACAAAGAGATGAGGATTTGGATAACACGAGAAAGTTAATAGAATAGAAATGTTAAGATTAGAGCAAAGAAGGCCGATTATTATCGGCCTTTTTATTTAATTGTAATACATATCGGGATCGATACATGTAGTGCTCCCCAATTTTCGGACAGGTAAATAAGGTGGAAAAATCTTATATTA